>CAZJAK010000025.1:0-33958 GCA_964543935.1 uncultured Spirochaetaceae bacterium
TCGAGTTGGTAGCCACAGGTCCCTTGCGGGAAACGTTGTGCGGCCAACGCGAGGTTGCCTTTGAGTACAAGAGTGTAATCACGGCGCATTTCGTCATCTGCGCTACCGAACAGCAACGTGCGGGTCACGTCGGTGGTTCCGCAAGAATACTGGGCTCCCGTATCGAGAACCAGCAATCCCGACCCTTCCAACAACGACGCCGACTGATCTGTCGCACTGTAATGGGCCAATGCGCCATGACCGCGATATCCTGCGATTGGAGCAAACGAGGGACCGAGATACTCATCGCTTTCGCTGCGGGCCCGTTCCAGTTCATTGGCCAACGATATCTCGTTGTAGGTTTGATTGGAGGAGGCCAATCTTGCCAAGAATTTCACCAATGCAATGCCGTCCAACAGGTGAGCCCTCCGCATCCCTTCCAGCTCGCTTTCGTTTTTAGCAGCTTTCAAGTCGGTGGTGATGTCGCGACCTTCCAAGACCGCCATGCCTTTTGGCAATGCTTGGTGCAGCCGAACCGAAGTCTTGTCCGGCGAGAAATAAAGGCATGTGCCATCGACTGGCAAGCCGGCAAGCAACTCAAAAATGGCATCGTACGGCTTTATTTCGGCCACATCGCCGATTTTCATGGCGGTGACGGAATCGAAGCGCTCATCGCTCGCACACAACACCGCTGAATCGGGACCGACGAGGACATAGCCGAGGAAGACGGGATTGTAGGCGATGTCCGAACCGCGCACGTTGAGCAACCACGCGATGTCATCCAAACTCGACAGCACAGTGTGGGTGCACCCTTTGCGACGACACTCCTGCCTGACGAGATTTAGTTTCTCGTTTGCTGTCAATCCGATGAAGTCATCGTTCATCGGAACCACCGGTGCATTCGGCATCGAGGGCCGATCGGTCCAACAACGTTCGAACCAATCGTCGGTCCCCACCACGTTAAGATGGCGACCGAACAGAGCCCGTTCCACATTCCGCTTCGCGCTTACCGTCATCGTCTCGGCGTCGAACCCAATCCGACTGGCCGGGGCAAGGTTTTGTGCCAGCCATTGGACATGGTCGACGACACCGGGGGCGTCCAGCTGTTGCAACTCAAAGGGCGTACCGCTGATTTGTTGGGCCCCTTGGAGGTAATAACGGGAGTCGACCCACAACAGCGCCCGGTCCAAGGTGACCACCACGGTACCAGCCGAGCCGGTGAAACCAGAAATCCATTCCCGGGTCCGCCAACGAGGGGCGACATACTCGCTCGCATGGGGATCGGTTCCGGTGACGATCCAGGCATCGATGTGTTGTTCACGCATGATGGCGCGCAAAGACTCCAAGCGTTCGGCTATCGTATCCATAGTGCCTCCAAAGATTATCGGGTGATCATTTTTTTCTCTTCTTGCGTTGTTTGCGGCTACTGACGGCTGCAAGACGCCGCTGCTCTGCTTCCATGGCCGAGCGGCGGGATTCTGCTTGCCGTACGCTTCTCGCACGGGTGAGCCACAACAGGAACAAACCGGATACGATCATCGCCAGACAGAATATTTGTCCCAAAGAGATGTTGAAAACCGACTCGAACAGGGCCGTCGGCTTCGTCGACCCGCCCCATGCAAGGATGAAACCCAAGTTGGCATCGGGCTCGCGCAGATACTCGATGACGAACCTCACGGCACCATAACCGATCAAATACCAACTCAGCAGGCTGCCGGGATGCTTCCTGCGCGGTTTGACGATGAACCACAGAACCAACCACAAAAACACCCCTTCGAACAATGCTTCGTACAATTGGGAGGGATGACGCGGTAGATTGACCATCTCCCCGACCGCATAGGGCAAACCGATTCGATCGGCTACGGCGCGCACCCATTCCAGCGTAGTCGACTGACGGGGTGCATCGGGGAACACCATCGCCCATGGCGCAAACGAAACCCGGCCCCACAATTCTCCATTGATGAAATTGCCCAATCTTCCGAAGGTATACCCTAACGGGATGCCGGCCACCAGAGCGTCGGCGACGCTCAAGAAATCCTTGCGTTCGCGCCGGCAATAGAGCAGCACGCCGAGCACTGCTCCGACAAGCCCACCATGATAGCTCATGCCGGGCAAACCCACGAAACGGCCGTCACGGAACGGCCAGAAGATCAACCATGGTTGGCGCCAGTAATACCAAGAACCGTCATAGACCAAAGCCGAGAACAGTCGAGCTCCCACGATGAGGCCGGCGATGGCATAGAGGAACAGGTTCATCGCATCGTCGACGGTACCGTCGATTTCCTTGCGTTTCAGTTGGCGGACATACAAAGCGAAGGTGATGCCGAACGCCACGATGTACATCAGGCTGTACCACCTGATGGGAAGGGCGGCGAACACATACGGGGATATCCAAGAAGGGTATTCGATGAACAGCGGCATGCTCTGAGTGTACGATTCAAGCGGGCCATGGTCAACCATGCGCATATGAAGTACTCTGCCAAGTTGTGGCCTGCTGCGTTGAAATGCAGTATATTCATGCCATGAAAGCAAAGAGAACCAACATCATCGTGATTGTATATTTCGCATTGATGATCTTCATCGCGCCAGCCATGGCTGCCGGAGGAGTTGACGAGCAATTGGTTTCAAGCTTGTTCTACTACCAAAGCCAACCGCAGGCCACTACGCGGACCGATGAGATTTCGGTCAACATGCGCAAGCTGGAGTTGCTCTACCGTTTGGTGGACCGCGACTTTTTGTTCGATATCGACGACAATACCGTCTACGAAGCGATGGCCAAGGCCTTGTTCACCGCTTTGGATGATCCGTACTCGGGCTATGTCGTCGCCCAAGAAGCCTCTGATTTCAGTGAGGAGACGACCGGTACCTACGGAGGTATCGGAGCCTACATCTCCAAGAATTATCTGGAATACCGGGACTTCAGCAAACCCGACACCTACATGGTGAACATCACGTCGGTCTTCCCCGGGTCTCCTGCCGAACTGGCCGGACTCAGGTCGGGAGACCTCATCTCCCACATCGACGGCCAAGCGGTCGATGATTTGGAAGCCAACGAGGCTTCGCGGGCCCTGAAGGGTTTGCCCGACACCGTCGTGGTCCTCACGATCCAACGCGGTTCGGTCGTATTCGATGTCTCGGTCGTCCGCAAGATCGTTTCGGTGCCCACGGTGTCCAAAGCTTACATTGAAGGGAACATCGGATACCTGAGGATCACCCAATTCACCAACTCAACTGCCGAGCAAGCCCGTGCGGTCATCGAAGAATTCTCCAAGAAGCGCTTGTCGGGCATCATCGTCGACCTAAGGGACAATCCCGGTGGAATAGTGGATGCGGCCCTGTCGGTGGCCGACATGTTCTTATCCAACAAGCCCATCGTCCACATCCATGGAAAGAACGACACCAAAGAGAAGACCTATGTGGCCGACCAGGCGGTTTTGTTGCCGACGACCCTGCCGATGGCCTTGCTGGTGAACAAAGGCTCAGCATCGAGTTCTGAAATCTTGGCAGGTGCATTGAAAGACAATAAACGGGCCACGTTGGTCGGAACGACGACCTATGGCAAGGGACTGATCCAACTTGTCTCCCCGTTCGATGAAGGATACTACACCCTGACGACCAGCCAGTACCGCACGCCCAACGGTAACGACATCCACAAAACGGGTATTTCCGTTGACATCGAAGTGGAGGAGGTCACCGTCTCCGATGAGGACATGGACACATACACCGCCTTCGTCGATAGCGGGACTGTCGAGGTCTTTGTCGACGCCCATCCCGAATATTCCCAAGAAGCCATGGACTTGTTCCTCAACCAGATGCAATCGCAGACCGACCCATTGCCGTCAGAACTGTACCGGTTGCTGTTGCGCCGTGAATATTTGCAGCGGATACCCTATGACGAGCGGCCGATTGTCGATCCTGATTTCGATCCCGTCCTCAACAGAGCGATCGAATTGCTTAAAAAAGGCCGTTGATGCGCACCTATATATTGCCCCGTTGGTTCGCCGGTGAGCCAACGGTGCAGCTCAACGGGAAAGATTCCCATTATTTGCTTAAAGTCCTGAGGATGAAAGAGGGCGACACGTTCGCCGGCCGTGACATGCAGGGAAACGCTTGGGATCTTGTCCTTGTCTCCAAAGAACACGATGGCTGTTGCCTTGCGTGCACACCGGCCGGGGGCAGCTTCATAAGCAACCGTGAAACATTGCCGCAGTTGGCCGGCAAACTGCCGCACATCCACCTGTACATGGGGTTGTGCAAAGGTCGCAAGTTGGAACAAATCGTCCGTCAAGCGACCGAGATCGGCACAGCCCGCATCATTTTGGTGCAGACGGCCCACTGCGTCGTCGATTTCTCCGACAAGGATGAGGCTGCATTGCTCAACCGCAAACAACGCTACGAAGCCATCGTCAAAGAGGCGCTGCAGCAGAGTGGCTCAAGCATCCCCACCTTCATCGACGACGCCAAGACCCTCGCTCAAGTGGGACCTGATTGGCACGCGCGCGGACCGGCCCTCCTGTTTCACGAACAACCACTTGGCGGCGACTCGATCGTCGATATTTTACAGCGAGTGGAATGGAACTCGGAAATTCTCGATGTGGCTGTGGCCATTGGGCCGGAAGGCGGTTTTTCAAGCGAAGAAGTCGCCACCTTGCAAGGTCACGGATTCATCCCGGTGCACCTAGAGACAAACATCCTCCGCTCGGAGACAGCGGCTTTGTACGCATTGGCAGTGACCCAGACATTGCTCACATCCAAGACCCGTTGATGCCCATGTTGCGTTTTTGAAGCATTCCCGGCAGCATTGAACCACAGTACACTGGTGGAACCCACCACAAGGCAGAAAAGCCTCATCAATGCGCAGGGAGTCGCTGCATGGCGCTGTACCTTGTCACGAAAAACCTTCGCCTACGGGCGTTGATCAACCATGACCTTGCCTTTCCCGCCCATTGCGCGATCGATACTGGCCAGCTGGACCGCTTGAGCCCAGCGATGTCCAAGGACAAGCATGCGTTATTCGTCTTGGACGCAGAATGGCCCTGCTTGGCGTTGGGGCAGCTTCTCTATTATTTGGTATCGATCGGTGCATCGGGACCAAAAATCATCATCGTCCCGCAACCAGTGGGGATGCAAGCGGCTCCGGGACTGCTGGTGCGCGAACGCCACATCGCATTCCTTGCCAAACCGGTCGAATTTGGACAACTGTTTGAAACAGCGCTCGATCTTGGAGCCCTAGCGGCCCTCGAGACGCATATGGATACCGCCGCGATCGAAGCACACCTCGATCCCGCTGAGGACCGGTTTTCCGAAGTATTGGTGGGCAATTCCCGGGCGATGCGCGACATCAGGCGCATCATCGCCAAAATCGCCACGACCTTCAGCAAGGTCCACATCAGCGGGGAGTCGGGGACCGGCAAGGAATTGGTCGCCCGGTTGTTGCATGCAGGGTCCCACCTCGCCAAACCGATGGTGACGGTAAACTGTGCCACGCTGGCGGGGCCGTTGGGTGCGGCAGCGCTGTTCGGGCACACCCGCAATGCATTCACCGGTGCCGGTGAGGAACGGCACGGATTGGTAAGGAACGCCGATGGCGGCATCTTGTTCCTCGACGAGATCGAGTTGATGGATGCAGCCACCCAAGGGTTGATGCTGCGCTTGCTCGATGGCGGGACGTACCGGCAACTCGGATCAGACTCACTCTCGCGGACCTCGTTCAAGTTGATCACCGCTTCCAATGTTGCGTTGGAGCACCTCGTCGAGCAACGCTTGTTCAGGTCCGACTTCTATTACAGGATAGACCAGATGACTATCAGGATCCCTCCCCTTAGGGAGCGCATCGAGGACATCGAAGTGCTCGTGGCCCATCGCCTGAAGCAGTTGGGCGAGGACCGTCCTGTCGCGGATAAAACGATGATGGACTTGAAGCAGGCTGCTTGGCCAGGCAACGTACGGGAGTTGTTCCACGAAATCGACACGTTGCTATTATTCTCCTCCAATCATCGAGAACTGTCGCTAGACCATGTCCCAGTCTCGACTCATCTCCTCCACCGGAAACCGATTTATCTTCAGAAGGAGAGAAAAGAAACATGTCGTACGGCTTCCGAACAAACGGTCGGATACTCGTCATGAACATGCCTGAAATCTTGTGGATAACTTGTGGAATACTGCTTATCTAGTTGTATCGGAGCAATATGTTTAATAGCTATCATAATTATATAAGAATTAGGCGGGAATTCAGTAACTGAACATATATCATTTACTTATAAAATAATAAATTGACAACCAAGGGGAATCGTGTCGGACAGAAGCGTTCAGAAAGGTTCTTCGTCAACCTAGGACACACTAGTGCACGAGGTGGACAACAACCTGTGGATAACTTGTGGACTAGTGTGGGAAAAGTTGTTTCTCATGTACAGAAACGGTATGGTAAATCATTGATTCTCTAATGGTTATTCACTTCGTACGATTGCAGCGCCAACCCCCATGAGCTTCTGTGCTAAGTGTTCATAACCCCGTTCGATTTGGTAGATGTTTTGGATAGTCGAAACACCATGGGCACACAAGGCTGCGATGACCAACGCCATACCGGCGCGGACATCGGGACTGGTGACCACAGCGCTCTTCAGCCGGGCGGGTCCGTTCACGACCGCCCGATGGGGGTCGCACAGGATGATGTCCGCGCCCATCCTCACGAGCCAGTCAATGAAGAACATGCGGGTCTCGTACATTTTCTCATGGATGAGGACGGCCCCCCGCATCTGGGTGGAGGCAACGGTGATGATGCTGAGCAAGTCGGCCGGGAAACCTGGCCAAGGGGCGTCATCGATTTTCGGGGTGCCCCCGTCCAGGGCTTTGCGGATGGTCCTCCTCTGTTTGGCCGGGATCATGATCGACGAAGGTCCCGTCTCCACCCATTCGATCCCGATCCGTTCAAAGCCCAGCCGGATCATGGGAAGGTGGCGAAGGTTAACCCCGGTGAGCTCTAACTCCCCATGGGTGGCGGCTGCCAAACCGATGAACGAACCGACCTCCATGTAGTCCGCTCCAATGGTGAATTCACAACCACCCAAGCTGGCGACCCCTCCGATGGTCAGCAGGTTCGAACCGATTCCCGAAATACGGGCGCCCATCGAGACGAGCATGGCGCACAAGTCTTGGACATGCGGTTCACAAGCGGCATTGGCGATTACCGTTTCGCCTGGGCACAGTACGGCAGCCATGATGACGTTCTCGGTGGCGGTGACCGAAGCCTCGTCGAGGAAGATTGTCGAGCCGGCCAACCGCTTTGCCTCCAATTCCAGCAATCCATCCGCAGAAATCCGGCAGGTGCAACCCAATGCTTGCAGGCCTAAGAAGTGGGTGTCCAACCGCCTGAATCCGATCACGTCACCCCCCGGGGGCGGCAAGATCACTTTGCTGCGGCGGGCGACCAATGGACCGGCCAACAGGATAGAAGCCCGGATGGCATCGACCAAACGGCTCGGCAACAGCTCATCATGGGACCGGTTTGCGGGTGCACTGGTGACCGCCACCGCATGAGGTGACAAGCGTTCCACTCGCGATCCGAGATGCTCGAGCAACGACACCATGATGTGGACGTCCTCGATCTGGGGCAGGTTGTTCAAGACAACCCGCTCATCGGTCAACAGCGTGGCCGCAAGACACGGCAAAGCCGCATTTTTGTTGCCGCTGATGGCGATGGTCCCGCTCAAACTCTTTCCGCCGGTGATCGTGTATGACGCCATGGCTCCATGGTACAGTCGTTATGGCCGTTTGACAATCCAAGTTACGAGTTGTGCCGGCTTGCGAATGCGTATACTATGTCGGTATGAAGCATCAAGAGCCGAGAGTGTATGGAATCGGTAATCCATTGATCGACATCATTGCGCAGGTGGCCGACGAAGATCTTTCGAACCTCGGGATCCATAAAGGGACGATGCACTTGATCGACGAAAGGCGCCGGCGTGAGTTGCTGGCTTTCCTTGCCGGTAAGTCGGTCTCCTATTCATGCGGAGGCTCGTGTCCCAACACCATCATCACGTTGGCTTCGTTGGGCATCGAAGCGACCTTGGCCGGCAAGGTGGGGGACGACGAATTCGGTACAATCTATAAAAACCGCCTGGGGGAACTGGCAGTGCGCGACGAGTTGGCGTTCTGCAAAGAACCGACCGGATCTTCCATCATCCTCATCTCGCCCGATTCGGAACGGACGATGAACACCTATCTGGGCGCCAACCGGTATTATCAGAAAGAGGATGTGGTCGAGCAATCGGTCCGCGACGCCGATTACTTCCATTTCACCGGATACATGTGGGACACCCAATCGCAGCGGGATGCGGTGATGAAGGCGCTGCACATCGCCAAAGCGGCCGGGACGCAGGTGTCGTTCGACATCGCCGATCCCTTCGCGGTGGGCCGCAACCGCGACACCTTCCTCGAACTTATCTCCAGACAAGCCGACATCGTCTTTGCCAACAGCGAGGAGGCCCGCATCCTGTTCGACAACTACGATGCCTACGAATGCTGTAGGTCGATGGGCAAGCTCTGTCCGATCGCCGTGGTCAAGAATGGGAAACGGGGCTCCTTCATCGCCCACGCCGGCAAGGTTTCGCGCATACCTGTCCAAGGGCCATCGACACCAGTCGACACCACCGGAGCCGGAGACGTCTACGCCGCCGGATTCCTCTATGGCCTATGCAAGCACAGGCAAATCGAGCAAGCCGGCAATATCGCTTCGTTCTTGGCCGGTGAGATCATCCAACAACGGGGAGCCCAATTCCCGGCCGAGAAAACGGCCGCTTTGCGAGCCAAGTTGGAGCAAGGACTCTGAGTTCACATCAAGTCAGCCGGACGCTGGCGGATGGCTTCCCACGGCACGCCCGGTTTGCCAAAGTGGCCGTAATTCACGTTGGCCCGATAGATTGGCCGCAACAGGTCGAGGCTCTTGATGATTCCGGCCGGCGACAAGTCGAATTCCCTGGCCACCAAGCGCTCCAATTCCCCGTCGTCGCGTGAAGAGGTACCGAAGGTATCCACCAAGATGGAGACCGGTTGGGGATATCCGATAGCATAGGAGATCTGGACTTCACAACGGGTGCACACACCCCACGCCACCAGGTTCTTGGCGACATGACGGGCCATGTAGGCTCCGGAGCGGTCGACTTTTGACGGATCCTTGCCCGAGAAGGCGCCCCCGCCATGCCGGCCCATGCCGCCGTAGGTGTCGACGATGATCTTGCGTCCGGTCAAACCGGTGTCCCCGGCCGGACCACCGGTCACGAAGCGTCCGGTCGGATTGATGAAGTAACGGGTCTTTGGCGAAAGCAATCCAGTCGGACCCAACACGGTTTCGATCACTTCGGTCTTCAAGCCTTCGATCAGGTCTTGGCGTGAAACGGAGGCGTCGTGTTGATGGGACAAGACGACCGTATCGATACCGACCGGCACTCCATGATCGTATTGCACGGTCACTTGGGCTTTGGCGTCAGGCCTCAGCCAATCCAAGGTGCCGTCCTTGCGTACAGCAGCAGCCCGTTCGAGCAGGCGATGGCTGAAGACTACCGGAGCCGGCATCAACTCGGGCGTTTCCGAGCAGGCATAACCGAACATCATCCCTTGGTCACCGGCACCTTGGCCTCCATAGAGGCTGCTGTTTTCGTCCACTCCCAAGGCGATGTCGCGCGATTGTTCCTTGAGGTACACCAAGACAGCCAAGGTGGCCGGTTCAAAGCCCGAACCAGGATAACCGTAACCAATCCCGTCCACGACATCGCGGACCAAGGCGTCGATGTCGACCGTGGCCCGTGAGGTGATTTCACCACCGACGACGACAGTGTCGGTCGTGGCGAACACTTCGCACGCTACACGAGAGGCGGGATCGTTTTCCAGATAGGCATCGAGCACAGCATCGGAAATCTGATCACAGACTTTGTCGGGATGGCCTTCGCTCACCGACTCCGAGGTAAACACCGATCTACCGAGACGAGTCATGAATTTCTCCAATACACGTAATCAAGACCTCAACGGGGGCACATCGTCATCCCTGAGGATCCGTACTTGCTTGTACAGGCCGTCGCCTTCGCTTTTCGTCTGCACGCCATCGAACCCGTTCAGCGCAGTATGGATGAGGCGCCTTTCGAACGGATTCATCGGTTCGAGCAGTCTCGATTTCCCGCTGCGTTTTACCTGCTCGGCTGTCTTGAACGCCATCCTGACAAGTTGTTCCTCGTGGCGCATCCGGTAATTCTCACTGTCGATGACGACTTTGACCTCTTCATCGAGCTTGCCTGCATACACATTGGCAAGCAACTGGATGGCATCAAGGTTTTTGCCTTTGCGGCCGATGATGATGGCCGAATGGCTGGAGACGATGTCGAGGCCGAGTTTGCCCTCTTTGCGGGAGACGACCTCCACGCTACCGGGGAAACCCATCTTCACCAACAAGGTGGTCACGAAATCGATGACCTCTTGTTCGAATTCCTCGCTGATGATATGTTTGGCGACCGGCTCGTCATCGGAGACCACTTCCTCGAAGACTTCTTCGAACTTCTCGTCGTCGAGATGCACCCGGATTTTCACCGGACCTTTCTTGAACAGGCCTTTGCGGCCCGTGTCGACAATCTCGACATCGAAATCCTGCCTATCGATCTGCAGTTCGGCTATCGCCAATGCGACAGCCTCCTGCTCGGTTTTTCCTTCGAATTCTCTATACATGTGGAAAGCTCCTGCTATGGTCAATGTTTCGAGGGACGCTTGCGGCTGTCCTTGGCGGATGAAGCGGCTACCGGAGAAGCGCCCGCCTTCTTCTTACGCTTGTTGTTGACATAGATCTGTTGACCGATCGAGATGATGTTCTGGATCATCCAGTACAACAGCAATCCGGAGGGGGCGTTGTAAAGCATGAAGAAGAACATGATCGGCATACCGTACATCATGAACTTGCCGGTCATCCCGCTTTGCGGCGTGCCGGTCTGGTTGATGCGGAACGAGAAGATCATCGAAGCCCCGTAGAGGATGGGCAACAAGCGGATGTCGCTTCCGAGCAAAGGCAAGGAAACGGGAGCGAAGTTGATGATCGATTCGGGCAACGAGAGGTCCTCGATCCACCCGGGGATGAACATGGCTCCGCGCAATTCGAAGTGCTTGTTCAACAATCCATACAAGGCGATGAAGATCGGGAACTGGAACAACAACGGCAAGCAGCCGCCCAACGGATTGATCTTTTCGCGCTTGTACAGTTCTCCCATCTCTTGGTTGAGCTTGGTGGGGTTGTCCTTGTAGCGGGCCCTCAACTCCTCCATTTGGGGATTGAGTGCTTGCATCTTGGAGGTCGACTCCATGCTCTTCTTGCTGAACGGTTGCAAGACGATCTTTATGAGGATCGTCAGCAGGATGATGGCGACACCCCAGTTGGGGATCAGCTTGTAGAACATGCTCAGCAACCATTTGAGGATGTTCTCGAGCCAACCGAGCCACGAGCTGCTGTCGAGGGCGTTCTCAAGATGGAGGTCCTTGAGTCCGAACCCGTTCTGCGAGGCTTCGTTGTAAATGGTCAGGTGGTCTTTGAGTTGCGGGCCGATATAGAAACGGAACACGTCGCTGCTGTTGGCTGCTTTCACCACCGGCCGGGAGAAATACATGCGTGATTCCAACGGGATCTCGGCCGATTTGGCTTCGGTCAGCGTCACGCTGTAGCGGGTTGCGTCGGGAATGCCGATGACGGAAAAGTACTTGCTGGCCAAAGCGGCCCATGTGATGTAATCGCTGGTAGAGTAGGTGCCGTCCTTGAGCTTGACCGCCTCTTTCTTGCCACCCTTCTCCACATAGAAACGCCGGTAGGTGTAGTTGCCGTCGGGAGTCTGGTGGAATTCAGGACCGAGCTGCGGCTCGAAGGCCAGGGTGTAGGCGAATCCATTGAGGTTGAGCGGGATGGAGAGGTTCTGGGAATTCCTCAGGTCGACGACAATCTCGAACAGGTAATCGGACTGGCTGAAGTTGTAAGTCTTCTGGATGGTGAAGACATTGGCCGTCGCTTTGCCGTCAGCACCGGCAACGGCGAAGCTGCGGCTGAAGACGACTTTGTTGCCTTCGACCCGGTACGAGAACGGGGCCGTGATGGGCTTGGTCGTATCGTCACCGACATACAGTAAGAACGAGACGGGAGTCTGCTCGTTGTTGAACAGCAACTCCACCGGCTGGCCTTTGTCCAAGTGCTCCTTCAAGCGGAGGCTGCTGATTCCGGCACCGGAGGGGTCGAATTCTATGATGAACACGCCGGTGTCGTAAGTGAATCGCTCACGGGAAGGGTCGGCACCCATCGGAACAAGGCTCGACGATGCGTCGAATGCTAGCGGAACCGTCCCTTCTCTTGTCGTTGCAACCGGCCCTTCGGCATTGGTTGCGCTTTGGGCAACGGCGGGAGCGGTCTCTTGTGTCTGTACGGGTGTTGGTTCCGGTTGAGGTGCGAAGAACGTGCTTTGGATGGTCAATCCCACTGAGATGACGATGACCGAAAGAATAATCGCGATAATGGTATTTCTGTCCATATCCACTCCTGGCTCTGGTCAATGGCGAAACGGTGTTGTCTGTTCAGGAAAGGGGTTGGAATATGGACTCAGTCGGACAGGTACACTCCTGCTTGTTGGAACAATTCTGTCAGTCGCTGCTTTTGCCGGGCATGTTCGACCGCCTTTCCTGGATACACCACGAAAGCAAAATCGAAACCGGGAGCGAAACGGTTTTTCTCCAAACGCCAAATCTCTTTGATCTGGCGGCGGATCCTGTTTCTTTGCACGGAAGTACCGTAATGGCGGACGGGTATGACTACGATCCGGTCCTGGTTCCTGCCATTGGGCGCGACCATCAGTCGCACTCCTTGGCAGGAGTACTTCCTGCCTTGTTTGAAAATCCGATCAATCTCCGGTTTCTTTTTGACAATTTCCAGCTTAGTAAGGCTTTTTCTCATCGCACACAGAGAGCTTCTTGCGGCCTTTGGCTCTTCTTCTGGCCAAAACCAAACGGCCTCCCTTGGTCGCCATGCGGGCGCGGAACCCGAATTTTCTATTTCTCTTCATTTTACTGGGCTGGTACGTTCTTTTCATGAGAAAATCTCCAATTATTTATCGCTTACGCGGAATTTTTCACTGGTATCGGGAACAGTCTCCCGAGGGGGGCAGTATATCGGTCCGGGCGACCGTGTGTCAAGTATGGGCCGTTGTCCTCACCTCGATGCGCTTGATCGCCAAGTCAGGAAATTTTTTGGAAATGGCGGTCAACATGTTCCGTTTGCGCATGGTGACGATGCTTGCCCAGGCAGGATGGTCGACTCCCACAATCAAGGTGCCGTTTCTGATATCGACAATCCGGCTATGGACCGCGGCGTCTGCGCCCACGATGCCGATCCAATCGCGGACCATGGTTCCGACCTGGTCGGACGGATCGCACTTCAGCTTCGCCAACAGCAGGTCGAGCAACTCGCCCACGCTTTTCTCAGCCATCGAGGACGAACCTCCCCTCATCCACACGATAGCGGCAATCGCCGTTGGATTGCAAGTCTGCGTGGTAGCGTTCATCGGGAAGGAACGTGAAGAAAGCTTGGCTGTACTGCCCCAGCTGTTCCAAAAATGATTCCCGTTTGGCTATGTCGAGTTCCAACAACACATCATCCACCAGCAGGATGGGAAGTTTACCGGTTTTTTGCCGGTACAACCCGGCTTGGACAATCCTGAAAATCAACGAGGCCAAACGCAACTGACCGGTGGAACCGCTGGCGGCGAACGGCCCTTGCGAATCCATCACGATGAACTGGTCGCGATGGATTCCGCTGGTCGTTGTCAGCATTTTCATGTCACGCTCAACAGTCCTGGCCAGCATCTCCTTGACCTGGGCCACCTCTGTGCAATCGTGCCAGGAGGGACGATAGGTGATGTGGATGTCGCTCTCGCTTTTCGAGACCTTGCGGTAGACCTGCGGCAACACGGTGTTGAATTCCACCACCGCCTCGGCTCTGAGCTGTTGGATGCGCAGGCCTGTTATCGCCAGTTGCTCGTCATACAGGGGAAGCAGTTGACGATACCCTTCCTTGATGGCAGCGTTTCGTTGGCGTAAAACCGCCCGATAACGCCGCAAATCGTCAAAGAACAACGGATCGTGCATCGCCATGGTTTGGTCGAAAAACCTGCGCCTGTTCTCGGGATTGCCGCGCAAGAACTCGATGTCGTCATGGCAGAACACGATGCACGGGATGTTGTACAACAATTCCTTGCGGTCACGGATCTCGCGTCCGTCGATCAGGATTTCGCGCTTGCCTTCGATGAAGCGCAGCGACAGGCGCTGACGAAGGCCGTCGTCACCGAGAACCACCGCAGAAAGGGAAAAATCGCGTTGGCCGTGACGGACAAGATCCTTCATGATGGGAGTCCTGAACGAGGAACCATAACACAATACATACAGAGCTTCGAGAAAGTTGGTCTTGCCTTGTCCGTTGGCCCCTGTCAACACGATGCATCCAGCATCGGTGGGGACCATGGAATCAACGAGGTTCCTGAAATTCCAAAAGCCTACCGATTGGAAGCGCATCAGTCGATCTGCATGGGCATGATGATGTGGAAATAATCCTTCTCAGGATCGGGTTTCACTGTGATGGCGCGGTTTGATTCGGTGAAGCAGACGAGGAAGTCGCTGCCCTCCATCACGCGTAGCGGACTGGCCAAATAGGAGTAGTTGATGGCCAGCCGGCAACTGGGTCCCATGTAGTCGCAGCTGATGGTCTCCTTGGCTTGCCCGAAATCGCTCTCCTCCGAACTCAGGGTAACGCCGCCGGCGTCGACATCGAGATAAATCCGTTTGGCCTTGTTCTCGACCAACAAGGAGACCCGCTTGAGGGCTTCCTGCATATCGCTGATGGAAAGACGGCAAATGTTCGTCTGTGTGGCGGGAATGACGCGCTTGTAGTTGGGAAACTGGCCTTTGATGAGGTTGCAATACATGTATTGGTTTCCCAAACGGGCGAAAATGACCGACTCGGTGACGGCCAATTCGAGCGTGCCCTCGCCGGTTCCCGCTTTTTTCAACAACGAGAGGAATTTTGCAGGGATGATCACGCTTGGGAATGGATTGATCATCTCTTGGAAATGCCTGGCTATGAAGGAGAGGCGCCGGCCGTCGGTGGCCACCATCGTCAAACCTTCGGGATTGTGCTCGAGATAGACTCCGTTCATGAAATACCTGGTCTCGTCATCGCTTATGGCAAAGATTGTCTGATCGACCATGTCGAACACATCTTTCTGAGCGATGGCAAACCAAGCATCGGTGGGAGCATTCTCAAGGGCCGGGAACTTGTCGGCCCCGATGGTGCGCAATTCAAAATTGATGGAATCCTTCTCGGGATGGATGAACAGCTTGTCTCCAGATTCCTCGAACACCGTGTTGCCATCGGGTAAAGCCCTGAGTATTCCGAGAAACTTGTCGCAAAAAACCGTGGTGCTGCCCTCTTCCAGGGTTTCGACATCGACGACAGTCTTGAAGCCGACTTTTTGATCGGTAGCCTTGATGACAAGTGTATTGCCATACGTCTCCAGCAGGACGTTGGAAACGATCGTCAGAGTGTTCCTCTGTGACGTGAACTCGAGGGCCAAGACGATTTCTTTCAACAGCGTGTTTCTCTGACAGGCAAATTTCATCTCACAACTCCTCTATGATAAAAAGCAGTAGTCGTAGTAATAATAGCATGAAAACTGTGCATAAAGGCAACAAATCCATGCACGCAAACCGTATGAAGAGGGGAAAACTTGTGGAATACCGGGCCTTTTTTTCCACAGGTTTTCCACTTTATCCCCAACCGGTCGAATCATCCCCAACCGGTCCACAGGTTGTCCAGAGGTTATCCACTGGTTGTAGGACCTCTATTTTTCCCGTTTGTAATCTTGGATCCGACGGGATATCGTCTGGATAGATTCCCCCATGGCCGGATCGCTTTTCATCAACCCCTCTATCCGTTGGATTGAATGCATCACAGTGGTGTGGTCGCGGCCCCCGAATTCGTAACCTATCTCGGTGGTTGAGAAATCGGTGATGTCCCGAGCCACATACATGGCTATCTGACGGGGAAGAACGACCGATTTCGTCCGTTTTTTTCCCTTGATGTCGTATGGCGAAATGTTGAAATACTCGGCCACGATGCGGATGATGGTGTCCACGGGCAAAGATTGGTCCTTTTGGGTTGAAAACGTCCCCTTCAGCTGCCCCCGGGCTATGTCCAAAGTGATTTCTTTACCCAACAACTGGCTGTAGGCGATCAGTTTCATCAGCGAAGCTTCCAAATCACGGACATTGGTGTTCACATTGCGGCTGATGTAATCGAGGACCTCCTCGCTCATGAACGAATCTTTTTCCTGACACTTGCGGTGCAGGATGGCGAACCTTGTCTCGAAATCGGGTGGCTGAAGATCGACATTGATGCCGCGCGTGAAGCGGTTCTTGAGCCGGTCCGCGATATCCTGCAATTCGTTGATGGGGCGGTCGCAGGTGAACACCAGTTGCTTGTTGGCCTCGAACAGGATGTTGAACACATGGAACAACTCCTCCTGGGTCGAGTCTTTTTTCTGCAGGAAATGGATGTCGTCGATGAGCAACACGTCGGCTTTGCGGTACTTGTTGCGGAACTGGGGGGTTTTTTTGTCGGGTATGGCTTGGATGAACTCGTTGGTGAACATCTCGGCCGTCACATAGACCACTTGCAGTTCGGGGGTGTTTTCTTGGATATAATTGCCGATCGACTGGATGAGATGGGTCTTGCCCAAACCCACCCCACCGTAAATGAGGCATGGGTTGTAGCTGGCCCCGGGATTTTTGGCGATGGCCAACGAGACGTTGTAAGCGAAGATGCTGTTATCCCCCACCACGAACGAATCGAAGCGGTAGGTGGGGTTGATGTTGGGGTCGCGCGGTTTCTTTTGCGGTTCGGCCAACGGTTGCCCGGCAGGGATGCGCCGATGGACGGGACGCTTCTCGTCCTGCTCCACAGCTGAACGCTTCAATGTCTCCTGCTCCTCTTCGCTCATCTTGCGCACAACAATGTCGACGGCGATGTGCTCGCCCACCAACTCGTCCAGCATCTCACAAATCTTTTGTTTGTATTGGGTGGTGACGTAGTCGCGGATGAACAACGACGGCACAGCCAACACGAGCTTGTTTTCCTCGGATCCCGCATAGGAAATCCGGTTCAGCCAAGTGATGTTTTCTTGCTCTGACAGTATCGTCTGCATCCTGGCGGCGATCTCATTCCAGAAGATGCTGTAATTGAATTTCTCATGCGGCATGCCTTGTATCTTATCCTACGGACTTTTCCTTGGCAAGCCAAAACCCCCTCGCAAGGGAGTTCTTCTGAAAACCATAAATATGTATATGCAGTAAAAAGAATTAAAATACCGATAAAATACCCTCTCTCCCTTTACATTAAATTGAAAACATGATACAATTTATTAGAATATCATTCTCATATCATATAAGGACATAGTATAATGGTTGACGGTGTTTTGAGCGCGGCTGCCGAGCATCCCACGCATCACCATGATGCGGCCCATGGACGCTCCGGCGCGAAAGAGTATACAGCCAACAACATCCAGGTTCTCAAAGGTTTGGACGCGGTCCGCAAGCGGCCCGGAATGTATGTGGGATCGACCGGCATCGAGGGGTTGCACCATCTGGTGTATGAGGTGGTCGACAACAGTATCGACGAAGCCATGGCCGGGTATTGCGACTCCATCAAGATCTATTTGGAAAAAGGCAATATCGTACGGGTCGAGGACAATGGGCGGGGCATCCCGACCGAGATCCATCCGCTGGAAAAGGTCAGCACGCTCGAAGTGGTGCTCACCCAGTTGCATGCCGGCGGCAAGTTCGACAACACCAGTTACAAAGTTTCCGGCGGCCTGCATGGCGTTGGCGTGTCGGTGGTGAACGCACTGTCCGAATGGCTGGAAGTCACGGTCTTCCGGGCTCCCGAGATTTTTTTTCAGCGTTATCGCAAAGGAGTACCCGAGAAACCGGTCGAAGTCATCGGGACTACCGACCAGACCGGGACCATCGTCCGCTTCAAGGTCGACACTTCCATCATTGAGACCGACCAATACAGCTATGGCGTCTTGTCGGAACGCTTCCGCGAATTGGCCTTCCTGAACAAAGGCATCGAGATGGTCATTGTCGACGAACGCGAGGAACAACAAAAGAGCCAAGTCTTCATGTTCGAAGGCGGCATCAAATCGTTCATCGAGTTCTTGAACAAAGACAAAAAACCAGTCCATAGCGAGCCGTTGTACTTCTTGACCCAGAAGGATGACGTGAAAGTCGAACTGTCGCTGCAGTACAACGACCGCTTCGACGAGGTCCTGTTCACCTTCGTCAACAACATCAACACCCGCGAAGGGGGGACGCACCTGGCCGGCTTCCGGGCCGGGCTCACCCGCGTCATCAACGAGCAGCTCAAGAAGTCGAAGCTTTCCAAGAAGTTCGAGGAGGCGCTGCAGGGCGACGACCTGCGCGAAGGGCTGACGGCTGTCGTCTCGGTGAAGATCCCCGATCCCCAATTCGAGGGACAGACCAAGATGAAGTTGGGCAATCCGCGGGTCCAAGGCATAGTCTCCTCGGCTGTCTACGAAAACCTCAACAATTATTTCGACGAGTATCCTGCCGTCATCGATGCGATTTTGGAGAAAGCCATCTTGGCGGCCAAGGCGCGCAATGCCGCCCGTGACGCCCGCATGCGCATCCGCAAGAGCAGCGAGGGGGCGGGACTCCCGGGCAAACTGGCCGACTGCTCCGAAAAAGATCCGGCCAAATGCGAGATTTTCATCGTCGAGGGCGACAGCGCCGGCGGAAGCGCCAAGCAGGGCCGCGACCGCCAAATCCAAGCCATCCTCCCGTTGTGGGGCAAGATGCTCAACGTCGAGAAGGCCCGCGAGGAAAAAGTATTGGTCAATGAGAAGCTCCAGCCCGTCATCGCTTCGTTGGGGGCCGGTTTGGGTGCCCATTTCGAACCTGAGCGGGTCCGCTACCATAAAGTGATCATCATGGCCGATGCCGACGTCGACGGCTCGCACATCAGGACCTTGTTGCTCACCTTCTTTTTCCGCTACATGCGCCCCCTCATCGAGATGGGCTATGTGTATTTCGCGATGCCGCCGTTGTACAAGATCACCATAGGCAAGAAGATTTTCTATGCCTACGACGAAGATGCACGCAAGCGGATCCTCGAGGACAACAGCAAGGGGATGGACTCCAGCAAGATTCCCATCCAGCGTTACAAGGGTCTTGGAGAGATGAATCCAGAGCAATTGTGGGAAACCACGATGAATCCGGACACCCGCACCCTCACCCAGATCAGGCTTGAGGATGCCATTGAGGCCGACCGCGTCTTCACCATGCTCATGGGTGAGGAAGTCGAGCCCCGTAAGGAATTCATCGAGCAGAACGCCATGTTCGTAGCGAATCTGGATGTATAGGCATCAAGGAACACACGATGGAAGAAGAATCAGTCAGCAAACTATTGCAAGCGAATATCGAAGAGGAGATGAAGATCTCCTATCTCAATTACGCCATGTCGGTCATCGTCAGCCGGGCCTTGCCCGACGTGCGCGACGGTTTGAAGCCGGTCCACAGGCGCATCCTGTTCGACATGTACGAAATGGGCTTGCGCTCCAACACGGCTTTCAAGAAATCGGCCAGGGTGGTCGGAGACGTGCTCGGGAAATACCATCCGCACGGCGACGCATCGGTCTATGACGCACTCGTCCGCTTGGCCCAGGATTTCTCGCTCCGCTACCCGGTGGTGAAACCCCAAGGCAACTTCGGATCGATTGACGGTGATCCTGCAGCCGCCATGCGGTACACCGAAGTCAAGATGAGCCGCATCGGAGAGGAACTGCTCAACGACATCCAGAAAGAGACAGTCGATTTTATCCCCAATTACGACGATTCGATGCTCGAGCCACAGGTGTTGCCCGCCTCCATCCCGTTCCTGCTGATCAACGGTAGCAGCGGCATCGCCGTCGGCATGGCCACCAACATGGCTCCCCATAACTTGGGCGAGACCTGTGAAGCCATCGCCGCCTATATCGATAATCGCGAAATAGCGCTTCCTGAGTTGATGGAACGCATCAAGGGGCCCGATTTTCCGACCGCAGGGATCATTTGCGGGCGCAACGGCATCGAGAATGCGTTCGCAACGGGCCGTGGCAAGATCGTCGTTCGTGGACGCTACGAGATTGAAGAAACCCCTGGCGGCCGTGTCCAGATCATCTTCACCGAGTTACCCTATCAAGTGAACAAGGCTGAACTCGTCAAACGGATCGCCGACCTGAAGAAGGAGGAGATCCCGGGGATTTCGGAAGTGCGCGACGAGTCGGACCGCGACGGTATCCGCTTGGTGGTCGAGATTAAAAAAGGAGCGGTGGCCAAGGTAGTCGTGAACAAGCTTTTCGTCCACACTCCCCTTCAGTCCAACTTCAACGTGAACAACCTCGCGTTGGTCAACGGACGTCCCCAGTTGCTCACTCTGGTCGACATGATCAAGCACTTCGTCGACCATCGTGAGCAGGTTGTCGTGCGGCGGACCCGCTACGATTTGCGCAAAGCCCAAGAACGGGCCCACATCCTCGATGGCTTGAAGATCGGCTTGGAAAACATCGACGAGGTGGTGCGGATCATCAAAGAGGCTCCAGACAACCCTGTGGCCGCTTCGAAACTGATGGCGCGGTTCGGTCTCACCCAACTGCAAGCCGATGCGATCATCGACATGAAGTTGGGTCGCTTGTCGCACCTCGAAACGGACAAGATCCTCGAGGAACTGGCCGATTTGGTCCAGAAGATCGCCTATTACCAGGAACTGCTGGCCGACCGTGCCAAGGTCCTCGGTGTCGTGAAACAAGAGTTGCTCGAAGTATCGGCCAAGTATGGCGACCGACGCAGGACCGAGATCGTCCGAGAGGAACTCGGCGAGATGAGCCTTGAGGATTTCATCAAGGAAGAGGATGTCGTTGTTGTTATATCTCATAAAGGCTTTGTAAAACGAGTCCCCGTCGATGAGTACCGTACCCAAGGGCGGGGTGGCAAGGGTGTGCGCGGTACAACCTTGCGCAATGAAGATTTCGTTGAGCACTTGTTCATCGCATCCTCGCATGATTACGTCATGTTTGTGACCTCGGCTGGCAAAGCCTATTGGTTGAAGGTGCACGAACTGGCGGTCGGTTCTAAAACTTCGAAAGGAGACTCCATCAAATCGTTGCTCCCGTTGGCTGAAGGGGAGGAAATCACCACCATTATCAACTTCAAGGATTTTGACCCATATCTCTATTTGCTTATGGTAACAAAAGATGGAGTTGCTAAGAAGGTTAATTTGCCTTTATTCCGCAATGCTAAAACCCGCGGTATCACCGCCATCATTCTCGATGAGGGTGATAAGTTGATGAATTGCGTCTTGGTGACTGAGAACGATGATTGCATGATCATCACCAAATTCGGCAAAGGTTTACGGTTCCAAGAGAGCGATGTCAGGGCCATGGGGCGAGCGTCACGCGGCGTAAAGGGCATCAACTTGAGTGAGGATGACCAGGTCGTGGGATTGGTGAAGGTGGATAATGACAAGCGCATTCTCATGATTACCGAGAATGGGCAGGGCAAACAGGTCCACTTCGATCAGTTCAGAACTCACAGTCGCGGTACCATGGGGCAGAAAATCTACACGTTCCGCGAAAAGACTGGATATATCGTCGGGGCTTTGGCTGTCGATGACTCAGAGGATCTGGTCTGCATCACCCAGTTCGGACAATCGCTACGGACTCCGATCGCCAGCATCTCCATCCAAGGGGCATATGCATCAGGAGTGATCATCACCCGGCTCAAGGACAACGATACCATCGTCGCGATCGCCCAAGCCGATGCCGAGGATTTGAACGAGACTGCTAATGAGGAGCCCGTCCAAATTGAACAGGAAGTAGTGAGTGAGGAAGCGCAACAAGTCGATGGTCCCGATTCGGAAGATGAAGAGTCTATTGATCTGGAGTCAGATGAAGAATGATTCGCCTTCTACACGATCGAGGGGCTGCCAAACGGCAGCCCCCCTTTTTCTAAAATAAAAAATGTTTCACGTGAAACAATCCTGATTGGCGAACTAATAAGGGAAGCGTTCGATCAGAAAAAAATACAGAGCGATGATCGTTCTGATGATCGCTCTGTCATGATGTTGGTTTTTTGCCTGCACGTGAATATAAAAGTTTCACGTGAAACAAACGCGTGTCAGTTTTCCGATACGATGACCAGCTTCGGATCGACGACACTGCGCAGGTACCGTTCGACGCCGTTCTTCAGGGTCATCTGGGACATCGGGCAACCGGCGCACGACCCTACCAGCCGTACGGTGACCGTATTGCCATTCATGCCGACGTATTCGATATCGCCGCCATCATTCTGCAAATCGGGGCGAATGTTCTCAATGGCGGCTTTGACTTTTTCTTCCATGCGTTTCCTCCTGGAATTGGATGCCTGAAAGATACATCACGCCACATATAAGGTCAAGGGAGCGCTTTGTCGCCACAAAGCAAGTGACATTACCAGAAAGATTGATTATAGTGGACCCATGGCTGCTAAACGAATTATATTCGCCAATCAAAAAGGAGGCGTTGGTAAAACGACCTCCGTAGTGAATTTGGGAGCATATCTGGCCCAGAAAGGCAACAAAGTCTTGTTGGTCGACCTCGATTCTCAAGGGAACATGACCAGTGCTGTCTCCGGAGACGGCAAGAAACCAGGAAGTTATGATCTGATTGTAGGCTCGTGTTCTCCGCAAGAAGCGTACCAGACCACACCCGTGAGGAACCTCTATGCAATCGGGGGGAACATCAATCTGGCTGGATTGAATGTCGAGTTGGTCAACGAGCTAGCCCGCGAGTTCTTCTTTAAGAATGCGTTGGAGGCGGTGGATGGGGATTGGGACTTCATCTTAGTCGATTGCCCACCGTCATTGGGTTTGGTGACCATCAATGCGATGTGTTGGGCCCATTACGTCATCATTCCGATGCAATGCGAGTATTTTGCGATGGAGGGATTGAACTTGCTCATGCGGACGATCGCGAACGTGAAGAAGCAGTTGAATCCCCATCTGGAAGTGCTGGGAATCGTGTTCACGATGTATACCGTACGGACGAAACTTGCCAACGATGTTGTAGACGACATTTCAGCCTATTTCTCCGACAAAGTATTCGAGACAAAAATCCCTCGGAATGTACGGTTGTCCGAGGCGCCTTCGCATGGATTGCCCATAAACGTATACGACGGGAGCAGTGCTGGTGCACGAAGTTACGAAAATCTGGCAGAGGAGGTACTAAAACGTGTCTAACTCCACAGGAAAAAAACATGGTTTGGGGAAGGGCATCGGGGCTTTGATGGACGACTATTCCTTCGAAGCGGTCTATCCTCCCATTGGTAACCAAGGTGGACAGCAAGATAGCCGTCAACGGTTGGAATGGATGGATATCAATAAAGTCCACCCCAATCCGAACCAACCGCGCAAGCAATTCGACCCCGAAACCTTGGAAGAATTGGCCGAATCGATTCGTAGCCAAGGTATCCTGCAACCCTTGCTGGTGGAGAAATCGGGCGATGAGGAATATGTGATCATTGCCGGTGAACGACGTTATCGGGCCGCACTCACGGTAGGTTTGGATAAAATTCCTGTTATCATCAAGAGTTTTTCCGAAGTGCAACGACTTGAAGTATCTTTGATCGAGAATATCCAAAGAGAAAATCTCAATCCGATTGAAGAGGCGAGGGCTTATGTGTATCTGTTGGAGCAAGCTGAGATTAAACAAGAAGACTTGGCCCAACGGGTCGGGAAAAAACGCTCAACCATCGCCAATGCCATCCGGTTGTTGCAACTTCCTTCCACCATGCAGGACTCGTTGATGAAGGGAGAATTCTCAGCCGGTCATGCCAGGGCGCTTCTTTCAGTGGTGAATCCGGCAGACCAGGTTGTCCTATACCGAAAAATCATCGAAGACGGATTGTCGGTTCGAAGTGCCGAGAAACTCGCCAACGAACTGAATCTCGGTAAAAGGGCCGCCAACTTGAAGCGGCCGCTTAAACAGACGATGAAGAGTGCCGACATCCTGGCGATTGAAAGTAAATTCCTGGAAGTATTGGGTACCCGGGTTGAACTCAAGGGGAACCTTCAAAGGGGTAAGCTCGAGATATCGTATCACTCACTGGAAGATTTGGAGCGTCTGTATGGCATCCTGTCTCCAGAAGACAATTTGCTTGGAATGTGAATAAATTAAAGGAAATATAGATGAGTAAAGAAAATAACGATGGTCTTTATGCCCATATCACTACAACGCGCGGGCAAGTTTCCATCCGTCTCGAGTTTGACAAGACTCCCATGACGGTTTCGAATTTCGTGGGTTTGGCAGAGGGGGCACTGAACCTGAAAAGCCCGGGTACGCCATATTATGACGGTCTGAAATTCCATCGGGTCATCCCCGATTTCATGGTCCAAGGCGGGGATCCGGTCGGTAATGGTACTGGGGGGCCGGGGTACAGCTTTCCCGATGAGTTCCATGACGAACTTAAGCACAGCGGCCCCGGTATCGTGTCGATGGCCAACGCTGGACCTGGTACCAACGGCAGCCAATTCTTCATCACGCATGTGAAAACCCCCTGGTTGGATGGCAAACATACTGTTTTCGGACAGGTGGTGGAAGGGCAGGATGTCATCGATGCCATTCAGCAGGGCGACCTTATGCAATCCGTGCGGATCGAGCGAAAAGGCCAAGCTGCCCAAGCGTTCACCGTCACCAAGGAGAGCTTCGCCGAGCATGTCTTGAACGTGCAGAAAGCCAATCAAGAGAAATCAAAGCAGGCCGTGAAAGCACTTGAACGGGAGTTGTCGAACCGCTGGCCCGATGCAAAGCAAACCGCTTCTGGCTTGCGGTATGTTGTGTTGAAAGAGGGTGTCGGCACCGCCAAACCAAAGATGGGGACCAATGTCACTGTCCATTACACCGGAACATTGCTCAATGGAAAGATGTTCGATAGCTCGGTCCATCGGGGAGAGCCGGCCGTTTTTGCAGTCGGTCAAGTGATAGAAGGGTGGAACGAAGCTCTCGTTACGATGAAAAAAGGGGAGAAACGCACCTTGATCATTCCCCCGGCATTGGGGTACGGGGAACAAGGCTATCCCGGTGTGATCCCGCCCCATTCGTACCTGATTTTCGACGTGGAACTGCTCGACTTCTAGGAGATTGAAAGCCGATGAAGGAATTGACCACCCGCTTCGCCTGTACGAGTTGTGGCCGAATCGAGACAAAATGGCTCGGCCGCTGCCCCGATTGTGGGTCGTGGAACTCGTTTGTCGAAGAGGTGGTCAAGAAAACCGAGAAAAGTGCCAAGGCTCAGTTAGTTAGCGATACTAACAAACAACAACCCATTTCACTGTCTAAAGTTACTGTAGCACCGGATGTGCGGCTATCGACCGGAATATCCGAGTTGGACAGGGTTTTGGGAGGCGGTGCGATGCGTGGTTCGACCATCTTGCTGGGTGGCGAACCGGGCATTGGGAAATCGACGTTGATGTTGCAGATGTTGGCTGCCAGCAAAGCAGGCCGCTTGTTGTATGTATCGGGTGAGGAGTCGCCATCAAATGTGCGGTTGCGCTCCGACCGGCTTGAATTGGACGTGGCGTCGATCACATTGTTTTGCGACACGCGCCTTGAGGAGCTGCTCAAGACGATGGACAAGCTCAAGCCGGACATGATGGTGGTCGATTCGTTACAGACCCTTGCATCGGCCGACATCCCCTCCATGGCCGGGTCGGTGAACCAGATCAGGGTGTGCAGCATGGAGCTGTCCGATGCAGCCCGTCGGCTGGGGACAGCCTTGTTCCTGGTGGGACACGTCACCAAGGATGGCCAGATAGCCGGTCCCAAGGTGATCGAGCACATTGTCGACACGGTGCTGTATTTCGACCAAGCCGACACCGGTGTCCGTATCGTCCGTTCCTCGAAAAACCGTTTCGGAACAGTGGATGAGATCGGTATTTTCCTCATGGGCGAGAAAGGGTTGACAGCGGTCAAGGACCCTTCCGGATTCTTCCTTGGCGAGCGTAAAAGTGGTCACCTGCCACCCGGAATCGCTTATGCAGCGGTGGTGGAGGGCAGTCGGACCTTTTTGGTCGAGATCCAAGCCTTGGCAGTCGAAGCCAAAAGCGGTTTCTCACGCATATACTCGGAACGGATCGACACAGCCAGGGTCCAACGGGTGGCGGCTGTCTTGGAACGGCATGCCGGCCTCGGATTGTCGCGCTACGACGTGTATGTGAACGTAGCCGGAGGCATCAGGTTGAGCGAAGTGGCCATCGAGTTCCCGTTGGCGCTGGCCCTTTATTCGGCTGTAGTCTCGAAACCCCTCCCTGAAAAATTGGTTTCTTTCGGGGAACTCAGCTTAGCCGGAGAAATCCGTCCGGTCGGTTTCCCAGACCGGCGCGAGAAAGGCGCTTATGAGATGGGTTTTAAAACCTTGTTGGTCTCAGCAGGATCGACTTCCCTAGGGCCTACTTACATCAAGACCTTTTCATTCAACAGGATAGCTGAAGCCATTGACTTTGTAGGGACTCCTAACTAACAAGGGAGGCCGCTTCCTTTGCAACGATCGTATCCCTCGTAGCACGGTGATCGATAGCTGTGGGCATGACCAGAGCACAAACGATGCTGAATGGGGTCAAGCGCTCTTGTAGTTGGTTAGTAAGTGAGCCTAACTAAGGTTGAGCTTCGAAATGAGCAGTGGGAAAGCGATGAATGTGCCGATCGAGGCGAAGATGCTGGTGGTCATGAAGATCAGCAAGGTATGGATGATGCGGTTCTTGAACCAACCCTTGAAGGTGGCGATATCGTTGGTGATCCCCTCGAAATCCTTCACGCGCGGTTTGCGTACCGAGGCCTCGACGATACCGGCCACCATGCCGACTCCGATGGTCGGATTCAAGGCGGTTACAGGTGCGGCCAGCATCGAGAGCACGATGGTGGCCGGGTGGGCCATCGAGAGGAGTGCCGCCACTCCGGTGAGGGTTGCGTTCAAACCAAACCAATAGAGGAACATGGTCAACCCACCTTCCCAACCAGTTCGCATGAAACCGAGCGCTATGATGGCGAGCAAGGCGACCACGATAAGCCAAGAGAAGACCTTGCCGGCCGGCGAGGCTTTGGGAAGGTAACTCAATGAGGATGTGTCGGGTTGCACCTCCTGTGCATCGAGCTTGCGCAGGTGCTCCACCAAGCCTGGCACATGGCCGGCCCCCACGACAGCCACGATGTTGCTCCCCTCGGCTTGATGGATGCTCGTTGCCAAAAATTGGTCGCGTTCGTCGATCAATACCCGTTTGATTGTCGGCAATTCCTTGGCCATCTCCTCGAGCATCGATTGGAGGATGTCGGTCTCCTTGAGTTTTTCAATGTCCTCGTTGCTGATCTTCTCGTTGGAGAAGATCGAGGAGACGAGCACCGTGATCAGCTTCATCTTGTTATACAAGCTCGACAGGCGCCAGGCCCGCTTGAAGGTCGTCTGGATTTCACGATCGCACAACGACAACGGAATGCCCTTTTGTTCGGCCAAACGGGCTGCCCCCATGATTTCGTCGCCGGGTTGCACCCCCATCTGCTCGCCCAACCGTTTCTGGTACGAGGAGAGGGCCATGTTGGCCAACATTAAAAAGCCCTTGTTTTCCTTAAGGAGCGTTTTGAGGTCGAGTTCTTCCCATCCCTTGTCGTTACGCCGGTTCTGGTAGCGCCCGTTGTCAAGTTCCACGCAAATGCGGTCGGGAGCAATCTCGTCGATCGTCCGTTCGACCTCGTCGACACTCTCTTGGGAGACGTGTGCCGTCCCGATCAAGGTGAGTCGCCTTCCGTCGCTGAACGTGATGGTCTGTTTGTTGGCACTGGTCTTATCGATGGTGAGCATGGTTCCTCCGCACCAGCTTACTATAGCCATGAAGTCCCAAAGGTACAAGAAGTCGCTTGAGCAAGTTCCGCTATTCATATACTGTGCAGGCATGCAGACCATCCAGTACCTCTTCACCTTGTTCGCCAGTCTGGGATTGGGAGCTTTGACAGCCAAGTTTGTGGGCCGTGATCTGTTCCACCGGTTTGTTGCGCTTTCGCTCGATCTGGTCTTGTACCTGTTGTTGTTCTTCATGGGAGTGAACACCGGCAGCCTGCCCGATATCGCACAACAACTGGCGACCATGGGGCTGCAATCGCTTCTGGCGACCGTGGCGGTCCTCGTCGGTTGTCTTGCCGTGGGAGCTCTGTGCGGTCCTTTGATGAGGCGCTTGGTGGGGACCAACGGGGCCCATCGGGGCCAACAGGTTTCATGGAAGCGATTGAAGACCCCCTTCGTGCTCGTCGCCATCGTCGGCCTCGGCATGGTGCTTTCCATGTCTACCGAATGGTTCGGCTGGTTCGACACAGCCATCGTGACGGCTTTGCTGTATGTCTTGTTGTTCCTGTCAGGCATGCAGATGGTCCAGAACCGGGTCAACCTCGTCCCGCTGTTGCGCTCCCCGTTGTTGCTGGTCGTCCCGTTGCTGACCTTGGCCGGAACATATGCCGGAGCCTTGGCCATCCCGTTGTTCTCCGACTATTCGTTACGCGAGTCGTTGACGTTGGTCTCGGGTTTCGGGTGGTACACCCTGTCGGGAGTGATGATCAGCGACTTGGGCAACCCAGCCCTCGGAACGGTGTCGTTTCTCAGCAACCTGTTCAGGGAATCGGCTTCGTTTTTCCTCATTCCCGCTTTATCCGCCATCGGGGCTCCGGTGCATCATGCGGTAAGCATCGCCGGAGCGACCAGCATGGACGTTACTTTGCCGTTGTTGCGCAAGAGCTATTCGGAGACCATCGTGCCGTTGGCGATCGTGCATGGGTGCATCATGACGTTGCTGGCTCCGGTTTTCATTCCGCTGTGGTATTGACAAGGGGTGTGAGCAACTGGACGACGACCTCGAACGGACGTTCCTTGAACAGCCGGATGAAGAAATCGCTGTATGGTTTCGTCCAGTCGATGGCGGCTGCCAGGAAATTGGCTACCACCGGTTCCAAAGCGGCTCCTTGAGATGGCGTCCATTGCAGTTGTCTGAAACGATAATCCCCGGCGGCTATGGTGAAGTGGCTCGTTTGGTCAGCCTGGATTTCCTTCATGAGGGAGTAGGCGGCTTTCAAAGGCTGCCTGACGAGCAATTCGTCGGTCGGAACTGCTCGGCACGCCAAGCACGCGTCGGTTGCTGGAGGTAGGTTGTCCAGACATTCCAAGAGAGTGTCGAAACCGAGGGCGCAAGTTGCATCGGGCTGGACGGGGACCTCATGCCGGTATGGCAAAGTCTGTTGAAGGTGGAGTATCATGTCGGCAGATTCGTTCATGGGGGCAGTGTAGTGGAATCGAATTCCAATGTACAGTACGAGCTTGTCAGGATAGCCGGCAAACGGCGCATGACCATACGGGTCACTTCCGATGCCCAAGTGGTCGTGACAGCCGGCACCAGGTTCAGCCCTGCCCAGGTCGATGCGTTCGTACAGTCCCACCGCACATGGATTGACAAGAAGCGGGCTTTCATGGAAAGCCTTCCACCGGCATTGCCGCCACATGAGTGGACCGATGGGGAACAGCTTGTGCTGTTCGACCGTTTTGTCAAGCTGGCTGTCTCACAAGGCCGGCCGAATGCAGTCGTGCGGGTAGGGGATGTCCTGCAGGTGACTGTCGGCAAACCGGGACCCTCCACGGTCCGCAAAGCAGTTGTGGGGTACTACGCCACAGTGGGAGAGCAAACCTATCGGCCATTGGTGGACAGATGGTGCCGCACCCTCGCCTTGGCGCCCCAGTCGTGGCCGCGTTCAGTCTCGATGGCCGCGTTTCCGGTCCGCATGGGCAGTTGTTCCAAACTTGGCGATATCAAGTTCGCCCTGCGTTCGCTGATGCTTCCCCCCGACCTGATCGAGTATCTTGCCCTTCATGAGACGGCCCACTTGGTCCACTTCGACCATGGGCGTTCGTTCAAGGCTGTTTTGGACGAGCATATGCCCGATTGGCGCGAACGCCGCCGGCGGTTGACGCTCCTTTATAAGCGTTGTTCCGCATTGTGACGGATGCTGGATTTCCAGCCAATTCCAATGCTGCGGGACAACTACCATCTGAAAGGTTGTTATGGTATAGTGATGCTCACATCGCAGGAGGAGTATCATGAAGCCCGACATGTTGGCCCAAGACATATATCGCGTTCATGCCCGTATCGGCACCAGGGACTTGTTCGAGGGGATTTGGCCGTTGCCCAACGGCGTCCTGTTGAATTCCTATGTCGTCCAAGGTTCCCGCAAGACTGCCTTGATCGACTTGGTCAAAGATTGGGAAGGTGCGGTCGATGAGATTTCCGACCAAGTCAAGCAACTTGGCTTGCGGTTGCAGGACATCGACTACCTGATTTTGAACCACATGGAGCCCGACCATACCGGATCGTTGGCCAGGATGAAAGCGGAAAACCCCCGTCTTGAAATCCTGTGCACAAAAAAAGCGGTTCCGATGGTCAAGGAATTTTATGGTATCGAAGAAGGGGTCCGTGCGGTGGCCACCGGCGACAGTCTCGACCTGGGCGGTAAAGTGCTGCAGTTCGTCGAAGCTCCCAACATCCACTGGCCCGAGACGATGATGACCTATGAGCCGCACTCGGGAATCCTGTTCTCGTGCGACGCCTTTGGTTCGTTTGGCCGTTATGAACATTGCTTCGATGATGAATTGACCGCTGAGGAATGGGCTTTGTTGATACCTGAGACGGAACGGTATTACGCCAACATCGTCTCGTCGTTCTCGACCTTTGTCTTGCGGGGAATCGAGAAGCTTTCCTCGTTGAAGATTTCCATGGTGGCTCCGAGCCACGGTATCGTATGGCGCCACGATCCCCATCGGGTTATCGAGCTCTATCGGGATTTGGCTACATGCATGGACAATCCTCGGAAGGCAGAGATCACCTTGATCTACAGCAGCATGTACGGCAATACCGCCGCCCTGGTCGATCCCATCCGCCAGACGGTTCAGGAGCACCATGTCACGCTGCATGTGCACGAGGTCCCGCGCGACCACGCCTCGTTCGTGTTGGCTTCGGCCTGGCGCTCCTCTGGCTTGATTATCGGCATGCCGACCTACGAGTACCGCATGTTTCCGCCAATGTACCATGTCTTGGACATCCTCGAACGCAGCCATGTCAATAAACGCAAAGTCATGCGGTTCGGTTCATTCGGGTGGTCGGGCGGAGCACAAAAACAATTCGACCCGTTCGTGCAAGCACTCGGATGGGACTGTCTGGGAGTAGTGGAATATCAAGGAGCCCCCAAGGATTTGCATACGGCTAAGGCGGTCGAATTGGCTGCCCAGTTGGCTAAGGCGGTAAAGGTACAAGCACAACAGGATGGTGAGTAATACGCCTGGAAAGGTAAAAATCAGGGAGGAGAACAGGCGGCGGGTCGGCCACAGCATCCTCGTGCTGGCGGCCATTCTTGCGCTCGTTTCGTCGACGTGGTTGTTCATCGGCTTTTTACATACCACCCAACGGCAAGAGTCCAAACGGATTCTGTTGTCATCCGCGATACAAGATGTCCGGGTCATCGAGATGAAGATCCAAGCCAGCTTGTATCACCTGGAGGCGATGGCTTCCCTGTTGGAATCGGATCGCAACTTGCCGTTCGACACAGTCTCCATCTCCACCGACCGTCAACGACTCGCCTTCAGCAGCCTGGCCTTGGTCGATCCTGACGGCAAGGTTGTCTCGGGCAATCAGCTGGGCTTCGATGTCGGCACGCTTGCAGAGTTCAAGCGGGGAACCATCGCAGTAGCGATCATTGCCGACAATCCCAGCCTGGCGTTGCTGGTTCCCATCCGGCCAGGAGTGCAGGTAGAGGCGACTTTGGTCGGATTGTACGATTTCGACACGATCCGCAGCATCTTTGCAGAATCGTCGACCACCCCGCATGCCATGCGGGCTTTCACCGACGCCACAGGCGCTCTCCTTTATCCCGATGTCCTGCCTGACGGTGTGAGTACTGATCTGTTCCAGTACCTCTCCACCGCCCGGTTGCCGGCCGGGGAAAGCTTCGAGCAAGTCAGCAAGGATTATGGCCAAGGCAAGCCGATTGTGGTCGAGATAGAGTACCAGGGAGAGCAGTATTGGTTGACTACCGTTGCCATCCCGGCGACCCCGTGGTCTTTGGTACAGTTCGTACCGGCTTCCGATTTGCTTGTCCATGAGTCCATCATGGCGTTGGGGACGTTCATCTTGATAGTCTCGGTATTATTGTTTGTCGCCATCATTGTCCTCTCGGCACTCTATGTGCGCATCCGCATGCTCGACTCATCGGCCAAGGCCGAAAGGGAACGGCTACCAGACAGCGTCCCTGGCGGAGAGTTCAGCTATGTATTGGATGGCGGCATGGAATTCATTGAGGTGAGCGATAGCTTTGTCGCTTTGCTCGGATACACCAAAGAGGAATTCAACGAAACCTTCGCCAACAAATTCGTGCTGATGGTGTATGGAGAGGACCGGCAACTTATCGTTGAGCAACGCCAAAACCAACATGTCGGATTGCCTGCGGTCATGCTCCAGTACCGGGTGGAGACGAAAGCCGGCCATGCGATGTGGCTGGCGGATTGGGCGCAGGTCGAGCAGCCCTCAAGTGGTCCGGCCATGGTGAAATCTGTGGTCATCGACGTGAGCGCGCCACGTTCGATCGCCGAGGAGGTCAGAGCCAGCGAGGAGCGTTACCGTTTTGTCGAAATCCAGGCCAAGACAGTGGTGTTCGAATGGGATCTGCGTACGGGGACGTTCTATCGTTCCCCCAACTGGAAGGATGTCTTCGGTTACGAGCCGGTCGACAACTCGGCTGATCATATCTTCGCCATGGAGCGGGTCCATCCCGATGACCGCGACACTGTCGCCGGGTTGTTCGAAGCTTGCCGGACTGGGCATAAGAAAGGCTCTGCCCAGATCAGGTTTAGAAACGGGGCGGAGGCGTACCTGTGGGTCCAAATTCAGTTTTCGGCATTACCGCTGGCCTCAGGGGCCGCAACCGAGCGGATTCTAGGACGGATGACCGATATCGACGAGCAGTGGAACATGCAGGACAAACTGAAGATGCAAGCCCTCACCGACCCATTGACATCATTGTTCCACAAAGGGGCGGTCAAAGATTCCATCGACTCCTTTTTACGCTGCGACGGCTTGCAGGGGATCCATGCCCTCGCCATCATCGACATCGATCATTTCAAAGATTTTAACGACACCTTCGGCCATAGCCGTGGCGATGTGGTGTTGATCCAATTCGTCACGACCCTGCGAAAGTTGTTGGCCGACACCGATCATGTCGTCGGCAGGGTGGGCGGCGATGAGTTGTTGGTCTTGTTGAAAGATGTCGGTACGGTCGAACGGACTGCCGACTTGGCCCGGCGATTGACCGTCGGTTTGCACCGTACCATCACGGTCGACCACGGGATTGAGCGTGAACTATCCGCCAGTTTGGGCATCGCGGTGTATCCACAGGACGGCACCACCTACGATGTGTTGTTCGAGGCGGCCGACAAGGCTTTGTACCATGTCAAGAAACACGGACGCAACAACTTCCACCTCTACGATTCCGCTATCGACGCAATCCCGTCGAAAGCGGGGGTGGAAGAAGAAAAGCCCAGATAGGCTTTATCGCGCTGCAACTGCAACGAAGGCTTTGAACAATCGCCCCATCGGGGAGCCTTCGCCTTGGTCCATGACTTCGGGATGCCACTGCACGCCCACGATCCATTGTCCGGGATCGTCGACCTCGATGGCTTCGACCAGTCCCTCGGAGGTGGTGGCGGTGACGGAGAATCCGCTAGCGACCCGGGCCACCCCCTGATGGTGGAAGCTGTTGAC
>CAZJAK010000026.1:0-7764 GCA_964543935.1 uncultured Spirochaetaceae bacterium
GATCGCTGTCGGGATGTACTTGGACCGGATGATGACGGGAACCGTTTCGATGGCGGTCGCGAGATCGGCGAAGGGTACCAGCAGACTGATGGCTTTCTTGGGAAGGGGCAGCAGTTTGAGGATGGCTTTCGTCACAAAGCCGAGCGTGCCTTCGGAGCCGACGATCAGATCCTTGACGCCGTACCCCGAACTGTTTTTGACGATCTTGCCGCCGACCTCGATGATGTCGCCGCTGGCGAGGACAACTTCGAGGCCGCGCACGTAGTCGCGCGTCACGCCGTATTTGACGGCACGCATGCCGCCAGCGTTGGTGCTGATGTTGCCGCCGATCGTGGCGCTCTTCTCGCCCGGATCGGGAGGATAAAAGAACGGGGTACCCGACAAATACTCGGCGATTTCCATGAGCAACACGCCCGGTTCCACCGTCAAGGTCATGTTGCGTTCATCCAGCTCGAGAATCCGGTTCATCTTTTGCAATGAGAGCATGATGCCCCCGCGCAGGCTCACCGCCCCACCGACCAAGCCGGTACCTTGACCTCGCGGAGTGACCGGGATGCGGTGCTCGTTGGCGTAACGCAAGATGGCCGAGACTTCGGCCGTATCGACTGCTTCGATGAAGATGTCGGGCGAGGCGACCAGCGAGCGCAATTCGTCATGGGTGTAATCTTCATGGATCTGATCACCCACCTGGATTCTGGCAGGATCTGCGACCATCGAGCGCAATGCTTGTACATCGATAGTGGTGACAGTGCTGGTCATATCGTCTCCTTGATGCTGGCGATGAGGGGATTCTTATCGGCTTTGATCAGCTCGATCAGGCGCGGTACGATCTCGAACACGTCGCCAACGATACCGACGTGGGCGGTTTTGAATATCGGGGCATGAGGATCGGTATTGATGGCGACGATTTTTTGAGAACCTTTCATGCCGGCAGCAAACTGGACCGATCCCGAAATCCCGCAGGTGATGATCAGCTTGGGGCGCACCGTACGTCCCGACAGACCGATTTGTCGGCGGCTCTCGACCCATCCCTGTTCCACAAGCGGTCGTGAGCAAGCCACTTGGCCGCCCAACAGGTCGGCCAGTTGCTCGAACAAGGCCAAATTGGAGCTCTTTTGGATGCCCTTTCCGACGGCGACGATGACCTCGGCTTCCTCGATGTAGCTGCCGGCTCCCTTCGCTTTGGTGTGGAGCACTTCGATGGCGCTGGCCAAACAGGCCTCGTCGAGGGTTCTCTGAACGATGGTCCCGGTCGGTACGGCCACCTTCGGTGGTGAGTCGAATATCTTGTAACGGACAGTGGCGAATTGGGGACGGTGGTTGACCGTGCGGATGTGGGCCATGATGTTGCCGCCAAAGGCCGGTCGGATCTGGTCCAAGTCGGTCGATGGCTGGATATCGAGCGAGGTGCAGTCGGCAGTCAGGCCGGTGCCCAAGCGGGCGGCCACCCGCGGTGCCAACGAACGGCCAAGCGGGGTGCCGCCTACCAGGACCACTGCTGGCTTGAGCGTGGCAATGGCGTCTTCCAATGCGGCAGCATATGGCTCGATGCGAAAATCGCGCAAGCGCTCATCGTCGTACAGGCAGACCGTGTCGACTCCGTACTCCACCAGAGTCTGTCCGGCCTCGTGCACCGAATGCCCCATCATGCAGGCGTAGACCGGATGACCGACCTTGGCGGCCAATTGACGGGCCTTCCCGATCAATTCGAGCGAGACGGGATGGACATGACCCTCATGCCACTCGGCGCATACCATGATGCCCCGGTAGGCTGATTTGTCGATCTTGGGGGCGGCCTCTGCATCCTTGACGTGCTCGAAGACCCCTTTGGGTCCCCTTTTCACGCACAACAGGCACATCCGGCAGGATTCGGTGATGGCGAGGCCCTGTTCGTTGGCTACAATGGCACCGAACGGACAGAGCTTTTGCAACGGTTTTGGATCCGTGACCAATTCATTGTGGACAACGATGCCGCTCATACGCCCTCCTGAAGGAATTTCTCCTGCTTGAGCAGGGAAAAGAGCCGCTGGGCCAAATCCCCGTCGGTCCACAATTCATAATCGCTCTTCTCTTCGGGTGGGAAAATCCTCACCACTTGGGTGGGAGAACCTTTCAGGCCGTAGCGTGACGGATCGTTGTCGGCCAAATCATGCAAGGTGAGTTTCTTGACCGGCTTGCCGGCTGTCGCCATGCGGCGGTTGTAGGAGGGGAGCCGGGGTTGGTGGATGTCCTTCTCGACCGAGACCAAAGCCGGCAGCTTCACCCTCACGCTCATGATGCTCGAACCGGTGTCGCAATCGGCGTTCAGGTATCCGTGTGCGACGCTTGAGATCTTTTGCACCCCGGTAAGGCAGGGAATGCCGAGAAACTCACTGCACTCGGAACCAACTTGGGCGGTATCGCCGTCAGTGGTTTGTTTTCCGGTAACCACGACGTCGACATCGCCGATGGCTTGGATGGCTTGCGAGAGAGCATGGCTGGTGGCCAACACGTCGGATCCAGCGAAAGCCCGGTCGGTCAACAGGTAGCCGTCGTCAGCGCCCATCATGTAGGATTCGCGGATGACCGCCTCGGCTTGCGGCGGCCCCATCGAGAGCGCCACCACCTCCCCTCCGTATGTCTCGCGCAACCGCAGGGCGGTCTCCAAGGCATACAGGTCGTAGGGATTCATCTTGGCTTCCCCCGATTCCCGTTTGATCACCCCCGTCTTCTCATCGACTGCCACGTTCGACGAGATCGGGACCTGCTTGATGAGTACCAGATAGCGCATGCAGAGCCTCCATCATCAGCTTACGGGGTGATCGGGAATCTGTCAACTGGTAATACCAGTTAACTAGGTTTGCTGGTCCGACTCCTTTCCTTGCTTCTCGTGCGCCCATCTGGTACACTTGCCCTATGAACTCCAAATCCAATCCAGTCCAGTTCAAACCCGTGGCCCAGCGCAAGATATACCAATCCATCTTGGAGCAATTCGTCAGGATGGTGAGTTCCGGCGAACTCAAACCGGGTGACAAGATCCCCTCTGAACGTGAACTGGCAGTGGCTTTCAACGTATCGCGTCCATCGGTGCGCGAGGCATTGCGCGTTCTGGAGATCATCGGGCTCATCGATGTCCAAAGCGGTGGCGGGGCCTACCTCAAGGAGATGGAACTCGGCCCGTTCATTTCGGTGGTGGCCCCTTTGTTGTTCTCCCGTGACAATTTTGACCTCGAGTTGCTCGAATTCCGCGAAACGATCGAGGTGCGGGCGACCGAGCTGTTGGCACACACCATGACCGAGACAGACCTGAATCACATGAAGACGGCCTTGGAAGCCATGGAACAAGCGGTGGCGATGAACGATCCCGAAACCGGGGCGATGGCCGATATCGCTTTCCACCGCTCGTTGCTGGAGGCCTCGCGCAGCTACATCCTGCAGAAGGTGATGGAACTGGTGGTGTCGTTGTTCGAGCACGCCGTGCGCGGAGGCCGTTCGATTGTGCTGGAACGGCACGAAGATGCCCGCCAGTTGTACATCGACCACCTCAACATCTACACGGCGTTGTACGAGCGGGACTTTTCCAAAGCCAAAGCCCTGGTCACCAGCCACCTGCAGATGGTGCGCCAGTTGTATGGGAAACGGTGAAGGACAGTGTCAACTTTTTGTAGAAGGATCCATGCATTGAAAAGGAGAGATGTGTATGCCAATGAAAGAGAACAAGCTCAGGAAGATTCTTGATGCCAACCTGCCGTCTATCGGGACACGATTGTGGTCCAGTTGGGCCTTCTTCACCGAAGCGGTCGGATCGACCGGCAATTACGACTATATCGAATTCTTAGCCGAGTACGCGCCGTTCACCCAATACGACCTCGAGCACATCGCCATGGCGGCCGAGTTGCACGACATGGGCAGCATGATCAAGGTCGACTTCCAGAACCGCGGCTATGTCGCCCAGAAGGCCATCGGCTCGGGCTTCCAATCGGTGTTGTTCACCGACTGCCAAACCGTTGATGACGTTCGCGAATCGGTGCGTCTGGTCAAACCGGAGACACCGCAAGACGGGGGACGCTTCGGTTATCCCAACAAGCGTTTCATCGGTTTCCAGCCCCGTTTGGGCCAGATGGACCATGCCAAGCGCCAGCGCGAGGTCGTGTTGGCATTCATGATCGAGAAAGAAATCGCCGTGGACCACATCGAAGAGATCTGCAGCGTTCCGGGAGTGGACATGGTGCAGTTCGGTCCCTCGGACTATTGCATGAGCCGGGGCTGGAACACCAAGGAACACCCAGCTGAATCCAAGGCGGCTGAGAAACACATGATCGAAACAGCTCTCAAGCATGGCGTGCATCCCCGTTGCGAGATACAGACCGTCGAAGCCGCTCAATATTACATCGACCTAGGGGTGCGCCATTTCTGCCTTGGCGACCAGTTGGTCATGCAGCTGAACCATTGGACCACCGATGGCGGCAACCTGCGCAAAGTCGTGCAGACTCTGTCCTGAACCGAAAGCCCGATAAGAAATACAGCCGGTACTTGACCGGCTGTATTTCTTAATCCTTCCCAAGCTCAATAATCTTCACGCACTCCGAATTCGGCGTTCTCCACCCACGAGGCGGGCCGTTCAAGCATCATGATGATGTCGTCCAACAGATCGTAATGGCGGCGCTCTTCCTCGATGATCGCCTCAACGGCTTTCTGCATCGCCACAGAGGAGAGCTCTTCGACCTGCTCAGAATAATACTCGATGCTTTTCAGCTCGACCTCGAGCGCCCGCTCGTAGGCCTCGACCTGCTTGCTTTCGCTCAGGAAATCGGCCTTCTTGAATTTTTTGAAGACTGCTTCGGCATTGTCCGAGACTTGGCTGGGGACCATGGCGATACTGGCACCCTGCTTGAGGCTGGCAAACACCTTCTGATGCTTGTCCTCGTCCTCGGCCAACATCGTGAAGATCGTCTTCAATCCGGTCGTCTTGGCTTTCGAAGCCAGGTCACGGTAAAACAGCGCTCCCTCTTTCTCCATCTGGATGGCGATATCGAACATGTCCATGGTTGTCGCTCCCTGTGTAGTTCCTTGCAAGCATAGTACCAAGCAAGGACATCTTTTGGCAAGGAAATCCCGCTGTCGGGCCATAAGAGTTGGATATCATTCCAAAATCGTGGTCTTTCAAGCTGGGACATACCATCGAGTTGGTGGTATGGGTATAAATTCTATTTTGTCAAGTATTATTTTTAAAAATCGTATCCCGGCCTATTGCCCGACACGCAGGAAAGGACCATATTGTACATGGAGATATGGTTTCAACCACACTCCGTCCCGTTCAGGGTAAAAGGAGCATGACCATGGACAGCGTTGCCGATACCACCATGATGAGGTTTTTATTGGCCAACACGGACTTTATGTTCGACGAAACCGACTACCCGGTTTTGGAAAAACATATCGAAGTCCACAAGTATTTCATCAACCGCACCATCCCGTGGACCGTCAGTTGGGACGAAGCGGCTTTCTCATGGATCGAGAACGTCCATGGTCCGATCATGCAGGTGATGGACCTGTGGAACGTGCGCCATGCCTTCCCCAGACAGAGCCGAGCCCACCTGTTTTTCGCCATCTCGGACCATTGGTATCACTTGTTGAACAACAATCCCCGTACAGAAGCGGCGTATGCCGCGATCGATTATGCTGCGAGGTACGGCAGAGGCTTGGGAAAGTACGTCTCAAAGCTGGTCCTTGGCAAACGGGCCGCTTGATTTCTACTCCCTGAAATCGAATTGCAATCCTGAAGGGACCGGCCGCTCCAACGGCGCGAACGTGGTACGGTCCCGATCGGAACAACCGATGTGGTTTTCTCCATCCAACCACAACGCAGCCGACCCCCCGCCATCCAAGTTGACACAATCGCTGCAACCGATCGAGCGGGCGAATTCGGCCATCTCCGATAACGAAAATCCCAAACTGTCCGTGCCGGCCCGGTAGGCTTCGGCCTTGCTTCCGCCAACATGGATCAACATCATGCGCTGCCCTGCCAGAGCGATCGCCATGCGGGCAGCCCGGCCCTGTTCCCAATCCTGCGGATAGACCGTCGGGGGAAAGGGTATTCCTTCTCCAGTGTAGAGAGGATAATCCTCCCGCCTGCATGGTTTTCCAGCACGCACCACCGCCGGGCCGCACTGGATGGCGAAACGGCATTCGAACGGCATGCGATACTCAACATCGACAGCTTGCACTTGGGCAAGGCCGCGAAGATGGATGACAAAGCCACTGGCCGGAACCTCGACTCCCCCGTTGCGGGTATAGGCGACGATCTTGCAACCCACCACGACGACATCGATGCCGTCATTGCTTGAGGGGGTGTGCTCGTGGACGGGGCGGACATACACCTCACATGAATGGCCATGTCGGTATTCAGTCCCGTCGATGACGATGCCCATATCGGTGATCGCAAGATCCCGCACACCCGACAGGTTCCCATAGACCAACGCAGGCCGACGGCACAACGGAGGCTGCATTACCTTGCCATCGAGCACAAGCAATCCAAAGGGCTGCCCCATCCGATCGAAACGGGTGGCCACATCGGAGAGGAACATCAAGAAGAAATGGGCGTTGAAGACCACGGTGCCCGGCCGGGCCAGCCTGCTGGGGAAAAACAATGCCGGCGAAAAGACGATGCACTGTGGCTTGGCTCCCATCCGATGGTGGTCGTTGGCACAAACGCAGACCAAGCCCCGCTCGTGCAGTTCTTGCAAGATCACCTGCATCGCAGGTTCGGATGCAACAATCCGCTTGCCCTCGATCCATGCACGCCCATTATGAAACATGGAGTCGAGAGTGCTTTTCAATCGTAAAGAGCCGTTCAAGATCACCACTTCACCAGATGGCCGGCAGGGAATGTACATGCCCTCCGGGACCGCTACCAATACCAGATGGGAGACCTCCGGTTCCCGCGGCAAAATCAAACGCTTTGAAATCTCGGCAAACGAGGTCATCATGCCGGCATCGGTGGTGCCGTGACAGGGGCGCAAGTCGCTTGTCAAGGCGGCATTGAAGCATACCGTATGGACATCGGTATGGTCGCTCGCGCTTTGGTAGCAACGATGGATGCTTGCATCAAACGGTCCTATGGAGGCATGTGAAATTTCTTTGCATTCCATTACAGACTCACTTCGGTAAAACTCGGCTGGAACATGTGTGGTTCATCGGCAATGAAAGCGACATAAGCCGCCCCGGTGACCTTCACTAGGTGCGCACCCGAGTAGAGGGTGTCCTCACGGGTGGAAAAATCGTAGCCGAGAGCGATCACTCGGCAATCAGCGGGCACTTCACACCTGAACGTTCCATAGGGGCCGATCTTGCGCCAGACGGAGGATGTTTCCCCTCCAGCCTCGACAGGCTCCCCGCTTCGCAAAGGCGAAACATCATCGATCGAGATGCAGCGGTAACCGCCTGCAACCAAGCGACCGTCGACAAGACGTGGCGGTATCTGGTCGCGGGTCATCGGCAGGACCATCCGGGTGCGCCCACCATCCATTTCACCATAAGGAATCCAAGCGCCCTGATACAATAAAACATGCCGTCCGACTTGATCGAACACCTCAGTCGCAAACACTTGGTGGTAAAAGTCGCTGGTGGCGAGGTTCTCCATCAACCAGACCGATTCGGGGAAGCGACTGCCACCAGAGCCACTGTCATGGCTTTCCAAGCGGGTCATGAGAACTTCGGCCCGGTCGGTCGGTCCGGCATGCCCGAGCAGGACCTTGATCCCGGCCATCTCGCTGAACGAATAGCGTT
>CAZJAK010000026.1:7864-31997 GCA_964543935.1 uncultured Spirochaetaceae bacterium
CCGGCATGCCCGAGCAGGACCTTGATCCCGGCCATCTCGCTGAACGAATAGCGTTGGCCTTCCCCGTCCACATACATGCCGTCCCCGACATGGGTGGCGCTGATTCGTTCTTGGAAACCCACACCATCGTAATCGGAAAGAGTCATGCTCCGGGTTGCAGCATCGAACTCGATTTGCGACAAACCGTCGCGAGAACCGTACCAGCCTGCGTACATCTCATGCAACAACGGCAACGGTTGCTCTGGCGCTTCAGTGCGGTCATTGTAAGCCTGACCTGAAAACTGCCCGGTCTCGGTCAATACCGCCCGCAAGATCTTGTCGGCAACCTCGATCTGGTCGACATTGCCGCTGCACATCAAAGCTACCGCGGTACCCGACTCGGGCACGATGAAAAGCATCGAGGTGTAGTGGAACGTCCCGCCGCTTTTCCCCACCACCTGGACTCCTTCCATGCGGTAGGGGTCGCGCACCGTCATGTCCCAGCCCAATCCCGTTTCCAGTTGACGGCGGAAGGGCACTACCTCGTCGGCATAACCTGGTTGTGCGCTCAAGAATTCATCGAGCATATCGTCGTTGAGCAAACCTGCACCATAGGTGATCGATGCGAACTTCAGCATATCCAAAGCGGTCGAGGAAAGGCCTCCCGATCCTTGGATGTTGACTGTCTCAGGCGGCAGCGGCGCCCCATCCACACCATAGGCCCTGGCATAATCATTGCTTCCATGGCCAAATCCAAAGCTAGTATGGTCCATCCCGAGCGGCTTCAGGATCCGTTCGTGCACAAATTCAGCAAACGGTTTCCCGCTGAGCTGCTCCACCAGCGCCTGGGCAACAGTGAAGCCATCGTTGCAATACACGGTATGGGCACCTGGATCGTGTTTGAGCATCGATTCGGACAACACCCGCAGCGTCTCTTGCACATACCCGTCAATGGATTCGGATGCGAACCCGTTGTGGAAATTCGTTCCTGGGAAACCCGAGGTGTGGTTGAGCAGCATCCGCACGGTGACCGAACGATAGCGTTCGTCGGCCATGCTGAAACCCTCGAGCACCTCTGCCACCGGCTCATCCAGACTCAAGCGGCCTTCTTGAACCAGCATGAGCACCGCTGCAGTAGTGAACACCTTGCTGATTGAACCGATATTGAATCGAGTGCTCTCGTCGACCGGTAGCGACAGCGTCTTGTCGCGAAATCCGAAACCTTGCGAGAACACGACCTTGCCTTCGTGCATGACGGCAACCGATGCAGAAGTGATCGAGCCATCGGCCAACAACAGGTCGAGTGTCTGGCGGGTCACTGCCGCCGTCTGTGCATAGCCGCCGGCCGTTGTCGAATGCTGCAGGGAGCGCGTCTGCGCACACCCGGCCAAGACAAGCATCGAGAGCGCCACGACGAGCGCTCCGATTAGATGCCGCACACTGTTTCTCATGATTGGAGTATAGCCCGAGGCTCGCCGTGCGGTAAACCCAAACTTCCTCACAGATTGACAGCGCCCACGTGGGAATAGCATACTTTTACTCGAGGAGCACAGGGTATGGCGAAGCGGTATCCCCACTATTACTTATTTTGGGTCGCCCTCGTAGGCTTGCTTGCCACAAGCAATGGCTGCGTCATCCTCGCCAACCGGTTTTCCGAACCAGCGCGGTTCGAGACCATCCCGGTCAGCATCGCTCTAGCGCCCACTCAAGCGGACCCCGCACAAGAAGAGCTGACCATCCTCAGTTGGAACCTGGGTTATGCCGGATTGGGCGCGGAGGCCGACTTCTTCATGGATGGAGGACGCCATTACCGCCCCGCTTCAGGCAAGCTGGTCGACAAGAACCTGGACGGAATCATCGGGTTCTTGAGCAACACTCCGGCCGACCTGCTGGTGTTGCAAGAGGTGGCCAAGACCTCGTGGATCACCCGCCAGCGAGACGTGTTGGGCAGCCTGCAGAAAGCCCTGCCCCATCTGCAATGGACCTACAGCGACGACCTGAAAACTGCTTGGGTGAGTTGGCCGTTACGCATCCGCATCGGTAACGCCACCGCTTCAAAGGTGGCGGTCATTCAGGCTGAAACCAGGGCATTGCCGCTTGAAAAGAACTTTGTCGCGGGTATTTTCAGGAAGCACTACCGGATGCACATCGTCCGTCTCTTTCCCGATTGGGTGGTCGTCAACGTCCACCTCAGCGCGTTTGATTCACTCGAAGACGATGTGCGTTCACAACAGCTGCAAGCTGTGCTTGACTTCGCCACTGCCGAGTACGCAGCAGGCAACCGGGTGGTCGTCGGCGGAGACTGGAACTTCACCCTGGTGGAAAGCAGCTTCCCCCACCAGACCGCTGAGGAATTCCTCTTCTGGATCAGGGATTTGCCCGACTGGGCCCGCTTGGATGGATGGCGTTGGATCGCCGACCCCCTCGTCCCGTCGGTGCGGACCCTGCAACAAGCCTATGTCGAAGGGATCAACCATACCTTGGTCATCGACGGCTTTCTCGTCTCCCCCAATGTCGAAGTCGTCCGTTTTGGCACCGTCGACATGGGCTTCGCCTATAGCGACCATCAACCGACTTTGTTGACCGTAAGACGATAACACAGCTGCCGCGGTTTCCCGCGGCAGCATGAGACGGTTTTTCTCTACTGCTTACTTGATAATCCCTTCAGCCTTCAGTTTGTCGACATTCAGCGATTTGGCGTAGGGCACATCAAGCTTGCCCTCGTTGACCAACTTGACCACCTGGTCGCGGTAGGGCGAGGCAAGGTTCACGCCGGTGATCGACCAGTTGTTGTCCACGAACGGAACAAGCGTGCCCTGTTGTTTGATGTACTCGACCAGCATGTCGCGGATCGACTTGGCCGATTCCCACTCGCGCTTGCCGGCAACGAGGTTCTGGGCCTTCAGCGCCGAAGAATAGCGGTAGTTGTTCACCGCCAACGTCAGGACTTGGTCGTCCTTCAACGGGGCCCCTTTGAACTTGACATTGACGATGCGCTGTCCGACTGGTTTGGACAGGTCGATCTGGTAATCGACGCCGGCGAACATGTCGTACAGGTAGCCCGGCTTGTCGGGATTGAAGCTGATCGAGAGATCCCCGGGCACCCATTGGTTGTAGCAGGCGGCCGACCATTCCATGTAGGCCTTCAATTCCTTGCCGGTCACCGTGACGCGGTACAAGGTGTTGTCGTACTTGTAGATCCCGAAAATCGTCCCGTAGTTGATCGGACCGGCCTTGATGTCGCTTGTGTCGCTGAACAATGCAGCGGCCGAAACATCGGCGCCCGAATTCATCAGCTGGACATGGTTGATCAAATCCATCACGGCCGTATCGCGCAGCTTACCCTCGGGGATACCCTTGATCTCATTGATAGGTTGGTAATTCACACTGGCGGTCCCGAAGATGCCTCCGCTGGGAGTCCCGTCAGCCGAAGGTGCGCCACCACTGATGAAGTCGCGGGTGGCCTTGTGGGCTTCGGCAATGAACGGGACAGCGCGCAACGCTTCGCTCGGGGCGTACTTGGCCATGTCGACCACTTCCACCTTGCTGTCGATGACGTTCTTGTCCTTATCCAACGAGATGTCGAAGCGGATCACATCGCGGCCGAGGTTGCGGCCTCCACCGATAACGACACCACCCTCTTTCTTGTTCACCAGGATGTGGGCGTGTCCGACGATCAGCGCATCGATCTCAGGGCACAATTCGAGGATCTTGTTGGCGCCATCGGAACCGTTCTCCTCATCGTATTCGGGGAACAAGCCCACATGGGCCGCCACGATGATCACATCGACCTTGTTCTTGAGAATGTCGACAACCTTGCGGCAAGCCGGACCGACTGCCGCATAGTTGAACATGTCGACTTTCTCGCCGTCCCAGCGGGGAGCATCCGGGTTGGTCAAGCCGATGATGCCCACCCTCACCCCGTTGCGCACCTCGATCCAGTAGGGAAGAGCTGCCATCATCCCGTCGTCACGCGACATATTGGCCGCCAAAAGCGGGAACTCGGCCAAGGCTTGCAAACGCTCGACCAATGCTTGGCCGAAGTTGAACTCATGGTTCCCCAACACCATGGCGTCGTAATCCATGAAATTCATCGCCTCGATGACCGGATGGTTGCCTGCACGCTTGTTGTACAGGTCATCGGTCATGATGTTGCCTTGGATGGTGTCGCCGTTGTCGATCAAGATCACGTTGGGATTCTGGGCCCTCACCTCCTCGACATAGGTGTGGATGCGGGCCAAGCCATTGTTGGTCGTCTCCTTGTTGTCCTCATAACTGAAGCCCCACACGTTGCCGTGCAGGTCGGTCGTCCCGATGATGGTGATCGTTTGGGGACCTTGAGCCTCGAAAGCCGCTTGAGCGGCAAGGAAACCCGATGAAAGAAGCAAGACCATCGTGAAGATGGTCAAGATACGCAACGCCCTACGTTTCATGGAAACCTCCCTTGAAAAACCGCAGCGAGGGACGACCCCCGTACGCCGGAAAGTCGGATTCCCTTCGCACATGAGCAAACCAAGGTCAGTGTAATGCGGGCTGTTGCGGAACGCAAGCTTGTAAAGGTCACTGCGGTATCGTGGCGTTGCTTCCTTCCAAGACAATCTCACCTTGGTCATTGAACAAGGCATGGATGGTCTCATTGCGGCCGTCCACCATATAATCATAGGTGAAATAGACCATATCGTAGGAGCCTGCCACGGGGATGATGGTGAGCGAGACCGTAGTACCGAGATGGTTGATGAACAAGTCCACCGAGTCGCCCGGCTGCACTGTTTGGCCTTGGGCCAATGCGTTCGGCGCCATCACCCGATACTGCTGGTCGGTTTGCACGTACTGGCGTAGCGAGACCCGCTCGATCGGGGAATTGTATCCGTTCGTGATGGTCAAGCGCTTCATCCTGGGAGCGTCGGAACAACCCGCCACACCCAACGCCAACACAACCACCAGCCCAACCGCTATCATGCGCAATGTCTTCGACATAGTGGAAACCTCCTTTAGTCAGTCTCAATCTCTTGGGCATTGCTTCCCGAACACTCGATCTCGGCTGAACTGGTGAAGGTGAAAGTCACCGGTTCTTCCTTGCCCGCAAAGATAAAGTCGTAGGTGAAGTTCAATGCATCGCCTTCGTCATCCACGCAATCGATGCTGATCCGGTTGTGGATTGTATAGGGCAATCCATAGAATTGGCGCGATTCTCCCGGCTCGATCGTCTCATCGGGCTCCAACAGGTTGTGCCCGCCATCGCGCGCTACCGAACCATATTGTTCGAACGAGACATAGTCGATCGCTGAGGAATAATCATTTTCGATGATCATCAATTTGCCGATCGGATTGGCACAACTCGCTGTCAGCACAATGACGATGCATGCAGCGAGCATGAGGCCCGACAGTGTCTTCCTGCGCATTCCAAGACTCCTTTCAGTTGTTTTTTGGTGTATCGAATGCGATACGCAAGCATGCTACCATCGATTGTTCCTTTGGAAAACCACAATGTTAGAAAATTGTCATATGTTTCGTCTATTTGTCATAACATTGTGCATAAGAGCACAATCCTGTCCGCTTGGTGACATCGTCACATAACCATCGCGGCCGGTGCGCTACACTGATGCACAAGCGAGGAAATCAAGATGGCGTTCGATCTTTCCAGTTTGTTCGGCACCAAGGACCAAGAGGCAACCCAAGGTTCGCGCACCTTGGTGATCAATACCCACGTCTGCCCCCAAAACCACCGCTGCCCAGCTGTGGCGACCTGCCCGGTCGGCGCACTGAGTCAGAAAGGATTCGCTGCCCCCACGGTGGACCGTGCGAAGTGCACTTCCTGCGGCAAATGCAGCCGTTATTGCTTTCCCGGAGCTTTGAGAATGCAGCGGGCATGAGCAAGAGATTCCGCATCCCGCTAGCATTGATGGCCATCACTGCCACCTACTTCCTGCTGGGGTTCGTCAGCATCCTCAGCGCCTCATTAGCGCTACTGTGCATGGCTTTGCCGTTCATGCTGACCTTGAAAGACAACCGGCGTTCGTGGTGCTCGTCGTACTGTCCACGGGCAGCTACTTTGACCGCGGTCGGCAGGGTCAACAAGCACTGGAAGACTCTCCCGTCGATGTTCCTCAACGGAAAGCTCCGCACGTACCTGCTGTGGTACTTCGGCCTGAACCTGCTGTTCATCGCCGGTTCGACTGTCCGGGTCGGCATGCAGGAGATGGCGGCGATGGACCATGTGCGGCTGTTCATCGCAATCGCCTTGCCGGGCCCATTGCCACAGCTCATCCCCTTGACCCAAGGGATACCGCCTTGGGTGGTCCACCTCAGCTACCGCTTCTATTCGATGATGCTCAGCTCGACCATCATGGGCATCGCCGCCGCCCTCATCTGGCGCCCGCGGGCGTGGTGCGCCGTGTGTCCGGTAGGCAACCTCACCAGAAAGATGGTCGACCGCTAACAGGAAGCGCCTTCGGGGATCCCGAAGGCGCCAGACTTCACAGCGTGTTCCTCAAAGGGCGAGTTTGAGTATTTTCTCGATGTCGTCGATGCCAAGCTCCATGAAATTGCCTTGGTACGTCCAGCCGCCCAGCATGGTTTTCTCGGCCATCTCGCGCAATTTTTCGCCACCGATGCCTGCTTCGCTCAAGCGCACCGGCAAGCCCAAAGAACGATAGAAGTCCTCCAAACGACCGATGGCTGCCTCGACCACCCCTTCTTTGTCATTCAACGGAAGGCTCACATCCCAGACGCGCACAGCATACTGCACAAAACGGTCGATGTCGATGTGGTGCACATAGCGCATCCAAGCGGGAAAGACGATCGACAAGCCGGCCCCGTGGGCGATGTCGTACATGCCGCTCAACTCGTGCTCGATGTTGTGGCTGGCCCAGTCGCCGATGCGGCCACGATCGAGCAGGTTGTTGTGGGCAATCGTACCGGTCCACATCAGTTCGGCCCGATAACGGTACTGACGGGGGTGCTTGATGGCCGACGGGGCGTTGGCAATGACGTTGCGCATGCAACTTTCAAGCAGACGGTCGGACAAGTCGTTCTCAGGCACGGTCGTGAAGTAACGCTCCTGCAGGTGCGCCAGAATGTCGGAGGCCCCGCAGGCCGTCTGATAAGCCGGCAAGGTATAGTTGGTTTGCGGATCCATGAAGGCGAACTTGGGGATGAGCGTCTCACTGTTGACCGGGCGCTTGATCTTGGTCTTCTCATTGGTGATCACCGTACCGACCGAGCTTTCGGAACCGGCGGCGGGGATGGTCAGCACAACACCGACGGGAATGGTTTCGCGCACATTCTGTTCGGCTTTCATGTAATAGTCTTCCCAGATGTCCTCGTCGGAGCGCAACCTAGCCCCGAATCCGATCGCTTTGGCCGAGTCGATCACCGAGCCTCCCCCGACGGCCAGGATCAAGTCGATCTTCTCACGTTTGCACAGCTCGATGCCCTCGCGGACCAACGACAGGTGTGGATTGGGCACCACCCCCCCGAGGTAACTCACCTCCAGACCGGCTGCTTTCAACGACTTGTCGACCGTGTCGAACACGCCGTTGTTCTTGATCGAGCCACCACCAAAGTGGAACAGGACCCGTTTGCCGTACAGGGCGGATTCGGCTCCAACTTGGCCGATGACATCTTTACCGAAGATAATCTTGGTAGGATTCCAATAGGTGAAATTAAGCATCGTCTGCCTCCTGAGCACGATAAGGTATGATCACATCCTCTGTGAAAGTACTGCTTTAGTAGTCAATCGTCCAGTTTGACATGGAGCAACCGGGCGATCGCCGCGACCACAAGGGCGTGGTCCTCTTCTTGTCTCAAGCCGGAGACCACCACCGCACCGACTAACCCGGTCCCCTCCACGATGATGGGAAAACCACCCCCATGGAAGCAATACTCGGTCTCGCTTACAAAGTAGCGGTCGCTTGCTGTGACTCCATCTTTCGCCAACTTGCGACCCATGTAGAGCGAGGAATGTCCAAAGCGGAGCACCGTCTTGGCTTTTCGTTGTAGCCACGCATCATTGTCGGCACTGGTCCCGTTGCATGCAAAATGGAAGACCTGGTGGCCGACCACACTGATATCGACCGCCAGGGTCAGCTTCTCACGCTTGGCTTGTTCGACCAAAGCCGATCCCAACCTCCACGCCATTTCCGAATCGAACCGCTTGAAATGGAGCAAACGCTCCTGTTCCAGCAAGGCCTGCAGTGCATCGTCCATCCGTGACCTCCTCGCCCTTGCGGGCCGCTTCCATCATACCCGTCACTCATTGCGGCGGGCAAGATGACGGCTTTGGTCCACCACCACGAAGGCCATCAATACGGCCGACAGGATGAACAACCATGGCGGGAATGAAGCATAGAGCAACGAGAGCAAACCCAACACCGCCACGCTGAGCAAGGCCGAAACCAGGTAGGATATGGCATACACCCCTGAACGGTTGGTTCCTGCCGTCTCCATGGCGATATTGGCGTCAGTTGCCGATTTAAGCATCCCGAAGCCCACCGAGATAGCCACGACAGCGACGGCCACCCATGCGAAGGCCCCGCCCGGAGCCACGATCAGCAGCACGAAACCAACCAAGCTCACTGCAGCCGAAATGGTCATGAACAGCGCATTGTTGGTGCGGGTGTAAGCCGGATTGATCAACAACATGGCCGCCAACGTACCGGCCGAGTATAATCCACCGACGAGGGATGCCTGCGAAGCCGACAACGCCAGATGACCGGTGAAGTACGGGGTGAAGTACAGGCTCACCGAAGTCCCCACCGCATAGTACGTGTAAAACACTATGTTGGTGCGCAGAGCCCGGGCCGCTTGGGGGTGTGTCGCAAGATAGGCGAACGCCTGGCGGTACATGTCCACCCCTTGCAGCCAATCGGATACCGTTGGTTTTTTGCTTCTTAAAGCCCGCAATTGCCTTGCCTGCTGCCTGATGTGGAGTCCGACCGTGGTCTCCTTGAGCAAGAAATGGCGTACCGTTGCCAACAATGTCATCGAGATGGCCGAAACCAGCAAAAACCAACGCTGGGCTGTCACCAAACCGAGTCGACCTACCACCAAGCCTGCTGCGGGAACCACCAAGCCGGCTGCGACGGTAATGAAGTTGAACAAGTTCATCGCCACCACATTGGTCTGCTCCGAACTGTCTTCGATCATCGTCAGGTAAAAACCGATGCTCATGATCCGGTTGAGGTTGGCCGCCACCATAGCCACGAACGCCCATGAATAGCTCGAGGTGGTCAGGAAGATCAGCGGCGGTAGCGCCGAAGAGATCAGATCGAAGACCAGTGTCGTGGTGCGCCGGCCGAGCCGATCGACAATCGGGGCGGATAAAACCGAAGCGACCATCCCGACAATGTTGCCCACCATCATCAACTGCCCCAGCTGGCTGTCGGTGATGCCCTGTTCCTTGAGGTACAGGCTGAGGTAGAACATGTACACGGCATAGGGAATCGACCACAACGGGTGGAAGGCGACGCACACCTTGGCGTTGCCCTGGAGTGGTTTGAGATAACGAGAGACGGGATTCACCGGTGCTTCCCGCCAAGCTGCCCTGCCAGAGCAGCGAAATCGATGCCATTGACCCGGGCGATGGTGTCGATCGTCCCTGCTGGTATGTCATGGCCGCAAGCATGGGCTGCACACAATGCTCCGGCCAAGGCGGCGATGGTGTCGGTATCGCCACCCACAGCGGCAGCCAGCTTGATAACTTTCCATGGCGAATCGGGATAGCGCAAAAACAGCGCGAACACAGCGGCACAGACATCGGCCGACTCCAAGCCTGTACCGAAGACACCGAACAGGAAGTCGAGCAACTCGTCGTCCGAATTCCAGCTGGCTGATTTTTCAACAAGATACTTGATGCGGCTCGCACTGGAGGCGGCGCAGGCCACATACGGAGCCATGGCATAGGCGGCAGTTGCCCCCTGCAACGCCCTTGCGACCACTTGAGCCAAGCTCGCATCATGCAAGGCAGCGCGCAAGGCGAAACCATAAGCACAGGCCGCCTCGAGCGCTTGCGAGGTGTTGTGGGTCGGCAACAGGCACTGCTGGATGTTGGTGGCCAACACATCGTCTGAAGCATCGGCTGAAGTGCACAACACAGCCGCCATGGTGCGCATGAGACCGCCGCAGGTGGTCCCGCCCCGCCCGGCCTCATGGGGGTCGGCCCCCGCCGCAATGGCTTTGAGGGCTCTCAACGAGCTTGGCCCGATGTACCGTTTGGCAACCGCATCCGATTGCTCTATCCATTCCAACAAAGCTGCCGTCGTAGTCGGTTCATCGATTGTGCCGGCAGCCAGGTATGCTTTCATCAGGTAGAGGTTCTGCTCGGTATCGTCGGTGATGGTACCAGGAGCAAGATCGCTGTGATTTTTAGATAAGGAACTATCCAACAGGCTATCGATTGAACCGATAGTCTGTCGAATCTCCGAACGGGTCATGAACTCGGTGCCCATGCCCATAGCATCGCCGGTGGCGAATGCTTCCAATACGGCTTGCAAGCGGTCGGCGGCATCCATCAGAACGTCCTTGCCGCAAATTCGTAGGCCGCCCTGAGTTTGGCTGGGATATCGGTCAGGTAATGGCGGTAGGAGGGTTCCAATGTGTAATACCCGGCATACGCCTTGGCGTGCAGTACCTCGGCCACCGCTTTCCAGTCGATCGAGCCGGCACCGGCAGGCAGATGTTTCTTGCCGTTACCAAAATCGCTCAGATGGAGGTGGCACGGACGCGGTTCGATCGCTGTGAGGAATTCGACCGGATCGCCACCACCTTCGCACACCTCGGTCGTATCGACCATCGGCTCGATGCCTTTCAGGTTCAATGAGGCAATGTAGGCTTGCAGCGTGTCGGGATGCTGCCCGACTCCGACCGGGTAGTTTTCCATGGCGACAGTGATACCGGCCTCGACGCAGAGGTTCGTCAGATAGGCGATGTTCTCCAAAACCGGTTTCTCGAGCACTTCTTTCTGCTCCTCGGGATAGGCATTGGTCGGATGGATCACGATTACCTCGGTGCCCAAGCGCTTACCGAGGGTGACGATGTCGGCGCTGAGGCGGCGGCCTTCGGCCGACATGCTCTGGTGCGAGCTATAGAGCATCGCGAACATCGCCAACGGATAGTGGATCGAAGAGACATGGATCTTGGTTTTCTCATACTGCAAAGCAGCAGCGTCGGTCACATCACCGAATGCTTGCGGCATGAGTTCGACATGTGAGAATCCCGCTTCTTTCAGCAGGCGCAAGGCCTGCTCCGATTCAAGCGGATACAGTGCTCCAGTGGAAAATGCGTAACGGTCAGCCATCGTGGTTCCTCGTAGATAGCGCGCTGGCGGCGCGCTGGTAGGGAATGAAAGGCTCCCGCCGATCGGCGGGAGCCACCTCAAGCATCAGTTCACTCCATTTCCTTGACCAAAGCCTTGGCGGCCTTGTCCAATGCAGCGGCGGGAGTGAGCACCGCTTTCTCGATCTCGTCCAGTGCATACCAGAAGTTGGCGTCCATCGTGCCCATTTCACCGAAGTGCATGTATGCCCAAGTGGTTTCGAGCTGATCGAAAGCAACCTTGTAGAGCGGATTGGAAGCCAAAGCGTCCTTGACGATCTGCGACTGCTGGGCAGACTTGCGGATCGGCAAATACCCAGTGCCCAGAGCGAACGCCGTCTGGTTGTCGACTTGGGTCAAATACTTGACCAGTTCCCATCCGGCTTGGCGGTTGTGGACATCCTGGGTGAGCAACACGATGCCGTTTCCGCCCAAAGCCAGCGACTTCTGGGTGAACGAAGGCATCGGGATGGCGCCCATCTCGACCACATCGTTGCTCGCCCAGCGGGAGATGCGGTTGGATGAAGAGGCGATGAAAGCAAGATTCCCGGCCAAGAACTTCTTCTCGGCGTTGTTGTGCTGTCCGGCAGGCATCACGTTTTGATCGACCAAGCTCTTCCAGAATTCAGCGACTTGCACACCCTTGGCATCTTGGAAGACGGGGACGATCTTGTCACCCTGCTTCTCGACGACCTTGTTGCCGTTCTGATACAACATGGACTTGATAAGCCATACGCCGTCGGAGGTGTCGAAGCCCCAGAAATCGGCTACGTTGGCGGTGTTGCCCTTCTGCTGAGCCTGCTTGGCAACCTGCAGGAACTCGGGCCACGTCTTGGGAGGATTGCTCAGGTCGAGGCCGGCCCGGTCGGTAATCTTTTTGTTGTAATAGAGCACCTGGGTCGAAATCCCGTATGGGACCGAAGCGATGCGGCCATCGTACTTGGCGTACTCCCACATGCCGTCATAGATGTCGCCCTTATTGAAATCGGCATCCTTGACCAATTGCTCCATGGAGAAATCGCCTCGTTCGCCGGTGTACAACTGACCGGCGGCCATCACGGCCACATCGGGAGCATTGCCCGAAAGCAGCGCGGCGCTCACTTTGGTGGCAGTGTCGGCATAACTGCCCGAATAGGTCAGCTCAAGCTCGATGTCAGACCTGGCATCGTCGAAAGCCTTAGCCTGTTTGACGAACGTTTCACCGGAGGCGCCCGACATGGCATACCATACCTGCAGCTTCACGACCGCCGGTCTTGGGGTGGCCGGAGGAGCCTTCTCGGTCTGGCCGGCTGCAAACACCATCGATGCGCAGACGACCAGCAGAGCCACAAGCAACGCAAACTTTTTCATCTTTGTCTCCTTTTTCCTTTCTGAGGAAATCACGATTTAAGACCGGTGAGGGTGACCGACCTCACCAGTTGCTTTTCCGAGAACGAGAACACTATCAATACAGGCAGGATGGCCATCACGGAGGCGGCCATCATCACCTGGTATTCCGAAGATGATTCCTGCACCAAGTACTTCAATCCAATCGGCAAGGTGCGGTATTTGGTCTTGTTGGTGATGATCAACGGCCAGGTATAACTTTTCCAGTGGCCGAGGAACGAGAACATCACCGCCGTGCCGATTGCGGTCATCGAATTGGGTATGATGACCTTGGTCAGGATGCGGTAATAGCCGCACCCGTCGATCTTGGCCGAGTCGGCCAGGTCGTTGGGAACGGTGACGAAGAACGACATCAACAGGAAAATCGTGAAGGCACTGAGTATCTGCGGGAGGATGATGCCGGTGTAGGTGTCGACCAATCCGGCCCGGCTCACCACCAGATAGAGCGGGATGAGGGTCACGATCATCGGGACGAACATCGTGCTGCGGATGAGGTTGATCAGGAAATTGCGGCCGGGGAAGTTGAGTTTGCTCAGCGAGTAGGCCGCCGTGACCGAGAGGGTGATCTCAAGCAACGTCTGGGCCACCGAGGTGTAAATGCTGTTGAAGTAGTAGCGGAAGAACGGGATCATGCGGAACACTTCGGAATAATTATGCCAATCCCAACTGCTCGGTAGCCAGCGGGGAGGATAGGCGTAGACATCGGCGGCGGTCTTGAACGAAGACAGGATCATCCAGACAAACGGGAAGGCCATCACCACCGAACCGACGGCGAGCACCGCGAACAACAACCAATTATATCCGGTGAGTTTCTTGGTCCTCATAGCGGTTCCTCCTTCAGGCCAAATCGATGGTCTTCTTGGTCCCCAACCGTTTCTGGAGGAGGGTCAAGACCAGGATGATGATGAACAGCAACAGCGAGGCGGCGCAGGCTCTGCCCATCTTGGCGTTGGTGAAGGCTTGCTCGTAGATGTAGACCACCATCAAGGCCGTCGAATAGAGCGGCCCGCCCTTCGGGGTCATCACGTTGATCTCGGCAAAGACCTTGAAGGCGTTGATGATGCCGATCATGACGACAAAGGCGATGATGGGGCGCAACAGCGGCAACTTGATCTTGGTCAGCATCTGCCAGTTGTTGGCACCGTCGACCTTGGCCGCATCGACGTACGAGTCGGGGATGTTCTGCAACCCGGCCAAAAACAGGATCATGTTGTAGCCCACCCCTTTCCAAACCGAGAAGACGATGATCGACAACAACGCCGAATCCTCGTGGTAAATCCATTGTGAAGTCGGCAATCCGATGGCTGCGAGGACTTGGTTGAACGGTCCGATGCCGGGATCGAAGAACCAGATCCAGATCAAGCTCGAAGCCACCACCGGCACGATGACGGGAGCGAAGTAGATCGAGCGCAAGAAGCGTTTGACCGGGATGTGGGCATCAAGCATCAACGCCAGCACCAAAGCCAAGGTGGTGTCGATGAGCAGCTTCACGAAAGCAAAGTAGAAGGTGTTGCCCAAGGCCTTCATGAACTTGTCGTCGGTCAAGATGTACTTGAAGTTGGCGATCCCGTTGAAGGCGGCTTGGCCCGAAGTAAGGTTGAAATTGGTGAAGCTGTAGTAGACCACCTGCACCGCCGGCACGACGAACAACAACGCGAGGGCCACCAAGGTAGGGATGAGCAACACCGCAGCCGCCCTGGTCTGGTCCTTCTCGTATACCTTGCCCCGCAGGGTGTACTTGTTGGTTAGAGACTGCATCCTCTCTCCTCCTGCCACGGTTCTTTTCTCAGGCGTACGCCCTCGATCCTCCACACGCGCACGACATCTGGAACATAGGCAAAGGAGATCTCCCCGTTGCCCCTGATGTAGGGGTTCCCGTCGACCACCACATGGGCATCGGGCCCCAAACCACTGAGCGTCACCCGTTCGCCTACCGTGAAGGTAAGCTGCCGGAGGGCCTGAAGGCCAGTGTTTTGCTGCCCTTCATCGAAAGCCGACACCAGAAACCGGTCGCTGAGGACCAGAGCGGCCACATCCCGCTCATAGGCACCCCGCATGAGTGCTCCCGTCACGGCCCTTCCGTACAACCGGTCGAACTGCAACGAGGAAGCCACGATCTGTTTGACATCCGCAGGCCCGAGGTCTCCAGGACGGCATACCCACACCCCATTGACCGAGATGGCGAAGTCGCCACCGGCGATGCGGCCGCCTGGCCGTTGGACGCGGTTGCGCCCTTCGCGCACCAATGCTTCGACCGAGACATTCACTGTTTTACCGTCGACTGTACCAAGCAACGTGTCGCCCACCACGACGTCATTGAAACCATACCCCAGATGGGCGGCCCCGTCAAAGGCTTCGACTGCTCCGGTGGGGATGGTGAACCCCTCCTCGGGACGGATGTGGCTGACGCTGTGGGCCGGGACCGACACGATCGGACCGACATTGGCCGTTCCCGCAGCAACACCGAGCAACGGGATGCCCTCAAGCGACCGCTCGATGCAGGCCGTGCGCAATGCATCGGCAACATAGGCGGCCAAGCCATCGCCACCGACAGTGACGAACCGTTGCGCACCACCAGCCACCAAAGCATGGACCGCATCGCGGACCATGGCTTTGTAATCAAGCCCGTAGTGCAAAGCATCGCCCTCGACCACCTCGCAGCGCTTGTTGAAGTACCGGGCACCGAACAAGCTGTGGGCCACCACCCGATGTCCACGGCAGGCGACCAGCAGGTCGTCGGCGATCGGTCCGAGGACAGAAGAAGCGGAGGCGCTGTTCTTGTTGAACAAGACGGCTATACGCATGGCCAGCTCCTCGCGGGATCCTAAGGGATGATGACGATCTTGAAGGCTTTGCCGGCCTTGAGCAACTCGAAGGCCTGCTTGCCCTGTTCGATCGGGAAGCTATGGGTTACCAATGGTTTGTAATGGGCGCTATTGTCGGCAATCATCGTGAAGGCAGCATCGAAGTCCTCGATGGCATAGCCCGAACTACCGGTGAGGGCGACCTCGCGGTAATGGATGCTGTAGGAGTCGACCGTCAAGACCTCCTCTTTCTTCAATCCGCTGAACAACAAGACCGTACCGCCATCGGCGACCGCCCTGACGTATTGGTCCACCAACTCGGCTTTGTTCACCGCGATGACCACGTTGTCGAACTTCGAGACATCGACATCTCCGGGGGCATGGCACTCGATTCCCCACGACGAAACCGTCATGCGACGATTCTCATTGGGTTCGACCACTGCGACGGGTACGCCCGCCTGGGAAAAGTAGAGGGCGAACAGGGCTCCCATCGGACCGCTGCCAACCACCAAGACCCTGCTGTGGGGATTGATGCGCAAGTGGCGCGTCCCGTTAAGCACGCACGCCAACGGTTCGACCAGCGTGAAGGTGGCCATGTCGGGCTGCCCCCCGTGTGGTTTGGGCACAGCTCGGACCCCGCCGATCTCACCATAATTCTCGGGCAATGCGACATACTCGCAAAACGCACCACCGGAAACAAAGCTCTTGGAACGGCACAAGGTGCCCAGCTTGCGCTGGCACGCCTCGCACGTGCCGCATTCGACATACGGGGCCACCACGACCGGATCCCCGACCTGGAACGCGCTTCCCTTGGGCGAACGGACCACATACCCGGTGAACTCATGCCCGAGGATCGTAGGCGGCTTGAAGAAATGATGCCCCTTGAGATAGGTCTTCAGATCGGTGCCGCAAATGCCGCACGCGGCCACCTTGACCACGAAATCCCCTTGGGGATCGCCCACTTCCTGCATTTCCAGCTGCTCGGTCCCAAGATACATCAAGGCCTTCATGTCTCAACCCTCCAACACTTCGATCAATTCGATTCCGGTGCGCTCGTCGGTGACCAACATGTTGTAGTAACCGCGCCGGGCGGCTGCGATCATACCCGGTATTTTCGGAGTCCCGCCGCACAGGCAGATGGTCTGGTCCACTTCGCGCAGTTCCGAAAGGGAGAATCCCAGATACTCCTGTTCGTAACCCGACTGGCAAATGTTTCCATCGGCATCGAAGAATTGTCCAAGGATGTCGCCGACGGCTTTCGAACTCCTCAGCCGTTCGATGTTCTCGGAGGCGAACTCACCGAACGGGAAACCGGCGTGCTCGACCGACACTCCCAGTCCTATGACAGCCACATTGAGGTGCTTCCAGGTGTCAAGCAATGAGAAAAAAGGTTCCTGATGGAGGGTTTTCTCCCGGGTCTGGGCATCGATGGCGAAAGCGGGAGCGTTGAAATAGAGCACTTGGCCGCGCATCTTCTCGGCCATCCGGTCGACGATCGAGTTGACTTGGTAACGGCTCTCGCGCATCCCGAGGCTGCCGATGAGGGGCACGAAACAGGTCTCGGTGGTCGAGTCGGCATAATCCAGCGACAGCGCCGTCCGATAAACCGTGTCGCCCCATCCGATTCCGACATTGGCCTTGCCTTCGAACAGCTCTGGCAGGATGCGGGCGGCGGCCAAGGCGATGTTCTGGTTGCGTCGTTCGCGGTCCGATCCCATACGCACCAATTGCCCGGCCAGAAAAACCCGTTCGATGCCCAATAAAGCGGCGATGCGTTGCTCGAGATGCTGCTTCTCCGAGGTCGGCTGGACTACTTCGATGCGGACGATCCCCTCCTGCTCAGCCCTGCTCAGAGCCCGTGATATTTGAGGTCGGGAGATGCCGAGCCGCTCAGAAATCTCTTGCTGGGTCAGGCCGTCGCTATAATACATCACCGCCAAACGGTACAGGAAATCACGGTCGTTCGACATCTCGGTTTATCCTCTCAACACTCGGTCGAGATCCTTCACCAACGCCGCGCTGTGTTCGCTCTGGAACAAATTGCGGCCGAAGGCAAAGCCTTTGCATCCGGCTTGGACGACCGTGGCGGCGATCTTCACGATGTCGCCATCCTTGGGTCCGCCTGCTAAAATGACCGGGACCGGGCAGCCCCGTACGACCGAGCCGAAATCCTCGCAATAAAAGGCCTTCACGGCATCGGCTCCGATTTCGGCCGCGATGCGGGCTCCGGTGCGGACAAAGGCGCTGTCGTTGTTCTTGGAGAAATCGGCAGCCAGGACCTCCATGATGACCGGCATGGAATACTCATGGAAGGCTTCGGCAGTGCGGGCGGCCTCGGCCATCGATTCCTTATCGTGGTCTCCGCCCAACACCAACATGATCAGAGCCGCATCGGCTCCGGCTTGCACAGCATGCTTGGGACTTACGATGACGGCATGATGGTCGGAGAACCCGTTCGACAGGACGTTCCCCCCCAACGAGGCACGCATGATGAGTTTTTTGTCCTTGAGCGCCTTGGGGTCGAGCAAGTTGAAGATTCCTGGATTGAGGATGAAACCGTCCAGGGCGGTTGGAGTCATCGCAGCTATCGTTGCGAGCGGGTCCACCAAGCCGTCCATCACCCCGTACATTTGCGGATGATCGAACGCTGCGGTGAACAACGTCCCTTTATTGGCGAACAATCGAGCGGTGTTGCGCGCAAGACCAGTCATGAAATCCCTCCTTGCATACCATTGAACATTTGTTCATTACATATGTTCACCGGCAGTGTAGGCTTGATTGCCCATCCTGTCAACAGTCAATCGGCCGAACTATGAAAAATAGTTCAAATTTGAAATGGATGGTGATCCGGCACAGGCGGTCAACGGGCCCGATTCCCTTGACACTGGCGCACAATCCTCGAAGAATTGACCTTACCATGATTGAAGCTCCACCAATCGCCATCCTCCACAACACAGTGACCGATGGTGCTCCCGAGGATGTGCTCGACAGCCTACGCCAAGCACAATGGATCAAAGAGATTCTTCACAACCAAGCGGCCCGGGTTGAATTAGTACCATTCTCCCTGGCCTCCATAGCTCATCTTGCGGCATCGGACAGCCACGAGCGGCCGTTGGTGTTCAACTTGGTCGATTCCGCACCCGGTGAAGAGACGCTGGCATATCTTGTGCCCGGTCTGTTGCGGCATTTCGGTTTGCGCCACACCGGATGCTCACTCGATGCGTTGTATACGACAACCAACAAGTTGCTCGCCAAGCACCTGCTACGCTCCCATTCGGTGGCCACTCCCGATTGGTTGCGTTGCGGTGAGACCTTCGACCCGCACGCATTCGAACGGGGCGCCACCTATATTGTCAAACCAATCGCGGAGGATGCCTCGGTCGGTTTGGATGACGATTCGTTGGTGGTGGCACAACATCCCGATGCAGTCTATGCCGCAATCAGCCGCAAGGAAGCAGCCGTAGGCAAAGCCTGTTTCGCCGAACGGTTCATCGAAGGGCGTGAATTCACCGCCTGCATGTACGGCGACAAGACCGATGTGCGTGTGCTCGATCCCTATGAGTGGGTGTTCGAGGGTTTCGAGGAACAGCACAAGGCCAAAATCATCACCTACGACGCCAAATGGAATGAACATTCGTTCGGGTTCGACCACATCGTGGCCCGTTACGACTTCCCTGCCGAGGAGCGCTTGTTGCTTGAGCGGCTGGCGGCGATCGCCCGGCAATGCTGGGATTTGTTCGGCTTAAGCGGTTACGCCAGGGTCGACTTTAGGTTGGATGCCAACGGCATGCCATGGGTGCTTGAAGTCAACGGGAATCCGAGTTTCTATGGATTCTACCATTGCGCCAAGAAAGCCGGCATACCGTTCGAATCGATTGTCGCGCGGATTGTCGAGGTGGCTGCCGACGCATCATAAGTAGGTGTCGACCCAAACCAGCTGCTCCAGTTCAAAACCTGCCTGCCCGTACAATTGTTGGGCGGCCGTATTGCGCGGATGGGTGACCATCGCCATATAGACGCAACCCGCCTCTTTTGCCCACGCCTTGGCATGGTCCAACAAAGCCGTGGCGATGTGTTCGTGGCGATGGGCCACGCTCACATAAAGCTCGTTGAGCCACAGATAATCCCCTTCACATTCCAACCCGCTGCACAGGTTGCCGAAAGCGAATGCCACGGCGCGGCCGGCCTCGTCATAACCGACGAACACTACGGCATTCGAGGCAGGACGCATGGCGTTGGCCAAGAACCGTTCGACGCTGGCGCTATCATGCGTGTAGCCGATGAATACCATCTGTTCGACGATCAGTCGCACCAGACCGGCGAGGTCCTCGATGTCCATCGTGCGGCGGTAGGTTGAAATTCTCTCCATGTGCTCCCCCGATCGATTGCCGAGTATACATCCGAGGGCCCCGTCGCGTACAGGGATGTGGAAGTTTTCCCCGGTGCATGCTATGGTGGAGCGGCACGCACTATGCCCGCGATTGAATCCTAAGGACGGACCGAACGTGAACAAGCGGTCCGTTTTCTCTTGCGGGTGCCAAGACATGGCATGCGGGGGAGGCAATGGACATATCGGTCGAACAAAAGAGTTCTTTGGGGTTGTACGCGACACCGTTGTTGCACCAGACCTCGTTTTGGTCGGCGGTCAAGCACCGCCAAGGGGTCGCCACACTGGCCTTCGACATCAAGGTACTCGGCAGCGACGTGTCGGACGGACCATTGCTCAACTTCTACGAGGTCGACGACATCCTCATCCTGTTGCAGGAAATCGGCAACGGTTTCACCATCGGATATGTACCCTACGGACCGGCCATCAGGCCCGACGACGACCGCATGGGGACCTTCCTCGAAGAACTCTCCGAAGCGCTGCGGCCTTATGTAGGCTCGACCTGCCTGCTGTTGCGCTACGACTTGCCCTGGGAATCACCGTGGGCCCGCGATGCCGAATACTATTCACCCGAAGGCGATTGGTTCGGTCCCCCTTCCCCAAGCTCACAAGAGCTGCGTTTGAACTTCTGCACCAGAAACTGGAACCTCCGCAAGGCGACCACCGACATCCTGCCCACCGACACATCGATGATCTCCTTGAAGAACGATGCCGAACACCTGTTGGGGGCCATGAAGGGCAAGACTCGCTACAACATTGCTTTGGCCGACCGCAAACATGTCGAGGTCCGCACAGGCTCGGAACAGGACATCCCGGTGTTTTACGACCTCTACCGCCAGACGTGCCAACGCAACGGCATCAATTTGCACAACCCTTCCTATTTCTCGGCCATGTTCCAAGCGGCACTCGAGCACAGCAACGAGAGCGAGGAAGGGTTCGAGTTGCTGGTCGCCGAAGTTGCCGGACAGCCGTTGTCGGCCATGTTCCTGACCTATTCCTACCAGCGGGCCACTTATTTGTTCGGGGCCTCCGCCTCGTACGGACGCGAAACGATGAGCACCTACGCTTTGCAATGGGAGGCTATCCAACGAGCCAAAGACCACTCGTGTGCCGAATACGATTTGTTCGGTACCGCACCCAACCGTGCCGAGGGACACCCGATGCACGGGCTTTACCGCTTTAAAACCGGTTTTGGAGGTCGTGCGGTGCACCGGATGGGCTGTTGGGACTACCCGTTGGACCCACAGCGCTACCTGCAGTATGTCGCTTCGGAGATGACCGGCCAAGGCTACCATGTGAAGTGATGTTGACTTACCGCTGCTTCGTGGTATAGTTGTGATGTCAGACAACTGTCATCCATAGAAACCAGGAGGTGCCCATGCGGTATCAAGGGATCGACATCCACAGCGGAAGTCCGCTGGAACTGACTGTCGAAGAAGGCCTGATCACCCATCTGGAACCGATCGAAGCCACGACAGCAATGCCCTACCTTAGCCATGGATTCATCGACATCCAGGTGAACGGCTATCTTGGTAGCGACTATAGCAGTCCCACCCTGTGCGAATCCGATATCGTCAAGATCAACGCGGCCTTGGCAAAGCGCGGAACAACCAAGCATGCCCCCACCATCATCACCAACAGCGCCCAGCGGATCGAACGCAACCTGGCGGTGATCGCCACAGCCGTCAAGAAGGACCCCGTGCTGGCCCAAGCCATCGTGGGCATCCATCTGGAAGGCCCCTACATCAGCGCCGAAGAGGGCCCGCGCGGGGTGCACGATCCGCAGTATGCCCGCGACCCATCGATTGCCGAACTGGACCGTTTCATCACCGCATCGGAAGGTTTGCTGAAACTCATCACGCTTGCTCCCGAACGCAACGGCGCCATCGAGTTCATCAGTGCAGCAACCAAACGCGGCATCACCGTTTCCATCGGCCATAGCGCAGCCACGGCCGAGCGCTTGGCCGAAGCAGTCCAAGCCGGGGCCCGTTTGTCGACCCACCTCGGCAACGGCAGCCATGCCGTCCTGCCCCGCTTGCGCAACTACCTGTGGGAACAACTGGCCGACGACCGCTTATGGGCCAGCATCATAGCCGACTCATTCCACCTGCCCGACAGTGTCCTCAAGACGATGCGGCGCACCAAGGGCTTGGAGCGATTGGTACTTGTCAGCGACGTGGCGTACCTCGGTGGGCACCCCAGCGGCATCTACCGGTGGGGCGATATCGCGGTGGAGGTGTTTCCCGACGGCCATCTCGGCATGCCCGGCACTACGTTTTTGGCCGGAGCCGGCCATTTGCTCGATTGGGACATCCCCCATTTCGCCCGCAGTACCGCCGTCGGCATAGCCGATGCAGTCCGCTTGGCAACGGTGCAACCGGCCCGTTTGCTCGCTCTCCCTTATTCACGCGATGCATTCAGCGTGGGAGAACCTGCTGACTTGGTGCAATTCATCCATCACCCGCAATCCGGTCCGCTGGAAATTGTAGCAGTGGAACAACCTGGGAGGGTCTTGCCATGATCGATCCGAATATCCACGGCAGTTTGAACAAAATCGGCCACAACAAAATCACCGATGCAGCCTTGCAGAGCATCAAGCTCTACATCCTGCAAAGCAACCTCAAAGCCGGCGACCTGCTACCGGCCGAGGTTGAGTTGAGCGAGGTGTTGGGCATCAGCCGCCCATCGATGCGAGAGGCCTTCAAGGCCCTTGAAGCACTGGGAATCATCAGGACCGTCCACGGCGTGGGCCGCTTCATCCGCGATTTCAATTACGACGCCATGATCGAAAACCTGAGCTACAGCCTGAAAATCCATGTCGACGAATTCAGGGAAATCATCGACGTGCGCATGGCCTTGGAGGAGATGTTCCTCGCTCAGGCGATGGAGGTCCTCGAGCCGTCCGATTTCGAACAGTTGACCGGCTTGATCGATCTGATGGAACGCCAGATTGCCGGACATGAGTCGGAGGAGATGTTGGTGCAAACCCACACGGCTTTCCATCTCAAGTTGTACGAACGGCTTGACAATAAATTGTTGACGAACCTTATCAGTGTGTTCGCCACATTCCAACGAATCCTGTCGGTGACCAAGCGTTACAAAACCAGCGACTACCTGCAATTCATCCAGTTGCACCGCGAGTTGGTCGAGCTGCTCGCCTCCAAGGACGAATCCCGCATCCACGACACCGTCAAGCGCCACTTCATCGACGTGGTCCGTTACAGCGACGAGCACCGCGAGGACTCGATATAAAGCCCACCCGTCCGGGTGAGCCTGAAGATGCCCCGCCTGGATGATGACGAATGCCCCGCTGTGGCGATAGCACGGCAGGAAACAGGCCTCTACAGTGATGCTGGAGGCCTGCTTCATGTCGAGACACCTTGTGATCGATGGCATCGTGACCGCAGCGTTCGTACTTTCTGCCGGCATTTCGTTGGCTTTAGCCGGTTACATCACCGTCGATGGTTCCACCGATGCATTCATGCCCGAGCAAGACCCGGTTGTGGTGACCAACGGCGAGATCGAGCAACGCTTCGGCACCACCGATGCCATCATCGTGGGCGTTCGCCCGCATTCGAACTCGGTCTTGGATGGGCAAACCCTTGCCTTGATCGACCGTTTGAGCACGGCTTTGGGTGAGCTCGAAGCAGTGGATGAGGTGCTGTCGCTGACGAACGCCCAGCACATCGTGGGCAGCCCCTACGGAATGGAAGTGGTCGCGCTGTACGACCCTGACGAAGGTGAGGCCGTCACCCGCCTACAGGAACGCTTGGCCGACTGGCCCGAGGCGTACGACGGCAACCTTGTGTCGGTTGACAGGAGCATGGCTACCATCATCGTCCGGCCGCTGGCAGGAATCGATACCCCGGCTCAAGACCGCTTGCTCGACAGCGTCCGCGCTGTGATTGCGAGCGGGCAATCGGAGGAAACCTCCATTTCGATCGTGGGCTTGCCGGTGATCAAACAAGAGATCAACCGGAGCCTGATGGCAGACTTGGTGGTCTTGGCCCCCATCGTCGCCATCATCATCGTGGCAGTGCTGTATCTCTCCTTCAAACGGCTGACAAGCGTCATCTTCCCGTTGCTCGCCTTGTTTGTGGCAGCTGCCTTGATCGTGGCCGTGATCGCCCTTTCGGGAATCACCTTCACCATGGCCACCATGCTGGTACCCGTGCTGTTGCTGGTGGTCGGCAGCGCCTACGGGATTCATGTGATGAGTCATTTTCAAGCCGAGACGGCTGTGCACGGCGATATCCTCGATTCG
>CAZJAK010000026.1:32097-33161 GCA_964543935.1 uncultured Spirochaetaceae bacterium
TGTTCGACACGACGATGAACGGGGCGGGAATCTTGGCTGTCATGGTGGAAGGGCCCCGGCCAGGTGATGTAGTGGCACCCGATTTCCTGATGGAATTGCAAGAATTTTCCACCATGTTGGAACACAAGGAATCGGTCGGGGCAACCAGGACCATCGTACCGTACATCAAACGCATCAACCGGATGATGAATTGGGATAGCGTGCCCTATGCCGCCGGCACTGTCGGCATGCAAACCGATTTTGACTTTTTCGCACCCGCGGGGGCGGCTGTGGCCGCCCTTGGCGCAGATGGCATGGCGGTCGGGTCCACACCGAAATACAGCACCATCGAGAATGTGGCTGGTTCTGCTTATGATGAGATACCCCAAGATAGTGCGAAATACGGCTTGGAGGACGACGCTGCATTGCAGGCGCTGATCAGCCAGTACCTGGTCCTGTACGCCGGTAATTTAACGATGTTTATCGATGACGCCATCGAGCCAGCGGCAACATTGGTGACGATCCAAGTGCGCGACACCAGCAACGACTCGCTTCGCGCACTGGTGCAGGACATCGACTCATTCTGGAATGGACGTTTGGATGCAGGCTGGACCGTCCGTATCGGTGGTGGAGAGGCTGTCTCGCTGGCACTTGTCGATTTGGTCACCCGTTCCCAAATCGTCTCAATCGTCTTTGCCTTGCTGATCGTGTGGGTCATGGTGAGCCTCATGTGGCGTTCCGCGGTGGCCGGTCTGCTCAGCCTAGTGCCTGTGATCGCCGCATTGAGCGGAGTCTTCACCACCATGGCGATCTTGGGCATCCATGTCGACATCGTCACCTCGCTGCTGGCCTCGATTGCCATCGGGACCGGTGTCGATTACGCCATCCACTTCATGGGAGGGTGCCGGCACTTGGTCGAGGACTCCGGCAGGTGCGCCATGGAGAAGGTGTTCTCCATCACCGGGAGAGCCATCATCATCAACGCCTTGTCGGTCACCCTCGGATTCTCTGGCTTGATCTTCAGCCGGTTCGTGCCGATCCAGCAACTGGGCATTCTGTTCGCCGTCTCGACAATCTGCGCTGGT
>CAZJAK010000027.1:0-28971 GCA_964543935.1 uncultured Spirochaetaceae bacterium
CCTATGGAATCCGCACCTTGCTCTGTATCTGTTCCTGATTGACGCCCGGTCCATTTCGACATATCATCGGGACAACGACGTGATTTACTGCCAACTTGCAGCGTCGTAAAACAACTCGCTAAAAGGAGCCCGGTCATGTCCCACACACCATTCCTCTTCACTTCCGAATCTGTCGGCGAAGGCCATCCCGACAAGCTGTGCGATCAAATTTCCGATGCGGTCCTCGATGCCTGCATGGCAGCCGACAACCACAGCCGGGTTGCCTGCGAGACTTTCGCGACGACCGGCATGGTGCTTGTCGGAGGAGAAATCAGTACCCGTGCCGTTCTGAACCTCGACGACATCGTCCGTGATGTGGTCCGTGACATCGGGTATGTCGATGCATCGCATGGTTTGGATGCCGCATCGATGGCTGTGTTGTCCATCGTCCACCGCCAATCTCCCGAAATCGCCACAGGCGTCGACGAAGACAAACAGGCCCACAAGGAGCAAGGGGCCGGCGACCAGGGCATGATGTTCGGGTATGCTTGCGATGAAACGCCCGAACTCATGCCCGCTCCCATCATGTTCAGCCACCGCCTGATGATGCGCTCGGCAACCCTGCGCAAGAGCGGTGGCCATCCTTGGCTGCTACCCGACGGGAAGAGTCAAGTGACGGTCGAATACGATGGGGGTGGCCGCCCCGTGCGCATCCATACGGTGCTGGTTTCGCAACACCACACACCGGCGATTGCGCTGCCCTCCTTGCGCGAAGCGGTGGTGGAACAGATCATCCGTCCGGTGCTTGAACCGACCGGATTGTTGGACAACGCGACGAGGGTATTGGTCAATCCAGCCGGAACCTTCACCATCGGCGGCCCGCATGCCGATACCGGTCTGACCGGCCGGAAGATCATCGTCGACACCTATGGCGGGATGGGCCGCCATGGCGGCGGTGCTTTCAGTGGCAAAGATCCTTCTAAAGTCGACCGTTCTGCAGCCTACATGGCCCGTTATGTCGCCAAGAACTTGGTGGCGGCCGGATTGTGCCGACGCTGTGAAGTGCAATTCTCGTATGCGATCGGCTTGTCTCGGCCATTGTCCGTCACCATTGAGACCTTTGGGACCGCCTGTGTAAGCCACGAGAGCCTGCAGCGGGCGGTGGGGGAGGTGTTCGACCTCACTCCGGCAGGCATCATCAAGAGTCTCGACCTGTTGCGCCCGATTTACCGCGCCACTGCGGCCTACGGCCATTTCGGACGTGACGGATTCAGGTGGGAACAAACCGACCGTGTCGGGCAATTGCGGGACATGTTGGGCTGACATCGAGCCAGGCGATGCTCTTTACTCCTCATGGCGCATGATTTACCATGGTAGCGAACCTAGGGGTTTGGGAATGCCCTGAGGAGGTGCCTGATGAGGCGGTTCGTTGCGGTAGCGCTTGTTGTGGCAATCGCCGGTGGGCTGTTGATGGCCGGCGATTATCCCCGCATGGCCTTTTATGCCACGGTGGAGGAGTTATCCGCCGAATTGGCCGCCGGGGCCGACCCGAATGCAGTCGATGAAGACGGGTGGTCGGCCTTGATGCATGCCGCGTGGGGAAACCCCGATGCGAGGGTGATTGAAACACTGTTGGAAGCAGGAGCCGACACCAGCGTGCGTACGAGTCGGGGCAACGACGCCCTGTTGTATGCCGCATCGAACAATTGCAACGTTGAAGTACTACAGGTGTTGCTCAAAGCCGGATTGCCCATCGATTCGCGCAACAATGACGGGGAGAGCCCGTTGATGCTGGCGGCCCAGTTCAATGATGAGCTGGATGTGACGAAGTTCTTGCTTCAGCGGGGTGCTTCGGTAACCTTGGAGAACGCAGCGGGCCAAACCTCCTTGATACTGGGGGCATTGATGGACGCCTCATTGCCGGTCATGCAAGCTTTGATTGAAGCGGGAAGCGCTGTGAATTGGTACGACAGCGATGGCAAGACGGCCTTGATGTATGCTGTTCAGTATGCCAGCGATCCTGCCGTGGTAGCCGAATTGCTCAACCATGGCGCCGATGCTTGCGCCCGGGATTGGAAAGGCAAGGATGTGTTGATGTACGCGGCTGCATCCTGCGCCGATGGTGCAATCATCGCAACCCTGTTGAAAGCGGGTGCGGATGTGTTGGCCGTCGACGGGCACAGCCGGGCTACGGCCTTGATGTATGCTTCGGTAGCCAACCAATCGGAACACGTGCTGCGGGTGTTGCTCCAAGCGGGCTCACCCGTCAATGCGGTCGACGATGGTGGCTGGACCGCCTTGATGTATGCTGCTGCCCATAATCACAACCCCAAACTTGTTTCTGTGTTGCTTGACCATGGTGCCGATGCCCGTAAGAAAAACTCGGACGGACAGACCGCCTTGGAATTGGCCGAATGGAATTTCGATCTGATGGGCACCAAGCATTATGCCAACTTGAAGGCCGCCAGCCGCAAGTGAGTTCTACAGGTTGCTTGCAATGGCCAAAAGCGCATGCAAAGAGGCGATGATGGCCATCGAATAGGCTAGTCGGAAATGGACCTTGGGTTTGATGCGCACGATTTTCCGCCGTGAAAGAATCATCGTGAGGGCGGTGGCCCACATTACCAAATAGCTGAGAATCCCCAACCAACCGATGACCGGCAAGCCTAACAACGGGTGGTACGCGATAGATTGTAAAAAATCCAGCATGAATGTGCTCCTTTTTTGGCATGAGATGGCCGTAACAGCCACGTTACTATTATTTGTAGCAATTCCACTATCCGGTCGGCAAGAGGAAATGTATCTTTTTGTCATGCATTGTCGCGCAAGCGGCGATGGCCCAACTACCTAAGATGGAGGCTGTTCATGGATTACCGCAAGCGATTGCTCATCATACTTCTCGTGTCCGTCATCGTTCCGACGGCAGTTTTTGCTGGGGCACAGCAAGAATCTCCTTATGTGGCTGCCGTTAACAACGAGGTGAAATTGGCCGACAATTGGTCGTTCACATGGCGATTCGAAGGCGATTACATCCAATTCACCATGGTGGCGCCCACCACCGGTTGGGTCTCTTTGGGTTTCAACCCCACGAGGATGATGAAAGATGCCGACTACATCTTGGCCTATGTCTCAAACGGCAAGGTGACCATCCGTGACGATTACGGAACCGGCAACACCACCCATGCCGCCGATACCACATTGGGCGGGACGCAGAAGGTCGAGATAGTCTCGGGAACAGAACAAGCCGGCAAGACCACGGTGACGTTCCGCTTGCCACTCAATTCGGGCGACACCTACGACGTGGTGTTCGCCCGCGGTCAAACCTACAAGGTGTTGGCTGCCTACGGTGCCGACGGGCAAGATAATTTCACTGCCCGCCATAAAGCGCGCACGTCGGTCAACGTCACCTTCTGAGAAGGCTCTGCACCAACCTCTTGGTACGGTAAAATCCGTACTGCCCGATACGAACCGGTTCGATTGTATAAGGCTCAGACTTGTAGGTGATTAAGAAATGTAATCGTTCTTAATTCTATATATTGAATATTGTTATTGTCTTCCTCATCCGTTTGTGCTAAGATATCTCGCAAGGGGGCCGTGTTTGATATATCAATCATGGCCCTCCTCCTCATCCACTGGATGTTCGGCAAGGTTTACCGCGATTCCCACCACTTGATCGCCAACCGTTCGTTATGTGTGGGTGGATTGGAATTGTGGGAAGGCTTTGTCGCGTCGGAACGATGCTGGCAAGCTTCGTTCCGACGATGGCTGTGCTCAAGGAGTGGTACGAACATGGATTCAGGATTGCCGGAAACCAGCTTTTGGGACTTCGAGATGGGATACAACAGTGTTACCGACGTTTTAGAGTTTTCCATCCAATTCATCACTACCGGGAAATCCCCCCGTCTGCAGTATTGTGTGACCAACGGAAGTGAGACGATGTCGTTGCAGCTCGACCAATGGAAAATCCAGGAACTGGACTTGCCAGGAGATGACTTCCAATACTACCTTGGCGGACGCATCCGCCGTAGCGACTTGCCTGTTTTGGTCAGGATACTCACCTCCAAATCGGTCTATATCGGCTCCAGGCTCGAACAAGCCGAGGAACCGGGCAACCACAAGGCTGCCCCGGTGGCGATGCGCATCATATCCGAATCGGACCGGTTCCGCTTCCTCAATTACATTTGCTCGGCGACCATGCGGCCAACCAAAGAGTGATATCCTCAGAAAAAGCAACCGTCCTCGCTAGGGGACGGTTGCCAATGGTTGTTGCTGTACGTTCGAAGCTTCTCAATAGGTATTGGCGATATAATACTCGAGTTGTCCAATCTGGAAAGCCCGGCTTTCCAAGGTTGCTTTGACGACATCGCCGATGGAGACCACGCCGACCACTTGGTCGTTGTCCACGACCGGAAGGTGCCTGAAGCGGCCTTGGGTCATCAGCTGCAAACAATCGTCGAGGGTTTGATGGGGTTTCACATAAGTGACGCACTTGGTCATCACGTCGGAAACCGGGATGGTGGTGTTGTAGTCGATCTTCCCGGTCAAGTGCCGGATGATGTCGCGTTCCGAAAGGATGCCCTTGATGGTGCCTTTGTCATCGAGTACGAGAACGGCCCCGATTTTATGTTGGGTCAATTTCAACAGGGCTTGGGCCAGGGTATCCTCGGGTTTGACGCTGATGACGGTCCTGCCTTTTTGGTCGAGTATCGAACGAACGGTGCTCATGGTGTACCTCCTCTTGGAACAATGTTAAATATATCAGTTGAAAACCATGCTATACGAGAGCGCTCGATTTCACAAGAGGGTAGTGTCGGCGTTGGTGATATCATCACAACCACCAGTTCGTGCGTATGATTTGCACCAAACATGCCGCACCATCGCGTAGCTATCGGCGCGCCCATCCGCTACAATCGTGGTGGTAGAGGAGACCACCGCATGCATGAGTCGATCTATCTGGCCGATGACGAGAAGAATATACGCGATGTCGTCGCATCGTTTCTGGAAAGCGAGGGATACCGCGTATTGTCCTTCGCGGACGGGGAGGGCTTGCTGGAAGCCTTCAATGCCCAACCAGCCGACTTGGTAATCCTCGACATCATGATGCCCGGTTTGGATGGTTTCGAGGTATGCAAACGCTTGCGCCAATTCAGCACCGTGCCGGTCATCATGCTTACCGCCCGCGACAGCGACTTGGATTACGCTACCGGCATCAACCTCGGTAGTGACGATTACTTCACCAAACCATTCTCCGCAATGGCCTTGGTGATGCGGGTCAAAGCGATTCTACGCCGGGTCGCCTATGAGAAACAGCCCAAGGAAGCAGGTCCCGGCAAGCGTTTCAGTTGTGGCGACATCCTCATCGAGGAACACGAGCGGCAAACCTACATCGCCGGACAGCCGGTCGACCTCACCCCCAATGAATATGCTTTGCTTGCTTTTCTGATGGAACACAAGGACAGGGCGGTTTCACGCGATGAATTGCTTGACCAAGTCTGGGGGTACGACAGCGATGTGGAGACTCGCGCTGCCGACGACACTGTCAGGCGCCTACGCAAAAAGATCTCAGCCAGCACGGTGGCCATCGATACGGTCTGGGGTTTCGGATTCAGGCTGAAGGAGCGAAGTGATGGTTAAAGTTGGGCAGTCGGGGCAGATGGGGATCGGCAACCGCTTGCGTTTGATGATGCTGACCCTTATCTTGGCCATTTTCGTGGTTGTGCTAATCACCTTCAACGTATTGGTGCAACGCTATATCGAGCAGAACGTGCACAGCCAACTCGAGCAGGCAACCGTTCTGATGCGTGCCGAACCTCCCAAAAGAATCCCCCCCGAAGCCACTGTGCCGACTGGTTATCCGGACGAGCAATTCCCTGATTTTAAGTCGTTGCCGGATAACCGGTTGGCCGAAGGGGTCGTGTTCATCATCGACCGGAATTATCGCGTGCTGGTCCCCGACGGGCGTACGCCGTACCGAACCGATTTCTCGGCTTTGATCGGCTTGACTGCAGACATGCAGGAGAAACGCATCGCCTTGGATTCAAACGATGTACGCCATGTCCAATCGGGCGGACGGGAGTATTACCTGGTGGTGTCCCCGTGGACCGCATCGGACCAAAGTTCCACCTATTTGGTATATTCGATCGACATGACGGCCATCACCAATTTCGCATCGTTGGTGAACACCATGTTGCTCATCGTCATGGCGTTGACTTCCCTGTTGGCACTCGTGCCGGCCATGGTGATCGCCAACAACATTTCCCGACCTGTCATGGAGCTTTCCGATTTCGCCACCCGCATCGGTAGCGGTGATTTTTCCCCTTTGGTAGGCAGCTACCAAGACCAGGAACTGGTCCGCCTTGCCGACAGCATGAACAAAGCGGCGGCTCAACTCGAAGCCTACGATGCCGATCAGAAACTATTTTTCCAGAATGTCTCGCATGAATTGCGCACTCCGCTTCAGACCATCTCATGCAATGCCGAGGGCATCGGGCATGGCATCCTTGAACCGGGGGAAGCCTCCAGAACCATCATGTCGGAGACCGAGGAATTGGCCGCGATGGTCGAGGACTTGCTCTATCTTTCACGTATGGACAGCACCGCCCGACCATTGGTCTTGGAACCGAACGACATGCGCGAATTGCTCTCCAATTGCGCCCAACGCCAACGCAGCTTGGCCAATGAACGCAGCATCGCCTTGACCTTCGACTTTGACGAGGAGGCTGTGCTGGTGACAAGCGATGCTGAAAGCCTGTCGCGGGCTTTCAGCAACCTGCTTTCCAACGCCATCAGGTTCGCCTGCTCATCGATCGTCCTTTCGTGCCGCTCGCTTGGCGACCATGTCGCCATCGCAATCGTCGATGACGGTCCGGGTATTGCCGATCAGGACCTGCCCAGAATTTTCGATCGCTTCTTCAAAGGGCCGGGCGGCAAGCACGGTATCGGACTGTCGATTGTAAAATCGGTCATCCGTGCCCATCGCGGGACCGTCGAAGTGCAGCGACTCGACAACGGCACAACAGCCTTCATCGTCACCTTGCCGTGTTAAGCCGAGGTTCGCTTCACGCAAACTTGCGTGAATTGTCTTACACTTCTTCGGAGAATTGAGATGCTTGCCCCTGCTAGACTTCGGTCAGGCAGGAGGAACAACAGGCATGGCCAACTTCACATACCGTACCGAATCAAAGCATGTGGTTTCGTTTGGAGCGATTGAGGAATTACGGGCTCGGTTGCGCGCGACACTGGCGATGGATGAACACGCCATTGGACGCCCGTATGTAGTGAAATCCCTCTATTTCGATTCTCCAGCGGACAGTGCTTTGCAGCAATGCCTCGATGGGGATCCGGTCAGGATCAAATACCGTTTGCGGTATTACGACAACGACACCACCCTGATCAAATTGGAAAAGAAGGTCAAATGCGGCGCTTTGGGGTATAAACTCAGCGCCACGGTGGACCGTACGGTCGCCACCCGACTCATTGAAGGGGAGACCCATTGCATAGCCGACCGTACTGAAACGGCCTTGCAGGACTTCCAGTTAGCCTGTGCAACCGAGTTGTTGCGTCCGGCGATCGTGATGGAGTACCTGCGCGAAGCCTATGTCTTTCCGGTCGAAAACACCCGCGTGACCATCGATTACCGCTTGCGCACCTATGTGGGATACTCCGATTTCACCGCCCAGTTTTTCAACCACCGGCAGGCTTGGGTCACTCAAGATGATCTTACCTATCTGGTAGAAGTCAAATACGACCGTTTTCTGCCCGATATCATCCGGGCACTGGTTTCATCGGGTGAAACGGGCCGTACTTCCAATTCCAAATACCTGCTCGGCCGTTTGGCTACCTGCACCTGATTGAATCCACAAGGAGGATGCCGTATGGACATCGTTACGTTCGCGGATGTGTTCCGCAAGAGCTTTCTCGAAGATTTCTCGGGTCTTTCGTTCGGTACCTCGATGGCGGCCTTGGCTTCAGCTTGCCTGATCGGCCTGTTCATCCATCTGGTGTACCGCAAGACCTTCTCGGCCGTGATGTACTCGCAACCGTTCGCCACCGCCTTGGTGTTGCTGTCGTTGCTGACCACCTTGGTCATCTTGGCGGTGACTTCGAATGTCGTGTTGTCGTTGGGCATGGTGGGAGCCTTGTCCATCGTCCGCTTCAGGACCGCCATCAAAGATCCATTGGATTTGGTCTACCTCTTCTGGTCATTGAGCGTTGGCATTATCTTGGGGGCCGGGATGTTCGCTTTGGCCTACATCGGATCGGCGCTGATAGGATTGGCACTGGTCTTGTTCACCGCTGAGCGGCAGGCCTCTGCCTCGTATGTGGTGGTGTTGCGAGTCGATGGGGATGCTACCGAGATCATGGCCTACGGCATCATCAAGAAACGCTTCGGCAAGGTCCATCTCAAGTCCAAGACAGTCACCGATGCCGGGACCGAATTGCTGTATGAAGTGGTCATGAAGACGGACGACTCGGCCTTCATCCACGACTTGGCCAAGCTCACTGGCGTGCGCAGCACCGCCTTGGTACGGTGCAACAGCCCCGTTTCGCTGTAAGAAAGTAAGCGTATACAGGTCAATACGATGAAAAAAATTATGAAATCGATGGTAAGGGTCGCAGGTGCGCTGTTGATCACATTGGTATTGATGGCGCTGACGGTCCTGCCCCTCATGGCTGCCCAGACCGATCCAGTCAAGACAACCTTGGCTGTCGACGATGAATCGCAGGCCATCATGGTGCGGCTGGCTGGACAGGTGCAGCCTCCTAAGGCTCCGCTGCTGGAGACTGCAACCGATGGATCGAAGCAATCTGTCATCGACGAAGGGGGCACCTATATCCTCAGCGGAAGCATCTCCCACCCAATAACCGTGGCCGCAGGGGCGGACGTTACAGTGACGTTGGTGTTGGACAACCTCGATGTGGCTAGTACCAGCGGGCCGGCTGTGCATGTCATCAGTGCCGGTCATGTGTCGCTCTATGTGAAACCCGGCACGACCAACCGGCTCTCCGACGGGGCCTCTTCCGATGCAACGATTTACAGCACGGCCGACCTGACCCTATTCGGAAGCGGTACGCTTCTCATTGATGGTACCAGCGCCCACGGCATCGAAGGCAACGACGACGTGGTCATTTTCAATGCAAACCTGACCATTGCAGCGGTCGGCGACGGTATCAAGGCCAACGATTCGGTGGTGCTCGTCGATACCGCTGTCACCATCACAGCAGGTGGTGACGGAATACAAGCTAAGCACGATGAGGATGCCCGCACAGGTTATGTCGCCATCATCGGATCGACAATCGACATCAAAGCGGACAAGGATGGTGTGCAGGCCTCGAGTTTGGTTTTGGTCCAAGCCGGACTTGTTTCCATAACTGCCCAAGATGATGGCATCAATGCTGCAGACGAGGTGCTAATCGACAGCGGTTCGGTGCAGATTTACTGCCAAGACGATGCAGTGCATGCCGATAGGTCAATCATTGTCAATGCAGGTTCGGTGAATGTCGAGCAGTGCTACGAGGGCTTGGAAGCGTCCTCGATAGCCATCACCGGCGGATCGGTCCGTATCGTGGCCGACGATGATGGCATTAACACAGTCTCACAGAATGAGGCAACGGACAGTGTTGCTGGACAATTCGGCTTTCCTCCGATGGGGCGGGGAGGATTCGAAGCCTCCGATGGTAGCACATTCGTGCTGACAGGCGGGTATGTCTTTGTCGATGCCGACGGGGATGGCATCGATGTGAACGGAGGAGCTTATGTCTCGGGGGGAACGCTGATCGTCAGTGGCCCGGTCGATTCAGCCAACGGTGCTTTGGATTGGGCTCAGAACTTCACCGTCACCGGTGGGACGATTGTGGCGACAGGGAGTTCCGGCATGGCCCAAGGCATCGGAACCGACTCGACCCAGTATGGAGTCTCGATCAATCTTGGCAGCACCTGTCAAGCCGGTACGGCCGTGGCTATCCTTGATGCAAACGGGAATCAAGTGGTGGCCATCGTTCCAGATAAAGAATATTCCAATGTCGTCTACAGCTCCCCGGCCTTGCAACAAGGCGCAGATTATGGTGTTTCTGTTGGAGGTACGGTGACGGGCCCTGTGCACGATAGCATTGTTGGCAATGGCAATTACCATGCGGGAACATCGCTGGCCCAATTCACCATGTCGTCGATCGTCCAGACGGTTGGCACCGCAGCAGGCGGCATGGGGATGCCATTCGGCAGAACGCCAACGGGTAGCCGGCCTGATAAGCCCGCCGGGCAACGCCCGACATGGTGATCAACATGTCTTACAGGCATCGACAGCTTTGGCCTTTTCCAGATGGTTTGTTGCGGTACATGGCTTTATCGGCTTGGTCGATCAAGTCGTTCAGTGAAGCGGCCGGACCAGCATACCAACCGATGCTGACATGGATCTCGGTGCCATCACCGGCACTGCTGTTGAATCGGTTTAGGTATACCGACTGCCTGTTCGACGGACCCGCTCTGGCTGTCGCTGGCCATTACCAAGAACTCATCGCCACCCCAACGGGCGATGACATCGGTCGAACGGAACGCTGCCTGCAGCATGCCGGCGACAGTCTTGAGAACCAGATCCCCGGCTTGATGGCCCTGCCCGTCGTTGATCTGTTTGAAGTCGTCGACATCCAAAGAAACCAACACGAGTTGCTGAAGTGATTCAGCGCAGTGACGCATCTGCAGAATCTAAAATCACTACAATTCTATTGACGTTCCGCATTCTCCTTCGTATGTTCGTTTCACCTCGACATCACCAACAAGGAGTATCAACCATGAACATACCGCACATTGGAATCATCATGAGCACGACCCGCTCGACGCGCAACTCGCAACAAGTGGCCACATGGCTGCACACACTGGCTTCCAAGCGCGCCGATTTGAAATTCGAATTGATCGATCTGCGCCAGTACCCGATGCCGTTCTTCGATGAATTGGCCTCCAATGCCTATGTGCCTTCCCAGAATGCCGTCGCCCAGCAGTGGCAGAAGAAAATCGCCTCCCTTGATGGATTCATCTTCGTGACGGCCGAATACAACAACAGCATTCCGGCGGTGTTGAAGAACGCCCTCGATTATGCTTATCCCGAATGGGGCCGCAAACCGGCTGCCTATGTCGGTTATGGTTCTGTTGGAGCAGCCCGGGCGATCCAGCACCTCAAGGACATTTGCGTGGAGTTGCAAATGGCTCCCGTGCGCCACAGCGTGCACCTGCAAGGGGGCGACTTCTATGCTTTGATGCAAGGCCAGAAGCATATCGGCGATTACCCGTATCTCGAGCCGCTGGCCGTCACCATGCTCGACCAGCTTGCTTGGTGGGCCAAGGCGCTCAAAATAGCGCGCGAAGCTTGAAAACTAAAAGAACAAATTCAAGGGGAGCCGGCCAAAAGCCGGCTCTCGGTGTGTTCTTTACATGAATGTTTGATCATCCATGTAAAGAATTTTATACATCTTCTTTTAAAACGGAAAATATTTATCGAATAACAATAAATTAAGATTGACAAACAATAACAAGAACAGTAGTCTTGAATCAGACACAGGAGGTGTCCCATGTCAATCGAAATCCAAAAATCCATCACCTACAAGGTGCTGGATATCGCCTTGTTGGTTGCTCTGATCGCTGCAGCATTGTTCATCGTCGTCACCGTGGCGGTTGTGCTCGTCGCTCCCGGTTCAGCTATGGCGAACCTGTCTCTCAGTCTCGATTTCGACGGTTTTTCCGTGCGCAGCCCGCTCAATGACAAGGCGGCTGGAACCGCTCTGGTGCCGCTGTGGTCGACACTCTCCCTGGGTGTTGTGGCCATCGTCTCGGTGTGGTTGTTGCGTCTGGTGGTGCTGTCCATGCACCAAGGCTCTCCCTTCCAAATCGCCAATGTTCGCCGGTTGCGCATCATCGGCTGGGTGTGGGTCGTGCAGGCCTACCTGCGCCAGGCAGTCAATTGGTCGTTTGCCCGCACCCTGCTCCGCTCTCAAGAGGGAACTGCCCTGGAAGCACTCATCGACCCTCGCTTCAACGTGTTGCCCCAAGGATTGTTGGCTGCGTTCGGCTTGCTGGTGATCGCCCAAGTTTTCGAATTCGGTTGCCGGTTGCAGCGCGAGCATGACGAGACCGTGTAGGAGGAACCATGCCTATCATCATACGTTTGGACAGGGTCATGGCCGACCGGAAAGTATCGTTGAACGAATTGTCGGAACGGGTCGGCATCACCATCGCCAATTTATCGAACCTCAAGAATGCCAAAGTAAGTGCCGTGCGGTTGCAAACCATGGAGGCCATCTGCAAAGCACTGAATTGCCAACCGGGCGATTTGTTCGAGTACAAAAAGGATGAAGGGACCTAAAGAAGTTGACAAACCACAATGTGTTTGCAAGCATGGAGCTGTCGACCTAAATTGGGGAGGGTATGAGATGGATGCACGGGTGCTTGCCTGGCTTCTTGAAAAGGACAACCCTTCGGTCCGTCATGCAACGTTGACCACATTGCTCAAGCGAACACAGGACGATGTCGAGGTGCAACAAGCCAAGAGCAGCATCATGTCGTGCGGCACTGTCCCGAGATTGCTCCAAACACAGCATGCAGGCGGCTACTGGGGCGAAAGCGCTGCCTTTTACACCGATAAATATGGCGGAACGGTGTGGAATGTGCTGCTGTTGGCCGAACTTGGAGCCGACGGCAACGATGCTCGGGTGCGCTCGGCCTGCGAATTCTTGCTTGCCAATAGCCAAGAACGGACAAGTGGAGGTTTCTCCACGGCCGAAAGCCGTAAGACCGCCCAAGGACTGAAGAGCCTGATCATCCCGTGCCTGACTGGCAACATGGTCTATGCTTTGCTCCGATTAGGGTACTGGGGTGATGAACGGTTGCAGAAAGGCATCGAATGGATCTGCACCTACCAGAGAAGCGATGACGGCGAGGCAGGACGACCGCAGGGGGAGATGTACGAACGCTACGCCTATTGCTGGGGCTCCCATTCGTGCCACATGGGGGTGGCCAAGGCGCTCAAAGCCTTGGCGGCCATCCCGCCGGAACTACGCTCAGATGCTGTTCGGGCAAAAATCGATGAGCTGGTCGATTACTTTCTCAAACACCACATCTATAAAAAGAGCCATGACTTGGAAAAGGTCTCCAAACCAGGCTGGAACCGGTTCGGTTTCCCGCTGATGTATCAAAGCGACACACTGGAGCTGTTGGACATCATGGCCTCTCTGCATGTCCAATCACCCTGCTTGGATGAAGCCATCGCCTTGGTGCGCGAGAAGCGCCGTCCCGATGGGACATGGGTGTTGGAGAACTCCTTCAACGGTCGGACGGCAGTCTCTATCGAGACCAAGGGCAAGCCTTCCAAATGGATCACTCTGCGGGCTTTGCGCTCACTCAACGCATACTGTCCTTGACCCACATGCCGCTTATCGCGTCGTAGTGGAGCGGGCGTCCCATGATCCGTAGCGCCTCCATGTAGCGGCGCACGGCTGCCTCGCGTTGCCCGATGATGAGGGCAAGCTCGTCAGTCGTGAAGCGCTCCTTGAGGTTGAAAGCCTCGTTCAGGGTTATCGCATGACGCAGATGGTTGATGGTGTTTTCCTCGTCGCGGGCTTTCACCACTGCTTTCTTGATCAAACCTGCCAACTTGCCTTCACCACAGGCGAAGGTGGGGAACACCAGGGCGTGGGCAGCTTGGGCCAGGGACGACAACCGTCCAATATATACCTTCACGCAGAGATTGCCATCGACCTTACCATAAAAATCCATCAAGTCTTGTGTGGCTTGATCGGTGAGTGCGGCGCTGTCGACGATGGCGAAAAAGTAATCCTGCTCGATCAAGTCGCGATGGCTTGATCCTTGCATCAGACGGGCTTTGACGGCCTCGGCCAGAACAGCGACAGTCTGGTTCTGTTCGAATGACAAGCCGAATGTGATGACGCGAGTGCTGTCGAGCATCTGATTTTCTCCTCCAATCAATAATACCAGACGGGCTTGAGTTTCCCTTGCCAGGGCGCAAGTTCAGCAAACATGCATTCACCAGGTTGTTCTTTGGCAAAATAATCGTCGTAGCGGATGCTGACGATGTCCTCGGGGTGGGGGGGATCACTGTCTTGCTCCATCATATGCAGTGGATAATTCAGTCCGGGCGGCAGTGGAGCCACACTGGCTCCGCATTGTTCAAGCACCACATGGGCAAAGACCACTTGGTGGAAGAAAATCTGCTGCAGCATGTGTGATTGTAGATAGCGTGTAACCTGCAAATCAACCAATAACTCCCGGAGGAACTCAGCTGTGCGGGAAAAGAGCCTCGAAGAGGGCTCGCTCAGCACCATCCCCGCATTCCAATAGGGGTAGATGGCTTGCCGGGAGACGGTGGTGGTCAGATGCGGGAATGTGCACGGATCGACCGAAAACCGCTTGCCGACCATCTCCCATAACGGAGTCTTGGAAGATCCCACTGGCAATCCCACATTGCACACGTCCACAGGATTCAGCTGGGGACGCAGCGAACTGAAACGAGGCAGGCTGGCGGTGAAACAACTGTCGACATCCATCCATAAGAAAGGTCCTGGTTGCAACTGTTCAAAGGCGGCCGCCCCTAGCATCTTGTCGACAAACGGGATCGATCGAAGGTGCTTTGGGATGTCCACCTGGTGGATGATAGCCCCTTCCAAGCCCTCGGTGAGAATCACATGCGAAGCTACCATGGCATGCGGTTGGCCGGCACCCTGCCGGATGCATGATGCAATGAGCAGGCGGGCTTGTTCGGCTTGCAGTTCGTGGCCGATGAAGAACCCTATCTCGATCATGCTGTTCCTCTTTCCATTGCGGTTGCGTCCCATCCGTGTGCAAGCATATAATCTGCCTAACGTCCATGCAAGTGGGATGGAAAGGAAGCGGACATGATCAAGAACCAATGGTATGCCATACTCCCTTCGAAGGCTGTGAAACCGACTGGGATATGTGCCGTCAAGCGCTTGAACCTCGATCTGGCCTTATTTAGGACGAGCGATGGGAAACTGGGGTGTGTCGTCGACCAATGCACCCACCGGGGAGCGGCCCTCAGTCTCGGTATCGTCACCCACGATCACATCCAATGTCCGTTCCACGGCCTGCAGTTCGACCGTGATGGGTCCTGTTGCTTCATCCCGGCCAACGGGAAATCGTCGCTGGACGACTTGAGCCGCTATCGGGTGCAAAGCTATGCTGTGCAAGAAGCCCATGGAATCATCTACCTGTGGTATGGTGAAGCGACTCAGGCAAGTGGAGAGCTGCCATTTTTCGATGAACAGCTAAACGGTTCCTACAGTGAATTCGCCGACCACTGGAGTGCCCACTATTCGCGTTGCATCGAGAACCAACTCGATGTGGTCCATCTTCCGTTCGTCCATCACGACACGATCGGCCGTGGCGGCAAGACCGTGGTCAATGGACCGAAGGTGGAAATCATGGGGAACACCCTGCGCACCAGCGCCAACAACGAGGTCGACAACGGGCAAATTCCAAAAAAGGCCGCCGAGTGTGAAATCCGTTCGACCTACTTGCACTTTGCCTTCCCCAATGTGTGGCTCAACCACATCAGCGATCGCATCAAGGTCTTCATTTATTTCGCACCGGTGGATGACGAGAACACCATCCTCTACATCCGTTTTTACCATAACCTTACTCCGTTCAAGGCGGTCAACTCACTGATTGCGTGGTTGGGCAAATTTGCCAATAAGAAGATAGAACGGCAAGACCGCCGGGTGGTGGTCACCCAGCGTCCCAAGAGTTCCAGTCTGCGTTCGCAGGAGAAATTGGTGGCTGGGGATGGACCGATCGTGGCTTATCGGAGGATTCGGGACCGCTTGATGCACGAAACAGAGGTGCTTAAGCCTTCGCAGCAGGCCTGAGGCGTTCTTCCCATCGGTCGAACGAGGCGACCTCTTGCAATGGTTTGCGATTGCGCGGTGAACGTTCAGTCTCCATGTGTTTGGCGCTGAGCTTTGATTCGTCGCCCCGGTACGCCACCGCCATGAGGACTTCCAGGACGTCTTCACCGGAGATTCCGAGGATTTTTTTGGCTTCGTCGGCGTTGAAACCGGCCATCGGATGAGCCACCAAGCGCTCGGCCGTAGCTTGGATTTGATACGCCATGGCCGCCATGCCGAGTTCGAAGAATGCGAAGTCCCGCTGCGCCATGCGCATGCTCCAACTGGGATTGGTCACGAATGCAGCGATGGCGGGGGCATTGAGGGCCCAATAGTTGCCGCTTGAGAGGGTGCTTTTCAAACGGGCCAGTTGATCCACCTCAGTGACCGTGATGACGCGCCACGGTTGGTTGTTGCCGCTGGAAGGGGCGCTGTGGGCGGCTTGGACAAGCCTGATGAGAATGTCCTTGTCGATCACCGTTGATGCAAGGGCCCGGTATGCCCGACGGGCCTCGATCGATTGTTCCAATGCCATGATGATCCTCCTGATGTATGAGTATGGCTGAGGGGAGTGTGGATGTCCAGCAGCGTTGGTGCTGGTCAAGCTTGGATGTGAGCGCCAGAAATCGTCTCGATGAACGTGCTTGCTATAACGGGATCGAACTGCGTGCCGGCGCACCGGTCGATTTCGATGAGTGCGTCGGTCACGCTCATCGATTGCTTGTAGGAGCGTTCGCTCGTCATGGCGTCGAACGAGTCGGCTATCATGATGATGCGCGCTTGCATCGAGATGTCCGCTCCCAGTTTTCCCCGAGGATAACCTGTGCCGTCCCATCGTTCGTGGTGTTCCAAAATCGCAGTGGAGATGTCTGAGAAATCGCTCGAAGCCGCTAGGATTCGGTAACCTGTTTCGGGATGGCGCTGCATGGCTTCCCATTCCTCCCCGGTCAACCGCCCGGGTTTGTTCAAGATTTCCTCGGGTATGCCAATTTTACCGATATCGTGCATCAAACCCGCGATGCGCAAGCGGTTTATTTCTCGCTCCGACAATCCCATGCGCACGGCAATAGCTTCACACAACTCGCTGACCCGCTTCGAGTGTTGCGATTCCCGGTTGCTCTTGGCGAACAGGGAATTTATGACCAATCCTATGGTTTTGTTCTTGGCACTCGCGCTTTCGTACAACTTGTTGCGGTACATCATGTCTTCGGCTTTCTTGATCGTCTCGATGAAGCTTTCGGTCGCTTCGGTACGGGTATGGTATCCGAAGGAGAGCGATAACTGGAACGAATCGATTTCGATGCGTTTGACCTTCGTCTCAATCAAATCGACGATGTGTTCGGCCGTGGCACTATTGGTTTTCGGAAGCAGCAATACGAACTCGTCCCCGCCATAACGGGCCACCACATCGTCGGGACGAGCGCTTGCTGCCAATAACTGTGCAGTTTGCTTGAGTATCTCATCGCCGGTTTCGTGACCGAAGGAGTCGTTGACGAGCTTGAGTCCGTTCGTGTCGGCCATCACAATGGTCACCGGCAAATAGGATGGATCTGCCACATGCTTGAGTTCGTTTTCAAGATATCCGCGGTTGAACAATCCGGTCAGGTAATCATGGTTGCGCTGATAGAGCAAACGATCGGCTGCTTGTTTGGAATCTGTGATGTCGCGGCACACGACCACCGATCCGAGCAGGTGCTTGAAGTTGTCATAAATCGGTGAAAAGCTGTAACTGCCGACCCATGTCTCGCCAGTGTCTTTGCATGTGATGACGTACTCGGTGTTGGTGACGGTCTCGCCCCGCAAGGCGCGTGGGACGGCCCATTGAGTGGGAGCGGCTAGCTTGCCATCAGGAAATGCTACTTCGAAATGGGCAGGGTAATCCTCGAACGAGCGCATGCAAGCCTGCTCGCTCTCAAAACGATGATAGGTGACGAAGGCTTGGTTGAACAAGATGATGCGGCCACCGCAATCGGTGATGAACACGGCATCGGTCATGCTCCGAATGGCTGCGTCAAGGGTGGCATTGCTGGCTTTCAACGACTCCTGTGCCAATTTTTGGTCTTCCAATGCGCTGAGGATTGCTTTTCGGGTTTGTTCAGCTTGTACAAGCAAGGCCCGATGTTCCAGTTCGACCGCACGGCGTTCGGTAATGTCGAAGAATACCGCTAAAATCCGCTCACCGATGATGGTTCCGGAAATCTGCATGGAGCGGATGTCGCCATCCTTGCACCTGATGTGGTAATCCTTCGGTTCGATGAGCTTGGCCTCACTGGCTTTGGCCGTATCAAGAGAGGCTTGCCATTGCTGGATGGCCGACTTTCGATAGGCTTCATCCGGATAAGCCAACTCATACCACGCTTCTACGGTGGGGATGTCCTCTATGGAATACCCAAAGACCTCGCGCCATTGGTTGTTCACTTCAACGAGGACGCCTTCCTTGTTCGTCAGTCCCATGGGTAAAGGAGCCGTTTCAAACAACTGCCGGAAATGGGCTTCGCTGAGCTTGGCGGTCTGTTCAGCAAATTTCCGTTTGTCTATTTCACGTTTGAGCAACGATATCCAGAACCCAAGACCCGCCATCATCACCACAGCGATGACTATGGCTTGGATAAGGCGGGTAGTGTCGGCATGATGTTCGTAGCGCACCGGCAGCCATGCGCGGTAGATGGCGGTGTGTTGCTCGGTCGGGATGCTCGCAAGGGCTTTGTCCAAGATCGAGACGAGTAGCGGCCAATCCTTGCGGACCGCCATCGATTGGGCATTCTCGTAAGGTGTTTCACCAGCGATCTTCAAGGTCGTCGCCAGGCTCATCTGTGTCAGGTAATGCCCAACAACCAACATGTTCTCAATCAGGGCGAATGCTTCGCCGCGCTGCACAGCTTTCAAGCCCGCTTCGACCGTAGCTACCGCCATCATGTCGATGTCGGGATAATCGCGGGGTATCCAGTCGTAGGCGGCGTAGTGTTCGACCACGGCGATGCGTTTGCCAGACAGCTCGCGCATGTCACCGATATACGCGACATCGTTGCGGCACACGATGACCAGAGGAATGCGCATGTACGGTTCGGTGAAAGCCCAGAAGGTGGCCCGTTCAACCGTCTCAGCCACCGAAGTGGTCATGTCGATCTCCCAGGTACGCAGCAGCTGGTATGCTTGCTGCCAGGTCAGACCCGTGACCCGTTCGAAGGATATGCCCAATCCCTCCTCGATGAGCATGAGGTAGTCGTTGGACATACCGGCTAGCTGGCCTTTGTCGTCAAGGTATTCCACAGGTGGCCATACGGGATCCTGCACCACCCGGATGACCGGATGGGCGTCCAACCAAGCCAGTTCCTCCTCGGTTAACAGTGCGCGCATCGGAGCCGATGCATACGCTGATTGGATCGGGAGCACAATCAGCATCAGCAGCAGGATTACGAGGTACCGCTTGGGCACCGACGGATTGGTTGCATGGGAGTTCATGACAATTCCTCCGGCCTTTCGTTTAGGTATTTATGCGGCCGGCCAAGCTCATCAAGCAACGCATTCACCTCATCTTTGAGCGAAATGACCCGTTGCTCGCGGTCAAGCATCACATCGTACCACCTTTGCAATTCACTGAGCTGTTCGGCGATGCGGTGCTCCGATGCCTTGCGGTCGGTGATATCGAGGCATTGGGCGATGGTGGAAATGCGTTGATTGCCTTGATCATCGTTGATCGGTGATGAATTCCACAACACAGTCCGCAGCGAGCCATCGGTTCTGGGAATCGTAAGCTCGATCGCCGGAGCGTTGAAAACACTTTGCTGGTGTTCAAGCTTGGCAAGAATGGTCTCGCGCTGGTCTTCGGGAAACAATTCTCCTACTTGGTGCCCCACAAGCTCTTCGGCTGTCCGTCCGCTGAGTTCCTCGAAGGCATGATTGAACCGGGTGATGCGTTGCCCAGCATCCCAGACCATGATTGGCGCATTGGCATAGCGGATCAGCTTCTCCTAGTGTTCGCTGGCGCGGCGTAATTCGACTTCTATGCGTTTGCGGTCGGTGACCAGTTCGGTGTACACCACGATGCCGCCGATGTGCTTATCGGGGGTGTACCAAGGCCGGCATTCCCAGCGCGTCCACTCGATGCTGCCGTCGGGCCGCACATACACGTCGTCATCGGCGCTGAGTACTTCGCCTTTGAGGCAACGCTGGTGCACATCGCGCCATTTCTGCGGCAGGTCGGGCAACACCTCGTAATGGTGTTTGCCGATGATGTCAATGTCGGGGATATGGTATTCGTCACGGTATCGTTGACTCACGTACAGATAACGCAGGTTGCAGTCATGGATGGCGATGGCGCTGCGGCTGTGCTCGATGACATAACGCAACAAGTCGGAGGTATCCTGCAAGGATTGCGCACCGACTGGTCGACACAAACATTCCAGTGCACAAAGGCTGCGAGATGTGTGAAAGAGCGATACTTCGAGCTCGAGGGTTTCACCCAGTTGGGATCGATGCTTCGTCTTGAAGACAGCCGGGGTGTTGGCATCGCCTTGTTCCAGATAGGTGCTGATGGAAATTTCATTGCAGTTTGTTTCCAATTCCCGGATCGACTTTCCCACGAGATCGGTGTTGTGGTAACCCGACATGCGACAATAGGCTCGGTTGACTTTGATGATGGTACCATCAGACGCCAACCCGAGATACCCTTCTATGTAAGCATCATCTTCGAGCGGTTGCCGATGTATTGATGTTCCGAGGTGTCTCCATGGCATGATGCGTGCAACTGCTTGTGCGACCGCCGCCATGAATCGGATCACCCTGCCGGATGTCCTGGCCATCCGTTCCTCCCAGTACCATCGGAAGCGTTGAGAACATAAATGCAGGCACACAGGCTCCCTGAGTTTGGATTATTGATGATTATCATAACATAATAGTCACAATTTTGTGCTGAAAAGTTGATATGATTATAGGTTTTTCTCTCGCTGAGGCAAAACTTCTATGCTACAATTTTCGTCAATCATGCGCACCACAACTGACCGTTCGTCCTCTCGATGTCATGTATCGACCGTGATCTGTTCAAACAGGTTGGGTGCGTCAAATGCGGTGAAGCGACCCGAAGCAGAGGGGAAACACAACGATGACGTATGATGTAATCGTGGTCGGTGGCGGCATGGCGGGTTTGACAGCTGCAGCCTATTGCACGAGGAAGGGAAAGCGCACGCTGGTCTGTGAACGCCAAGAACAGGTCGGCGGCCATGTGAATTCCTTCGAGCGTAACGGATTTTTATTCGATCAGGGTATCCGTTCGATCGAGAGCTCGGGAATCGTCTTTCCGATGTTCAAGCAGCTGGGCATCGACATCGATTTCATCCGCAGTGCCGTCTCGCTTGGGGTGGCCGACAAGATGATCAAGGTCGAGACCCAAGAAAGTTTGGCGGAGTATGGGAAATTGCTCGAAGCGTTGTTCCCCGAGAACCGCTCGGACATAGGCGCCATCCTGGCCGAGATCAGGCGCATCATGGATTACATGGACATCCTCTACGGTATCGACAATCCGTTGTTTTTAGATACGATGACCGATCTGAAATACGTAAGGAAAACCTTGTTGCCATGGTTGTTCAAGTACATCCGCACCATGCCGAAATTGGCCAAACTCAACGAGCCGGTGGGGACGTATTTGAAGAAGTTCACCAACAATCAAGCGCTGGTCGATATCATCGCCCAGCATTTCTTCAAGGATACCCCGACCTTCTTTGCCTTGAGCTACTTCAGCTTGTACCTTGATTACAATTATCCGCGAGGCGGGACGCGGATGATTCCAAAGGCGATGCGCACCTATGTGGAGCAGCATGGGGGAGAGGTCAGGACAGGCTTGACCATTGAAAGCGTGGATGTGAACGGCCATACGGTTATGGACCAATACGGTGAGACCTATACATACCGCCAACTGATTTGGGCCGCCGACTTGCGCCATTTGTATCGCTCGATCGATTATTCCACCCTCAAAGATCCTGAGGTGCGCAGTTCTTTGCAGAAACGCAGGGATCTGTTGGATACGTTGCACGGCGGGGACTCCATCTTCACCCTCTACCTGGCGGTGGACCTGCCGGTGGAACATTTCGAGCAGGTGTCAAGCGCCCACCTGTTTTACACTCCCAAGACCAAGGGCTTGTCGCCTGTCCAATCTGAAGCATTCCCTCGCGATGCTTCAGATAACCCCGAACACCAGAAAGCTGCCGCCAAGCAGTATTTGGGCCAGTATTTCGCCAATACGACCTATGAGATATCGTTTCCAGCCATGCGCGACCGCTCGTTGGCTCCTGAAGGAAAGACCGGCATCATCATCAGCACCCTGTTCGACTACCGTCTGACGCGCATCATCGATGAGTCGGGCTGGTATGACGAGTGTAAGACCTTCTGCGAGGATGAGATGGTCAAGGCGTTGTCTGGGTCGCTGTATCCTGGTTTGGACAAAGCCATCATCGAGCGGTTCTCGTCCACTCCGCTGACCATAGAGCGCTTGACGGGCAACAGCGAGGGGGCCATCACCGGGTGGGCGTTCGACAATCCGGTCATGCCTGTCGAGCATGCCATGAGGCGCATCGCCAAATCGGTCGAAACCCCGCTACCCGATGTCCAGCAAGCGGGGCAGTGGACCTTCAGCCCGTCAGGATTGCCCATTTCGGTGGTTACCGGTAAACTGGCGGCTGAGCGGGCCTTGAAGCGCCTGTGACCCTGGCATGGTAATGGTAGGTGATCATCTAATTGAGTGAATTCTGGAAATTTTCCTAGGTGTGAAGCATGGACCAAGACAAGCCGTTGCCGCTCGATTTCGAACGCAACCTGCAATATTATAAGTTCTGTTTATACGGGTTTCTCAAGGACCTGCGCTTTTATGAGCCGTTTTTGATGTTGTTCTTTTTGGAAAAGGGCTTGAGTTACCTCGAGATCGGCACTTTGTACGCTGCCCGCGAAGTTTGCATCAACATCATGGAAATCCCCACCGGCATCATCGCCGACACCTTGGGGCGACGGCGCACCATGGCCGTTTCGTTTGTATCCTATATCGTGTCGTTCCTCGTGTTTTATCGTGCTTCATCCTATTGGATGCTGTTCTTGGCCATGCTGGTGTACGCTGGCGGGGACGCCTTCAGGACCGGAACCCACAAGGCCATGATCTTCGATTATCTGCAACGGAACAACTGGGGACATTTGAAGACCCATTATTACGGCCACACCAGGTCGTGGAGCCAAACAGGAGCGGGGGTGTCTGCCATGATAGCAGCCATTTTAGTTTTCTGGCATGGCTCGTATGCCCCTGTGTTCCTGTTCACCATCATTCCCTACACACTCGACATGCTGTTGATTTTCAGCTACCCGAAGTATCTGGACGGGCCGCGCCACACCAGCGACAAGACGATTGCATCAGAATTCCTCGCCGTGTTCCGTTCTCTCGTACAGAGTCTCAAACGCAAGGGCTTGGTGCGCTCGATCGCCAACCAATCACTCTATTCCGGTTATTACAAGGCCCTCAAAGATTATCTTCAGCCGGTGTTGAAGCAATTGGCCATCGCCATTCCCATCCTGTTGGCCGTGCAGGACGACCAGCGCACCGCCTTGTTGACCGGGGCTATCTATAGTGCGTTGTATTTCCTCACCGCCTATGCTTCGCGTTCGTCGGGCAAGTTGTCGGAACGCTACACCACGCTCGCGACACCGTTGAACTATCTGTTGTTCTTCGGAGTGATTTGCGGGATTCTGAGCGGGCTGGCCTATTGGGCCGGTGTGCCGCTGGTTGCGGTGGTGTTGTATGTGGGCATCTACATGATCGAGAACCTGCGCAAGCCGATGGGCATCGCTTATGTGACCGAGCGGATGGACAAGGCTTCCCTCGCTTCGGCGCTCTCGGTCGAGTCGCAAGCCGAAACGCTTTTTGCCGTGCTGTTCGCCTTGTTGCTGGGATTTTTCAGCAACATGTTCGGTCTGGGCTTGGGCATCCTGATCGTCTCGGCCATTGCGACGGCCTTGGCGGTCGTACTGCGGCTACCGGTTGAGAAGCCGACACAAGCCTAACCGGAAGGTTGTTCAGAAGGCCACATCCACTCCACTGGTTACTTGAAAAGACGTCAAGGACAAAACCACCAAATCAGTGGCCACATTCGATTCGGCGTACCAATAGACCCGTTCTCCCAGCGCGACATCGCAACGGAGGGTGGCATCCATGTCCACCTCCCATTCGCTCGTTGCCAGCATGTAGACCGCTTGCAGCTGTGGTGACAACATGAACTGGAAGGTTTTGGAGGGAGTAAACCGGATGCGTGCCCCGACGGCAGGTGAAATAGTGGCCACGCTGGGGTCGGCGGGATGCAGGTAGCCGAACGAACCGTACAGGCTCCAGTCGATCAAGAATCCCACCAAGCCGTCGAGAGCTGCCTGCACCGAGATGTCCAAGTCGGTCAGGCCGCTGTCGCGTTGCCTGTCCAAGGCGGCACCGAGTGCGGCCGAGTAGCGCAGTTCCACGATCGGGGCGTGGCTGAATCCCACGGTGATGCCGTTGGACAGGACTGTGTCGGACATCCATCCCGAGTAGGTCACAGAGGGATTGAGCGACCTGAAGCCTCGTTCCATCCGGTAGCCCAACGACCAAGCCGGAGTAATGTAGGGCAGGACGTCATTGCCGAGGAGGGAAATATCTGCCCTCAGCGAGGCTTGCAATTCACCTGATTCCAAGTAGATGCTGCTGTCGACCGTGGTGGAGATGTAGTCTGACAAGTTCATGTTCAGCACATCATAGTGCAGTTCACCATAGCTGAAGGCTGCCAGGTAGCCAATTTCACCAAGCATGGTCCGGTAATCGAAGTTGAGTTTGAGCGCTCCACGGGCGGTGTGTTCATCCGTGAGCCCCTCGGTGTCAAGGCGGTAATCGGCGAATGTCCCGACATACCAAGATGTCCTGGCTCCCAGCGGGAGCATGATCAGCATCATCATGCAACAAAGCAACGGGATGCAAGATGGTTTTGTGCGCATCAAGGTCTCCTCTGGTTAGCGGACTTGGCGTTCGAGCACGCTGATCGAACGGCTTTTCGGAGCCGATTGGATGATCCGTTCGGCCATCTCGGTCGGTGTCACCCGCTTGAGCAAGGCTGCATTGAACAGGTCCATCACCAAGCGGTAATCTGCTCCAGGAATCGGCGAACGCGACAGGGCTTCGACGACTGCCTGGCTCTGCTCGTTCGGCAATCCCCATTGGCGCAGGGCCAGCAAGAGGCCTGCGCCATACTTAAGGTTGCTCCATTTTTCAGCTGAGGTCTGCTGGTTGAATGCGTTGAGCAATCTGGTCAACTCCGTTTCATTCACGCCCTGTTGATACATGGTGGCGATCCTGCTCCAGACCGAGCTGTCGGCCAGCACCTGTTGGGCTTGGGTTGGTTGCAACACGCGTGTCACGATAGTACGGGTAAGGGTGTAGGCTTCGATCTCCCGTTCCAATGCCGTTTGGATGGCTTGGGGAGCAACGTGTTTGGCCAAGCCTTCATCCAGTCTGAGCTCGAGCGATTCCATGGGGATTTGCTGCTGACCGGCTTGGGTCAATGTTTCAAGGACCTGTTTCTTTTCTGAGTCGGACCAGCCGGTCGACTGCAGCCGTTGCTCCATCTGCGGGGGACCCGAATCGGCAAAGAGGCTGGCGCTTGCAACAAGCGCCAGGATGGCTAAGTGAACGATATGTCTCGCTAACGATCTGGACACGATGGTGAACTCCTATCTCCCTGGGGCTGGTGGGGCTTCCCGTTTGTTCCCGTTTCCTTGTCCGGGGGGGCCGAACATGCCCGGTTGGGCTCGGTTGTTATTCTGGTTCGCTTGTCCTGGACCTCCCCGCTGGCTTTGGGATGCTAGCTTGGCAGCCACATTGGCATGGACCATGCTTTTGATGTACTGACCGAACAAAGGATCGGAGCCGGACAGTTTCTGCTTGGCGAGGTCGTCCACCACATCCTTGATTCCCCGCGCTCCCGCTTGGGCGATGGTCTGCCCTTGATAACCCAATCGTTGCAACGAGGCCGTTTCACGGGCGAATTCCAAGGCAACCTGTGCTTGAAATACGGCGGACTCGGGTAAAACAGGTGCTCCTTGTTCCTTGATTCCGTAATGGAGGGCGAAAGCAATCACGGCGGGATCTGCTTGCAATGCATCAGACCAGTCCTGCTGGTGCGCTTGGGCCATGAAGGAATCGATTTCCACATCGGTCCAACCCCGTTGGTGCAGTCCAGCACCGAGTTCCGCTAAAAATGCTGTTTGGGTTGGGATGGCAGCGCCCAGTGTGGCGGTCATCAAAACCAAGATTGCGGTTATCAAGAACTTTTTCATGCCTTACTCCTACATCTCGATTACCGAGTTCTTGCCGCCGAAGCCATCGTCCACTTGCAGGTAGGCGAGGGGATCGGCTTTCCATATCTTCCCGTCGATCACGAACTGGTAGCGGTATTCTTGACCGCGCTTGAGTTGCATGTCGATCACCCACGGGCCTTCCGGGCTCGCCTTGGCGAGGTAGTCGATCTGTGGGTCCCAATTGTTCCAATCTCCCACCACCACGACTGTCTGGGCTTGCGGTTCTTCAAGCTTCAAGGTTACCGAGGCAAATTCGCTTTGCACCTGTGATCCCGAAAGCGGATCTTGGTCCAATATGTCGAGGACGGGGATCAAGGCCACCACCAGGGCCGCGGCAGCGATGATGTAGCGGGTTGCTCCAAATGGAGAGCGACGGCGGATGCTGAACCGTTCTTCTTGCTTGATGGAGGCCATGACGGCTTGTTCTACCCGGCTCGACATGCCCTCCGGCATCTCGATGGACGTGTCGATAGCACTTCCGGCAATCCGCTTGGCTGTCTCCATCTGCAGCGAGCACGCGCGGCAGGTGGCCAGATGGTCGAGGACTTCCGCCGGTAATCCATCAGAGGTGGGTCGTACGGCAAGGTGGTCCTCCAACCAACGTTCGATATAGGCCTGACAATCGCGACACTTCATCGCCAGTTCTCCTTTCTCATGTTATACGCACGACATATGTGTCGGTTTCATTCATAGGCGCTCCATTGACGGGAGCTGAACCATGCCTGCAGTTCCTCTTTGGCGCGGTACAGGTAGGTCTTCACCGTGCCTTCCGGAATCTTCATGATCCGGGCTGTGTCGGTCACCGAAAGCTCTTGCATCATGCGCAACACGAATACTTCCCGGTACGGCCTGCGCAATGATCGGACAGCTTCAGCGAGCATTCGGTCGGCTTCCTGTGCCAAGAGGGTCTGCTCGGGCTGGGCGCTGTGATCAGTGCCTTGCAGCAGTGCATTTTGTTCGTCGTATACGACCTTGCGGACCAAGCTTCGGGATTTCATGCTTCTGCGCTGCGAGCGGATCCAGTTGAGGGCCACGGTGTAAGCCCATGTAAAGAAGGGCCTTTTGGTATCGTAGCTCGGCAACGCCCGGTACATCCGTAAGAATATCTCCTGCAGGTTGTCCTCGATGTCCTCTTGGGAACCTGCGATGCCCATGCGTGAGATGAGGGAGTAGAAGAGGGGGGTGTAGCTGCGCACAATAATGGAAAAAGCTTCACTCTCCCCATGCAAGGTCCGGTACACCGCCTGTGCGTCGTCCTCATCAGTGTGGTTGGTTCCAACTTGTTGCAATGCACGGTCGTGTGTCGACTGAGCGTCCATCATGAGCATCCTATGCCATTATACGCCGCTTGGGGCAGAAGGTTTCAAAAAAGTCACCGAGCATGCCATGAATTTTGGAGCGTGGGGGAGTAATCTAGTTCAGAGGACTTTGGTCCCTGCGCTGAAGGTCTTGCCGTTCAATGGCCCTTCTCCGGTACAGCTCACCGTGAGTTTCCCGTCTTGAAGACTTAAGGTCATGGTAACGGTCAGATTGGTTGCGGTTTCGATATCGTTCTCGACGCTGGTGTAGGTGCCTTCGAATCGTGTCCCGTCAAGGTTTCCATCGCTGTAGGTGAAGTAATCGACTGCACCGTCAGTCCAAGCGATGTCGATCATGGTGGTGGCGACCACGCTCACGTGTGCTCCATCCGGAAAGTCCCATTCCCCTTCGATGTCTGCAAAGGAAAAAACCGGGTCTGCCACACATGCGACGAGCAAGGTCACTACCAATAAGAATCCAAGACTTGCTGAAGGCTTTCTCATACGACCACTCCTAAGTTGTAAAAATTATAAATCAGTAATAATTATAGCATACAATGGTGAATATGATGGATGCGCAGTGCAGCTGTCATGAGTATTTCACTCAGAAGAGTCAGGAAATTGAACGGCAGAATATCATGACGCAAGTCAATTTGTTGCAAAAAAATTTGGAGAAAGAATTAGAAAGGAACACCTGAGAACCTCTCAGATAGATGTTCATGGTGGAACATTTCACTTTTCCTCTATCATGTTGGATAAATCTGGAGTATCATGCTCTTGGATTAGGAAATAGCACTTTTTATGACAAATATTGTGCAGTATTTCTAATAGAGAGGAGAACGAGTATGAAATCCAGACATGTGTCCCGCATTGCTTTTATAATCATCATCATGGCTACCATCGTTGTTGTGGCGGGTTGCGACCTTGCCATGACCGAAGATGATGCTCTGACCGCTCGCGGTGTCGGCCTTGACAAGGGAAAAGCTCCCAAAGCCTTTAGCGCGACGGTGAACCTGTACCAGGATTACGAGCATGTGGTGACGCTCGACATGGGTGAGAGCAACCACCACAAGACCATCGAGGAGACCTTGTACAGCTTCCAGTACGGCCCGTTCGGTGGCGCTGTCCAATCCGACTGGGACTTGCTCAATGGCAAGAACGTCATCATGAGCAACACCACCAATTACAACCTCGACCCGGTGACGACCGAGGTTTCGGGTTCCAACCACAGCGTGATCAATGTGGTGGATGACTATGGTGCGGTGGTGGCGACCATCGAGGCCAATGGAGTGTGAACTTCCTCAATTTTTTCACACTCAAACTTGAAAACGCATAAATATTCTAAAATAAAGCTCGGAATAGTATCGACTTCCGAACTTTTTCCATTGCTTTTTCCTCCCCGGTCTGCTATGCTGTTTGAGTAGCAATTGTTACTTGC
>CAZJAK010000028.1:0-27433 GCA_964543935.1 uncultured Spirochaetaceae bacterium
TCAATCAAGTGGGAATGGGAGCCACGACGAACGGCACCGAAGCTTTGTCCAGGGTGCGTCTGAAATCTTTGGGAAGTGCTGCGTCGGTGATGACGACGCCGATTTTCCCCAGCGGGCAGACGCTGTTCATGGCGACCACCCCGAACTTGCTGCTGTCCGCCACCACGATGCTGTATTTGGACCGTTCGATCATCTTGCGCCTGACGCTGGCTTCCTCGGGATGGTAATCGGTGATCCCGGCTTCCACGGTGATGCCTCCGGCGCCGATGACGGCTTTGTCGGCGTTGAAACAGTCCACATTGGAACCAGATAAGAATCCCGAGACAGACAGTTCCCCTTTGCGCAGTTCGCCCCCCAAGAGGAACACCCGGCAGTTGGGGAAGGCTGTCATCTCCTTGGCGATCATGAAGGAATTGGTGATGATGTTGAGGTCCCTCTTGTCTGAAAGCAGTTTGGCTACCTCCAGACAGGTCGTCCCGATGTCGAAAAAGACGGTGTCGCCATCCTCGATCAGTCTGGCAGCTTCGATCGCGATGGCTTTCTTGGCGGCAAGGTTTTTGACTTCGCGCTTCTCATAAGCCGGTTCGTCGCCAAAGGCATCGGTGCGGATCGCCCCGCCATACACCCGTTTCAGAAAACCATTGGCCTCGAGATACTCCAAGTCGCGGCGGACCGTCTCGATGGAAACATTGAACTGTTCGATAAGCGAGGTGACCTTCAAGGTCCGTTCATGCTTGAGCAACTCGATGATCCTGGCCCGGCGTTCTTCGACAATCACACCGACATACTTCCACATCGATTCCAAGTCTGTCAATGACGAATGTGAAAATGGAGCCCGATCGAGTGGTTCGCTTCAGAGATTGGCCGTGATGGTGAAGGTGAGGGTGTCGCTGTAAGTCCCTGCAACATGCATGCCCGATACCGGGGTGACCACCATGGACTTGGACAGATCGTAGGTGCCGGCGTTGTCGACAAGGGCGTTGGCCACCCCATTGACCACTGCCACATGGCCGTTGCCGTAGTCGAGAGTCATGCTGTAGGCGATGGTGGCGCTGGGATTGGACTGGTTGACCATCTTCATGCCGTTGGTGCTCGTGACCGTCAGGTTGACCAATTGGTTGCCTTGGTAGGTGTAGCCGATCTCGGATCCGCTGCCAACCGGGACCGAGGCACTCGCCTGCCCGTTGTTGACCGTCAAAGCCGAATACGGTTCGACTTCGGTGTTCAGTTGGACCTCGCGGGGAGCCAATTCCGCAAAGGTGACGGAAAAAGCGCTGAAGGCGAAGAGCAGCAGGGAGATGATTGCCAATGTTCGTTTATATGTGGTGCTGCGCATGGTGTCCGATACCCTTGATTCCTGTTGAAATGGAATATATCTGTTTTTATAACTTGTGTCAATAGGTAGCAATTATTTTGTGATAAGTCATTACAAAATATTGATAGACTTGTGTATTAGTTATATAAATTATTACTATTAAAAAAGTTATATAATCTCATAAGGGCTGACATAAGAAGAGTGTTTTTAAGAACCAAAGAAGATGCTGGCTGTTTGTCACATACGGTGAGCCGGTACCAGCCATGTTTTCCCAACAACCACAGGGGGCCTTGAAAGTTTCGCTTTGTACGATATGTCAATTAATTACATGCCAAGTCAATTTTGGATATTCAATTCAAGCCTGTGCGATTCGATACTTTGTCCATCGGGATGCGTGTTGTTCAAGGCATGAAGGGTCGGATTCGGTGCTTTGGCGGTCGGTGACGTAGAAACCGCTTTCTCGATTCATGGTCCGTTCATTGCTCCACCATCCCTACCATATCCGCAAGATAAGGAGGAGGGTGACGTGATCGAAGCAAGTAAAACTGTCGGCAGCGTCCGAAAACTGACCTACGGCATGGTGGGCGGAGGTCCGGGAGCGTTCATCGGCGATGTCCACCGCACCGCCATCCGCATGGACGACCTGGCCCGTTTGGCCGCCGGATGCTTTTCACGCGATGCCCACAAAGGCAAGGCCTTCGGCCGTTCTTTGGGACTCGACGAGGACCGCGTCTATGCCGATTTCACCGAGATGGCCCGCAAGGAGGCCATGCGCAAGGACCGCATCGATTTCGTCGTGGTCGTGACTCCCAACTCGTCCCATTACGCCATCTGCAAAGCGTTCTTGGAGCAGGGCATCCATGTGGTCAGCGATAAACCGTTGACAGTGGAAACGGCCCAGGCCGAGGAATTGGTCAAGTTGGCCAAACAGAAAGACCTGCTGTTCGGCGTCACCTATACCTATACCGGTTATCCTGTGGTCAAGCAGATCGCTGCGTTGGTCCGCTCGGGCGAAATCGGGGAGATCCGCTTCGTCAACGCCGAATACCCCCAAGAATGGTTGGCCACCCGCAGCGAGGATGGCGACAACCGCCAAGCCGCCTGGAGGACCGACCCGGCCCAATCGGGCAAGTCCAATTGCGTCGGGGACATCGGGTCGCATGTCGAGAACATGGTGGCCACCATGACTGGCTTGAAGATCAAACGCCTGAGCGCCCGCTTGGACACGTTCGTCCCTGGCCGCGTGTTGGACGACAACGCCTCCATCATGGTCGAATACGAAGGCGGCGCCAAAGGCCTGTATTGGTCCAGCCAGATCGCCATCGGTTACGACAACGCCCTCAGGGTGCGCCTGTTCGGCTCCAAGGGGACGATCGAATGGTTCCAAGAGGATCCCGACCATTTCCGGCTCGTCAAGCTCGGCGAGCCAGCTCGGCGCATCTCGCGCGGCCGCGACGGGTTCGTCCCCGCCGCCCAAGCCTTCTCACGGATCCCCTCAGGGCATGTAGAGGGAGTGTTCGAGGCCTTTGCCAACATCTATAAAGCGTATGCCAATGCACTGGCCAAGAAGATCGGCGGCGGTGCGTTGACTCAAGCCGACATCGCCTTCCCGACCGTACAAGAGGGATTGGATGGAGTGCGTTTCATCGGGGCTTGCGTGGCCAGTTCGGCCAGCGGCTCGCAATGGATCGACCTGTGAGTGAAAGGAGAGAGACATGGCACGACCAATCACGTTGTTTAGCGGACAATGGGCCGACCTCCCGTTTGAGGAGATGTGCCGCCTGGTGAGCGGCATGGGCTACGATGGAGTGGAGATCGCCTGTTGGGGCGACCACATGAACGTGGAACGGGCCGCCAAGGATCCCGACTATGTGGCGGGACGCAAGAAAATCTTGGCCAAGCACGGCTTGAAGTGCTTTGCATTGGGCAACCACCTGGCCGGCCAGTGTGTCGGAGATGCCTTCGGAGACCCCCGTCTCGATGGCTTCGCCCCCAAAGAGTGTGCCGGCAACGGCCCCAAGATCCGCGAATGGGGCATCCAGCAGATGAAATACACCGCCCAGGCGGCCAAGAACATGGGTTGCACGGTGGTCACCGGCTTCATGGGTTCCCCCATTTGGAAATATCTGTACAGCTTCCCGGGAACTTCGGAGGAGATGGTCGAGGCGGGCTTTCAGGAAATTTATCAGTTATGGACACCGATTCTCGATGAGTTCGAGCGCTGCGGGGTGAAATTCGCTCTGGAGGTGCACCCCTCAGAGATTGCCTTCGACTATTACACCGCCCAGCGCTTGCTGAAGAAATTCGACCGGAGGCCCGTCCTGGGATTCAACTTCGATCCCTCGCACCTGCAATGGCAGGGGATCGACCCGGCCTTGTTCTTCCGCGACTTCGCCGACCGCATTTACCACGTCCACATCAAGGACAGCATGGTCAGGCTCGATGGCCGCAGCGGGATTCTCGGATCGCACCTGCAATTCGGCGATCTGCGGCGCGGTTGGAACTTTGTGTCGCCAGGCCATGGCGATGTCGACTTCGAGATGATCGTCCGCGAGGCCAATGCCGCCGGGTACAAAGGACCGTTGTCGGTCGAATGGGAAGACAACGGCATGGAACGGGTGTATGGCGCCAAGGATGCCTTGGACTTCGTCAAGGGCATCGATTTCGATCCATCCAATGTCGCCTTCGACAAGGCTATGGAGAATTGATGGAACAGCCCAGTGCAACCAGCACCGCTTCCGATGCCATCCTCAGTTTGGATGGCATCGTGAAGGAATTCTCCGGTGTGCGGGTCCTCGACCGCATCTCGTTGCAGATCAAACGCGGCGAGGTGATGGGGCTCATCGGAGAAAACGGCGCTGGGAAATCGACCTTGATCAAGATCATCAGCGGGATCTACCAGAGTAGCGCGGGGAGCATGGCCATCGACGGCAAGTCGGTCACGGTGCCCGACTACATCAGTGCCAAACGGCTGGGCATCTCCATCGTTCCCCAAGAATTCAACCTCATCAACACCCTGACGGTGTATGAGAACATATTCTTGGGCAATGAGATCCGCCTGAAATCGGGCTTGCTCGACAAAAACCGCATGCGCGAGCTTGCTGCCGCCCAGTTGGCCGAATTGCGCATGAGCGTGGGGGTGGACCGGTTGGTCAGCACCCTCAGCGTGGCCGAGAAACAGATGGTCGAGATCTCCAAAGCCCTCATGCTGCATGCCCGCATCCTCATCATGGACGAGCCGACCACCACGTTGACGGCCCATGAGGTCCATACCCTCTTCACCCTGATGCGCCAGTTACGCTCCCAAGGCGTCACGATCATATTCGTGTCGCATAAGCTCCATGAGGTGAAAGCCATATGCGACCGGGTCACCGTGTTGCGCGACGGGTTGTTGATCAGCGTCGACGAAATCAAGAACGTCGACGAGGCCGATTTGGCCCGCCAGATGATCGGGCGCGACTTCCAACAAGTCTTCCCACCCAAGAAGAACCGCTTGGCCCAGGACGTGATCCTCGAAGTCGACGACCTTTCCATCAAAGGATTGCTTCGCGGGGTCTCGTTCTCCTTACGGAAAGGGGAGATCTTGGGATTCGCTGGCTTGGTGGGGGCGGGCAGGACCGAGACGGCCGAGGCCATCATGGGCCTCAGGAGAATCGATAGCGGCACCATCAAGTTGGATGGGCGCCCCATCCACATCCGCAACGCCAACGATGCGGTGGAAGCGGGCTTGGGATACATCAGTGAGGACCGCCAGGGCAAAGGGATCGTGATGAACTTCGGCATTCCGCAGAACATCTCCCTCATTTCGCTCAAACGTTACCTCAGGCGTGGCCTGATCGATAAAAAAACCGAGGCGGCTGCCGCTGCGACCTATGTGAAGGCGTTCAACATCGTTGCCGCCAGCAAGAAGATGGCTTTGAAGTACTTCAGCGGAGGCAACCAGCAAAAGGTGTACCTGGCCCGTTGGGTCGACACCAATCCGAAGATCCTCATCCTCGACGAACCCACCCGCGGCATCGACGTCAACGCCAAGCGCGAGATTTACGAGTTCATCCACCGTCTCGCCGCCGACGGCATCTCCTGCATCCTCATCTCCTCGGAGATGGAGGAGGTCATCGGGATGTGCAGCCGGGTCTATGTCATGAAGGAGGGCTCCGTGATGGGTTGCCTGGACGGGGAACACATCAACGAGGAAGAAATCATGTTCCATGCCACCGGAATCAAGGGGAACCAAATCAATGGGTGACGACAACAACCGCACCGGCATCGTCCGGTTCATCAAGACATTCAAAATCAGCGAGCATTCGACCGGTTTCGGGTTCGTGTTGCTGTTCATTCTTGCCATCATAGTCGGCTGGCCGAACTTCCTGCAGTTCCGCAACCTGACCAACATCCTCCGCCAAATCTCTTATACCGGCATCATCGGGTTGGGCATGACACTGATCATCATCAGCGGGGGCATCGACTTGTCGGTCGGTTCGATGACGGCTTTCACCGGCGGTATCACCATCTTTTTCCTGAATCTGTTCCCGGGAGATTCGGTGTTGGCCGTGATCCTCTCAGTGCTGTTCTCGGTCGTCTTCGGAGCCTTCTGCGGCCTGTTCAACGGTTTGTTGGTCACCAAAGGAAGGATCGCTCCCTTCATCGCCACGCTCGGAACGATGTCGATTTTCCGCTCTCTCATCCAATACTTCTCGGGAGCCGGCAACATCCTGTCTGAAAACACGGTGTTCCCGGAAATCGGTTCGGGGGTGTTCATCGGCATCCCTGTTCCGGTTTGGGTCTTCCTCATCACGGCGGTGGTGTTGCACGTGTTGTTGAACGACACCCGCTTCGGCCGCTACGTCTGCGCTGTAGGGGCCAATGAACAGGTGGCCCGCTATTCGGCGGTGAGCGTGCAGACTATCAAGTTGATCCCCTACATCATCACCGGGTTCACCGCCGGCATGACGGCGTTGTTGTGGTCGTCGCGCCTGAATTGCATCAACCCCAGCGACTGCGCCTCGTACGAGCTGGACGCCATCGCCGCCGCCGTTATCGGCGGGACTTCGATGTCGGGCGGCAAAGGTACGATCATCGGGACAGTGATGGGCGCCATCATGCTGGGCATCATCAACAACATGCTTGTCTTGGGGGGAGTGTCGTCCTACCTCCAGCAAGCTGCCAAGGGATTCGTGATCATTGTGGCTGTATTGCTGCAATACAATAACAAGAACTAGGAGGTTGGAGATGAAGAAACTGCTTCTCGTGCTGTTGTGCTTGCTGATGATCGTTCCCGCCGTATGGGCGCAGGGGACGCAGGAAGCCAAGGTCACCAAGATCGGAGTCTCGATCCCGAGCGCCGACCATGGCTGGACCGGCGGTATCGTATGGTGGGCCAACAAGGCTGTCGACGAGATCAAGGCTTCCCGTGCCAAAGAATTCGAATTCCGTGTTGTCACTGCCGACGGCCCTTCGTCCCAGGTCCGCAACGTGGAAGACCTGATGGTGTGGGGCATGAACTACTTGGTCATCCTTCCCCATGAGTCGGCCCCGCTTACGCCGATCGTGAAGGAAGCCCAATCCAAGGGTGTCAAAGTCATGGTCGTCGACCGCGGCCTCACCGATACCTCGTTCGGTTATGTGAACCTCGCTGGAGACAACACCAACCTCGGCAAGCTCAGTGGCCAATGGTTGGCCAAGACGATGAAGGCAGAAGGGTTGACCAATTATGTGGCGATGGGCGGACTGCCCGTGACCATCGACACCGAGCGGATGAACGCCTTCTTCGCCGAGATGAACAAGGAAGCCTCGTTGGTCAACCTGATGGGCCAGAACAAGTATGAGTTCGCCGACTGGTCGACCCAGAAAGGCTTGGCCCTGATGGAGACTTTCCTGCAAAAGTATCCCAAGATCGACGCCGTGTTCTGCCAAGATGACGATGTGTTGCTCGGCGTCCTGCAGGCCATCAAGGAATCGGGCCGCAAGGACATCAAGGTCGCCCTCGGTGGAGCCGGATCCAAGGTCGTCTACAAGATGATCATGGACAACGACCCGCTGGTACGGGCCACCGCCACCTACCATCCTTCGATGATCGCCGATGGCATCCACTACATCATCGATGTGATCGATGGCAAAAAGAGCGCCGATTTCCATACCGCCAAGTCGCCGACAACGGTGGTGATCCCCTCGGTGCTGGTTGACAAAACCAATGTCGCCACATACTACGAGCCCGCTTCGATTTTCTAAACGGCATCCACGCTTTCCTGCATCCTGCCCCGGACCGGACCGTCCGGGGCTTTTCATGCTTCTCACGTTGGCTGATGGATTCTTGCGGCCGCAGTGAGGAGGGATTATACTGACACCAAGGGGGGGCTGGAACATGATTGGCGATGAGGCTTCCCGCATCAGGAAGGCCCGCTATGCAGGGTCGTGGTACAGCGCCGCAGCGGACGTACTGGAACGGAGTGTGGCTGAATCCATCGATTCGGTCCGTCAACGATCAGTCGGAGGCAAGACTGGTTTCGAACGGGCCCGTTTCGCCGTGCTGCCCCATGCCGGCCATGCCTTCTCCTCGCGTGGCTTGGCCCATTTCGCATTGCATGCCCCGCTGGAATTGGAACGGGTGGTCGTGCTGGCCCCGTCGCATTATGCTCACATTCCGCCCGACCGGTTGACCATGGCGCACTTCGACTCGTATGAAACCCCGCTGGGCGATCTGGCTGGATTCGACTTGCTTGCAAGCACCCATCCCCGGCGCTGCGAACACCCCGACGCCCTCCGCTTGGAGCACGCCGTGGAGATGATCCTGCCTTACATCGCCTTCCTGCAACACGAACGCGAACGGAACATCAGTGTCGCCACTGCCTTGGTCTCACATGTCAGCACGCCCGAGGCTGCGCGCTTGCTTGCCTCCGATATCGAGCAAGCCATCGGGACCGAGGCTTTGGAATCAGCCTCGGTCATGATCGTAGCCAGCTCCGATTTCACCCATTACGGCCAACGGTTCGGTCATGTGCCCTTCGGCAGCCGTCCTGTGCGGCATGTGGCCGACAAGGTTAGGCAGGATGATCTTGAAGCAGCCCAAGAGTTGGCCAGCGGCGATCTGAGTGCGGTGATCGCCAGGCATCGGAGCGGCGGCAGCTCCATCTGCGGATTAGCCCCGGCTGCGGTGGTGTCGGCTCTGGCGTACTCGCTCGGCGCAATCGGTTTGGTGGCCGATTATTACACGTCCTTGGATGTTCTGGGGTATGCCGAGGCCGAGTTTGTCGCTTATTGCACAGTGTTATGGAGGTGAACCATGACCTCTTCGTCACAAGAACTGTTGTTAGCCATCGCCCGTGAAGCCATCGTGGAAAACCTGACGGGTACCATCTCACCCACGCTTGCCCGGGTCATCGCCAATCCCCCGGACGACTTGACCGGTGACGAAGGGGCTTTCGTCACCCTGAAGAAACGCGGACTCGAACCGACCGCACCCGGTTCATTGCGGGGTTGCATCGGCAACATCATCGGCAAGCGGCCGTTGTTCCGCTTGGTGCAACGCTTGGCTTGTGAGAGCGCTTTCCATGATCCCCGTTTCCGACCGGTGCGGCTTCAGGAGTTGGAAAACCTGACCATCGAGATATCGGTCTTGACGGTCCCCAAACCGGTCGCCAGCCATCGCGAAATCATGGTCGGCCGTCACGGTGTGATCCTGAGCTGTGGTTTCCACCGTTCCGTGTTCCTGCCCCAAGTCGCCACCGAGCAGGGCTGGAGCAAGGATCAAATGCTTTCGCATCTGGCAATGAAGGCGGGACTGTCCAGCGACGCTTGGAGGGAGGAAGGCTGTTCATTCGATGTCTTCGAAGCCTTGGTTTTCGGAGAGGATCAAACGGCATGACCGAAACCATCCGCTGTGATTTTTGTTGGCGCATGTGCCGGCTGGACGAAGGCCAACAAGGCTTTTGCGGGGTGAGGGAGCGCCACGGCCTCACGATCAGGACCTTGGGCTATGGCTCGATCGTTGCATCGGGCCTGGATCCGATCGAGAAAAAGCCTTTCTATCATGTCATGCCCGGAAGCAAGACTTTTTCGGTAGCCCTGTTTGGCTGCAATTATACCTGCTCGTTTTGCCAGAACAACCAGATCAGCCAGAAGGAGAGCTGGTTGTACCGCCGGTTGGAAGACTCCCGCCACGATGCGCTCACGCCGGGCCAGCTGGCTGCCAGCTTGGCATCGAGCGCTTCGCGCATCATGAGCTACACCTATAGCGAGCCGATCGTGTGGCAAGACTACATGCTCGATACGGCCCGTTTGGTGCATGACCAAGGCATGCTCAATTGCATGGTCACCAACGGATCGTTCTCGGCACCATCCTTGCAGCGGGTCTTGCCCCTCATCGACGCCTTCAACATCGACGTGAAAGGGGACGAAGCCTTCTACCGCACCCATTGCTCGGGGAGCTTGAGGCCGGTTCTCGAAGCGGTCGCCACCATCGCCGCTACTGCCGGCAAAGTCATCGAAGTGACGACCTTGATCATCGAAGGGCTCCATGACGCACAGCAGGTGCGCCGCTTGGGTGGGCAATTGCGCGAGGCGGGCGTGCGGGTATGGCACCTGAGCCGTTTCTTCCCCCAATGGAAGATGGCCGACCGGCCACCGACCAGCGAACGCTGTCTGCAACGCATGCTCGAAGTTGCCGCAGAGTCGGGCATCGAGCACATCTATGGTGGCAACAGCACCTCGGGCCAGTGGCAAGCCACTGTCTGCCCCCACTGCTCGGCCGTCTTGGTCGCCAGCCACAGCTATGGCGGAGAAGCGGCCAAGCAAAGCCGCATGGCCATCCGCGACGGTCGTTGTAGCGGATGTGGTCAGCCGATCTATGGATTGTACGCTTGAAAGGCTCGGTGTATGCTGTCAGGAAAACAGATCGGCTGAAATGCTAGGAGGAACCCGGCATGCTCACGTTTGAAGAATTGTACGTGCAGGTGGTGCGTTCGGCCACCGATGCGGTCAATGGCACAGGGGCAGCGTTGGATGGACTGGGGGTGTATGATCCCCATCATCTTGAGTGCCTGCTCAAACCCCACTCGTTCGCCCCGGTGATGGCAATCGCCCCATGCACGGGTTGTTCCGAAGCCCAGAAGGAAACTTGTCTGCAAGGGTGCGTGTTCAACGCCTTGGAGCGGGACGGGCAGGGCGACATTGTCGTCTCGGCGGCTAAGTGCACCGGCTGCGGCACCTGTCTGGATGCATGCAAGTTTCAAAAACTTGTCGAGCGCAAGGAGGTTTTCCCCGTCCTCGACCTGTTGGTCCCACCCAAGCATGAGGTCTATGCCCTGACGGCACCGGCTGCAGCGGGCCAGTTCGGCCGTGACGCCACCCCCGGCCGGCTTAGGTCGGCCCTGAAACGCCTGGGTTTCGCCGGTATGATCGAGGTGGCTCTGTTCGCCGACATCCTCACCCTCAAGGAGGCCTTGGAATTCGACCGCAACATCGTTGCCGATGATGATTATGTGCTCACCAGCTGTTGCTGCCCGGTCTGGTTGGCGATGATCAAACGATTGTTCTCAACGTTGGCGCCACATGTGCCCCCTTCGGTTTCTCCGATGGTCGGAGCCGGCCGGGCTGTCAAACACCTCCATCCGGGATGTTCCACCGTGTTCATCGGACCCTGCTTGGCCAAGAAAGCCGAAGCCCGCGAGGCCGACATCTCCGATGCGGTCGACTATGTGCTCACGTTCCATGAATTGCGCGACATACTCGATGCCGCCGGCATCTCTGTCGCCGATTGCCCCGACGACGAGCGCGACCACTGCTCCCGCTCCGGGCGCATCTATGGCCGCAGCGGCGGAGTGAGTGAGGCTGTCCACACTACCCTGGATTGGTTGCGTCCCGAACGGTCCATCCATGTGAAATCACACCATGTTTCGGGCATCACTTCCTGCAAAAGCTTGTTGGAACGGTTGAGACAGGGTGACATACCGGCCAACTTCATTGAAGGGATGGGGTGCCAAGGGGGCTGCGTAGGAGGGCCGCGCACATTGGTGAACGTCCAGGACGGGCGTTTGGAACTCGATCGCTACGGGGATGCCGCCACAGCTGCAACCCCTCTGGAAAACCAAGCCGTCCGACAGATGTTGGATACATTGGGATTCGAAACCGTCGACTCCCTCGTCGAGGAAGACCGCATGTTCACTCGGCCGCTGCCTCAATAGTTGGTGACCAGTTCGACCGTGATGGTCGATGAATAATTGCCGGCCGGGAACGGGATGCCGTTGGGGTGATCGTTGTCGATAAACACCGACAATCCGATCTGGTCCTGCCAATAGGCGTTCTGGTAAGCTGTCGAGGGGACTGGCAGGGTGAACTCGTCGTAATCGGTGGTCGTCCGGCCGGGGACGAACACCCCGTAGGGGATGTCGGGGGCATGGGCCAAGTTTTCCTTGAAGCTGAACACCGTCCCGATGGCCGGTTTGATCCGATACGAATAGGTGTGCCCGGGGGTGGTGTCGTCCGACATGAAGATGACCGACCCGACCGGAATGGTCACGTCCACCCCGCCGACCGGCATGGGGATGCTGTCGGCCACGGTAAAGCGCTCCAAGATCAAGGCCGTGAAGAACTCCCCCGGAGGATTGGTGCCGTAGTTGCTCTCGCGGTAATAGGCGATCATGTTCATGTCGTAGTGGACCATCTCCACCAAGGTGTATTCAGTGGGGGAGCCGGGTACCGGTTCCTTGACATAGAACGTCACCCGGTAACGCCCGAAGTAGGAGCCGTAGTACTCCCGGTTCTCACCCGGAGCACGCGGGTCGATCACGCTGAACCTTAAATTCAATGAGAAATTCCAGCGCAGCTGAAACGGTTGGGTATCGCCGGAATTGACGAAATACTTGTCGGAATTGCTGATGCGGGCGACGAACTCGACACGGAAATAGTTGACGGTATCGCCACTGCCTAGCGGGATCTCGGTCAGGTAGAAACGGTTTGGATCGTTGGGGTTGGGCATGCTGAGGTTGGTGACCTCGACTAGCATGTTGCGATTCGGGGCAGGGGAGGGGCCTACGTATTGCAATTGGAAATTGGCCACTTGATAGCTGCTGTTGGTGGTCCACCAGATGTCCCATTCGTTGTCCAGGTAATCGCTGCTCGGCTGATAAGCATAATCATAGGTGGCGTCATACACCGAAGCTCCGACCGTCATGGTAAGCATGAGCAAGAGGATGAGGAGTACGCCATATCTTTTCCGTGAAGCCATAAGACAACTATATATCATATGACACAAGAAGGAAAGCACATTTCTTCCAGAAAAGGGAAAAATCAACCGTTCAGGCAGTTAATATAATTATCATTCCAAAAAAATATCTTTACCTTAAGCCAATACAGGCTCAATAGTTGGTGGTCAGCTCAATGCGGATGGTGGAAGAATAATTGCCGGCAACTAGCGGAACATTGCTGAAATTGAGCGCAGAGATGCCGATCTCAAGCCAATCTTGCCAGAAATCGGCCGGTCCCTTGCCGGGGGGATTCACTGAGAAAGCCGTGGCGGATGGGGTTGTGCGGCCATTGGCAAAGACCTTGTAGGGGATGGGATTGTAGATGCCCGACGCTTGGTGGAATGCAAAAGTGCCGCCCGGCAGGGCGAATCCTGCTGCATCGGTAGGCACGATGTTGATGGTGTAGGTGTGGGACATGTCTTTGTCATTGGTGATCAAGGTGACCGCTCCGACCAGCAGCGACCCCTGGGTCGCCTGCAGCACCGCCACATCGATGCCGTCAGCCGAGGCGTAGCGGTCGAGCATCAGGTTGGTCACCACCGTCTCGCCCGGGGGAAGCGCAGTCTTATACTTGTAGTAGACGATGATGTTGAGCACTTCTTCCTTAAGCAACACGTATTGGACCGGCTGGCCCGGTTCGTAGTCCAAGGCAAAGACTTGGATTCTAAACGATGCGGTGTACGTTCCTTCATAACCGGCGTCGCTGCCTGTCATCGGAGGGATGTTCAGATAGAGGTTCCCGCCCGAATACCAATTGGCCACAGCGTTTATAGAAAATGGTGAGGAATTCACATAATACGTCCCGCTGGTGTTGCCGTTGAGTTGTTGGGTCAGGTAACAGGGGAAGACCTTGGTCGGATCGCCCACATTGGTCAGTTGGACTGTGTTGTTGGGAGTGATGTAGCGTATGACGAGGTTGGGCTCGTAATTGGTGACGTTGGAATTGGCCTTCCTGAGCAAACCGATGTTGCCGATATAGAGGTTTGCGCCGCCCCAGCTGAGGTTGTGGGTATTGCTGGCCAGCCACTCCTCTTGAGAAATGGTGATGTCATACCAATTCGTCCTGATAACCGCTTCCAGAGGAAGTACCATCAGCACCATGAGGAAGAAGATGAATGGGACTGAACGTATGATTCTGATCTCTTTCTCTCCTGTTATGCCGGCAATCAGCCTAGGATGAATATACATGATATGACACAAGATGGGAAGGTTGAATCGTAAAAATTACAAAAACTTGGTTATCCCCTTGGCTTGAAACAAAACGGGGCAAAGCCTACACTCGCGGCATGGGCCCCTTGTTCATCACCTATTTCATGGTATCGTCGCTGACGGCCATCATGGTGCCGTACCTTCAAGTCATCCTCTTCAACCATGGTTTTTCCGCAACAACGACCGGGGTGTTGCTCAGCTTGTACGAATGTGCCGGAATCATCGGCCCATTCGTCATCGGCGCGTGGTCCGACCGTTCTGGTCGACCACGCCTTGTCTCTGCCGTCATCACCTCCGTGCTGATTGCGGCGATGGTCCCGGTGGCCCTCTCTTCCCATGTGGCGCTCACATGGTTGTTCCTGCCGGTGGCCGGTTTCTTTTGGCGCGCAGTCTTTCCCGTCCAGGATGCGATGGCCATCAAGATGCTCGGATCCAACATGTCGCGCTACACCTATGTCCGGGCGACTCTCTCGGCCGGCTACATCATCCTCATCCTGCTCTATCGGGTGACCGGGTGGTTGGATGCGACCGATAACGGCAGCCTGCTGGTGTTGTTGGCCATCGGGGGAGTCCTCTACTTGGTCTCTTTGGCTATCTTGCCCAAGGATCAAGCGGTTCCCAAGCATGAGCGTACCGGTTCCCGTTGGCCATTGGCGCGCTCTGTATCCGGGGAGAAGGTCTTCAGCAAGACCTTGGTCTCGGCCATCATCATCATTGCGGTGAACCGTTTGGCGATGTCGAGCATCAACAACTTCTTTTCGCTGTATGTCGGCGACATGCTCGGTCGACCCGACTTGGTCGGCACGCTCAGTTCGCTAGCCGCATTCTCCGAGTTGTTTTTCATGGTGTGGGCCGGGTACCTGCTCAACCGGGGGGTCAAGCCGATGAGTTTGATCGCCCTGTCGAGTGTCGTGTTGGTGGTGCGTCTGCTGTTGTATGCCCTCGTGCCGACCCTCACCGGTGCAGTCTTGGGCCAAATGCTCCATTCGGTGGTGTACGGGATGTTCCATCCGGCGGTCGTGGTGTTCATCAGCCGCAACATAGCACCACAACGGAGGGGTACCGGCATGGCTTTGTACACGTCAATCGGGGTCGGCCTCCCCAACGTGATTGGCTCGGCCATCGGCGGAGTGGTCATCGATGCGATCGGGTATCGCGGATTGTTCGCCTCGTATGCTTTGTTCGCCCTTGCCGCCTTGGCCTTGCAATGGGCTTGGCGAAAGCGGCTGGTCGAACCGTCAGTTGCCCACTCGTGAAAAAACATGGTATTATGTTACTACTATCGATACGACGGGGTGAGTTCGCATGAGGATTGTCCTGTGCACTGAAACGTATTTTCCTGTGCTCAATGGCGTGGTGACATTCGTGCACATGCTCGCCCGTGAATGGAGAGCACAAGGCCATGAGGTGCTGGTCGTTGCGGCCGACCACACCGCCAAATCGAATTATATCGAAGACGGAGTGTTGCACTGCCCGGCCATCAAAAGCGACCACATGCTGGTCGACGTCGCCATGCCGATCGATGTCATCAGGTTCAACATGGTCCGCGCCTTTGCACCCGATGTGATCCATTTGCAAAACGAGTGGGGAGTTGGTCTGTTCGGATTGCAGACTGCCAGGTTGCTCAGGGTCCCGGTGGTGTACACATTGCATGCCGAATACAGCAAATTCTATAGCTATGCAGTGAAGAAGTTCATGATCCCCTTCGCGGCAGCGACTGTCGCTCGGTTGGAGAAATACATCGTCAAGCATACCCAAGTCGTCACCAGCCCTTCCTACAAGGCTCAGCTCTACTTCGATTCCATCGGAGCGGATGTGAAGGTCGATGTGATCCAGAACGGGGTGGAGTTGGATGAGTTCGATGCAGGCTTGTTCCCGCCCTCGCAGAAACTCGAATTGCGACGGTCGTTGGCGATACCCGATGAAGCGCGCTGCGCGTTGTTCGTTGGCCGGATGGGCCCGGAGAAATCGGTCGATGTCCTGCTCGATTATTGGGCCAAGACCGTGCAACCGAACGATCGTCTCCATCTGATGCTCATCGGTGGTGGACCGGATGACCAACAATTGCGTGATCAAGCCAAATCGCTTGGGATTGACCGGATGGTCACATTCGTCGGGAAAGTCCCGCACGTTCAGATCGCCAAATACTACGCCATTGCCGACATTTATGTCACCGCGTCCCTTTCCGAGATGCATTCGGTGAGCATGTTGGAGGGGATGGCCTCTGGCCTGCCTGTGTTGCAACGGTTGGATGAGCCGAACCGCAGTCAAATCATCGAGGGAGTCAACGGTTGGATATTCCAGACCGCCTATGAGTTCGGCAGACAACTGCACGACATCCGCTCATTGGATGAACAACAGCTAGGTGCTTTGAAAGCGCGAGTGCGTGCCAGCATCGAGAAGAACAACAGCCCCAAGGCTTTGGCTGCCAACTACTTTGCCAGATATGAGAAAGCCATCGAGTTGTATATCGAGCGAAAGGCTCCACCGATTGAAAAATTATAATAATGGTAAACTTCCTGGAAACACCTTATAATAAAAAGATGTGCCTGAATGTGACGAAGGACGATTCGCAGGGTTGGCGAATCGGTCACCTAATTGCCGCTCAGGTGTTTGAATCATAGTGCTTACTGCCAGATAGACCAGACCTGCTGGTGCATCGATCATGGAAAGAGGGGTGAACGCATGCGGGGAGCTTTTTTATATATCGATGCTGGCAAAGGCCACTACATACCGGCTAAAGCGTTGAGCGATGGCATGGTGCGGTTGGGGCATGAAGCCATCATGCAAGACCTCTTCATGACAGCGAATGCCCGCTTTTGGCGCTGGTTTGCCAAACAGTTGTGGCGTTTCATGCTCCATCATCCGAATTATGAACGCAAGACCAGTTCCAAGAACGATGATCCGGGTAAATGGTTGGTCTTCCTCCCGTTGGCTTTGAAACTGTATGCCAAGAGATTCACCCGCTGGCTCGATGCCAACAAACCCGATTTCCTGATTTGTACCAATTTTCTAGGGGGATTGTTGTTGCCTGCCCTGATGGAGGCTTCGGGTAGGTCGATACCGGTCTATTATTATTCAGCCGACATCTTCATGAGTCCCAAGTTGGGATTGAACAATAAGCTCGACAAGTTGTACATCGCTTCCCAAGAGGGGGTGGACTGGGTCATCGCCCACGGGCAACTGCCAGAGCGGACCTCCCTCTGCCCATTCCCTTTGCAACATAAATTCAGCGAACAGAAGCGGATGACCCGCCAAGAAGCCCGCGCGAAACTGGGGCTTAAAAACAAGTTTACCGTGCTGTACTCGCTCGGAGGGGAAGGCATCGGTTCGATGGATTTCGTCGAAGCTGCCGTGAAACGCAATCTCGACATCCAGGTGGTCTTGGTCGGCAAGATGAGCAAAACGACCACGATGAAACACGACTTGTTTAAGCTGGTCCATCCCGATTTCACGCTCGTCGCTGTCGGATTTGTCGACAACATCAATGAATACTTTTACGCCTGCGACATCGTGGTGGGAAAACAAGGGGCCAACACGCTGATGGAATCGATCTATCTGCAACGCCCTTGCCTGATTTCCGAAATACTCTACACCGCCGATTGCTCTGCCCGCTATCTCAAGGACAAAGGAATCGGATGGAGCGAGACGAATCCGGAGACGCAGGTCGAGATCGTCAAACAGTGTGTCGAGAATCCCGATTTCGAGCGGACGATGGATGAACGTTTCAGGAGCCTGCCGTTACGCTTCGGCGCCGATGCCTTCGCCGAGTTGCTCATCAAAGACACATTGGACCTTCAACAGGCGGCTTCAGGAACCTGATGCAGTCTTCCTGTGCAAGCGCTTGTACACGATATCGAGGAAGATCATGACAGCCGGCAGGATGAACAGTGTCGCCAACAGTGAGTTCATCAAGGCCATCGAGACAAGCAAGCCAAAGAAGCGAATCGGAACATAGCTGGCGAACAACAACACCAACAAGCCCGAAATCACGGCGAATGTGCTGAGGATGATCGGCCGGCCGGTCAACAAGATGGTCTTGTACAAAGCTTCGTCCAGCTTGAGTTGCTCGTGTTTCCTTAACGAGCGGTAGCGCAACAGGAAGTGCAGGGCGTCATCGACCCCAGCCCCGGCTGTCACGCTCGAAAAGCCTACTGTCACCAAGTCGAACGGGATGCCGAGCACAAGCATCAGGATATAACTGGCCATGATACCGACCAGAACCGGAACGAGGGCCAGCAGACCGTCTTTGACCGACCTGAAGGTGATGCATGCGACGACAAGGATGAGGACGAACGACACCACCGTCGATCTGCGCTGGTCTCCCATGATCACATCGTTGGTACGCAGTGAATCGACAACCGTCCCCCATTCGACCACGCGGATGCCATCGTTCAGGATGGGCATGTTGGCAGCGACCGCCGCTTTGATGCGCTTGGAGCTGCTGACGGTTTGCAAATCCTGTTCGACCGAGTCATAGTTACGCATCGACAGCGTCATCTGGTTGCCATCTTCGCTGATCAGGGTCGCCAAAGCAGAGGTCTCCAACTGGTTTCCTATCAGGGTGACCATCCGGGAAAGCAAACGCATCAGGCCGGCTGTATCGGGTATCGTGTCGGAACCGGAGTATATCCGGTTCAAGTATTTCACATACATGGAAAACGAGAGCGAATGGACGATGTCGGGGCAACTATCCATCAAGCTGGTCTCGAATTCATGGACATTTGCCAACACCTCTGGCTGCAGAAAATATTCCTTCTGGCCTGCCGGAGCGCTCAAGGTAATATGGTACTGGCTTGTGCTGCCCATTTTCTCAGCAATGCGCAACGAGCTTTGCACGACCGGGTTGTCCTTGGGAAAGTAGGACATGTAGTTCGTGTCAAGCTTGATGAAGTCGTGGGCGACGAAACCAACAGCAACGGTTATGGCAAAGACGGCCAACATCGATTTCCAATGCTTGATCGAGAATCGGCCGGTTTTCTCAATCACCCAGAACAAAATGCCTTCATGATAGGCATCGGTATGCTTCTGTTTGGGAGGAACCGTGCGGACAAGCACAGCGGGAAGATAGGTGATTGAAAGGATGGCGCAGAACCCAACTCCGATTGCTACCGACAAGCCGAACTCTTTGAAAGCCCTCGAATCTGATACCAACAAGCTGAGGAAACCAAAAATCGTGGTGATGCTGGCGACAGCGATGGTGCTGGAAATCCTGCTCACGGCTTTGCCGATGGAGTTTGGGTCGTCTTTGCGCCATGTGCCGAAGTATTCGTTGAGCATGTGGATGCTGTATGAACTTCCCAGCGTGAGCACGACACAAGGGGTGATCACGTTGATGATCGTCATCTGGTACCCAAGCAACTGCATGGCCCCCAACGTCCAGACGATTCCGATGGCGGAGACCGAAAACGGGATCAATACCGCCCGCTTGGCCCGGAAGGAAAGATAATACACTACCAGGATCATCGCTAAGCAAACACCCAAAAGGATAAACAGGTCGTGGCCTAGATACTGGGTGACCTGTTCTTGGATAAGGGCCGAGGACATGGTGGAAACAGTCGCATAGGCTTTGATTGGAGCCAAGATCTGCTCGAATTCAGCCAATAGGGCGGCTTGCCTGATCCCAAGTGGCTTTATTGAGTAGTAAATCAGGAAGGCATCGCCTTGCGAGGAATAAAGGTAGCCCTTGGCGATATCGTCTTGTTCCAAGCGTTGTTTGAACAACTCGCTTTCCTGCATCGTCCATGGAGTTCCCCGTTGATGGGGATTCATCGGTACGGTGACAAGGCGCGTTCCGCGTTTTTCAATGGTGATAAAACTGAATGGCGACAAGCTTGGACCGATTTCCACGAATGCTTCGAGCTTTTCCATCGCGGCGTCGATCTCATCCAACAATAACGGGTTGAACAGGTCCGGTGAATCGATGAGGATGGCGAATCCCAACGGATATTCTGAAGGGGGTACGACCGGCCGACCGCTGGTGGACTCGTCTGTGCCATCCTCGGGAGGAAGGATGAGCTTTTCGATATCGGAATCGAATCCCAAACCCGTCAAGGAGACGAAGAATGCCACCGTCGCGAGAGCGATGGCGATGATGATGACGGTTCCGTAGCGGTTGAAGAAACCGGAGAATCGATCGGTACGGTTGTTCATGCCCAATGGAGTCCTTTTCATGCAGTTCGAAAGTCGTTACAAGTATATAGGTCACAACCTCCCTGTTCAAGGACTTGTCGGCACTCCATGTGCCAGACCCTTTGTCTGCCCTGCAATATGTGCTATGGTTCGACCGGGGGACCGGCCTCGGCTCGGTGGAGAATTGTATGGACGTGTGCGTGATGACCTTCTTCTGGAGTGAGGATAATTATGGCCAGTTGCTGCAAGCATGGTCGATGCGGACATACCTCGAGTCCCTGGGCCATTCGGTCCGCTTGATCGATTATGGTTATCTGCACAATCCGTGGATGAAACTGGGGGAGACGCTGGTCAAACTGGTCAACGGTGGTGCCCGGTATGAACGGGCTTATCCCAAGCATTTCGACCGGTTCCGCTCGGAACGGCTGGCTTTCACCCCCACACGGTACCGCTCGGTAAACCACTTGAAAAAACATCCTCCCAAAGCAGATGCGTACCTGTGCGGAAGCGATCAAGTCTGGCATTACCGCTCGTTCGCGTTCACCTGGCTGATCAAACGCTATACCGATGCCGTCATGTTGAATTTCGGTTCCAATGATTGCCTGAGGATCGCCTATGCACCGAGCTTCGGAGTGACGAAGATCCAAGAAAAGGACCTAAGCTGGTTGAAGCCAAAACTTGACCGTTTCACATGTTTGAGCACCCGTGAACGTTCGTCGGTGGAGATGCTGGAATCGGCCAGCCAAAAACCGGTCGAGTGGGTCCCCGATCCGACCTTGCTCTGTCCGCTTTCCTGTCTCGAGGCCATCGCCGATACCCATACCATCGCTCCCAAGGAATACTTTGTGTATGCGTTGGGCAATGTGTCCGTCATGAAAGGACGCGACATCATCGACGTCTTGCGGACGGCCGGGAAAAGCTTCAATTACACCAGCAGCCAATTTGAAAATGACTATGAGGCCAATTGCGCACCGACAATTGAACAATGGTTGGGATTGGTCAAGTCTTCCGGTGCGGTCATCACCAACTCATTCCATGGGGTGGTCTACTCGGTGTTGTTTCACCGTCCCTTCTGGTATTACCCATTGCTAGCCGAAGTCAACGGCCACGACGAGCGCATCCTGTCGTTGCTTGCGCGCTTGGGAATCGGAAAACGTTCAATCAGTTCAAAGCAAGAATTGCTCGCGGTCCTTTCCCACTGCCAAAGTGAAATCGATTGGAAAGCGGTCGATGCTCAAGTGGCCAGTTTCAGGGCAGTGGGTCAGCGCTATCTTGAAGACGCGCTCATGCACACTACGCCGGCAAAGGAACGCTTGCGATGATTAAGGTGAACAAGCCAGTCGATTGTTGCGGGTGCAATGCTTGTGCATCGGTATGTCCAACCGCCAGCATCACACTGGTCGCCGATGACGAAGGTTTTGTGTACCCGTCCGTTGAAGAATCTTCCTGCATCCACTGCGGAGCTTGCCTGCGGGTTTGCCCAATCATCAACCGCAGCAAGCGTGGCATCGAGACACGTGCTTTCGGATGCATCAACACCGCAGAAGCCGATCGACGGGCCAGTTCTTCGGGTGGAGTGTTCAGCGCCTTGGCTAAGCGGGTGCTACTTGAAAGCGGTGCGGTGTATGGGGCTGCCTTCGACCCTGACTTGAATGTGCGTCACCAGCGGTTCGATGCAGTCGATGATCTGGATTCATTGCGGCGATCCAAGTATGTGCAAAGCGATATCGGCACTACCTTCAAGAGCGCCAAACAAGACCTTGTCTCAGGCCGTCAGGTACTCTTTTGCGCAACCCCTTGTCAGATTGCTGGGTTGCAGCAATATCTTGGCAAACCGTATCCGAACCTGCTGAGTGTGGACTTGGTTTGCCACGGAGTGCCATCGCCGAAAGTGTGGCGCCACTATCTGGAATTCAAGGCAAGGCAACACGACAGCCAGGTTGCCAAAGCAGAGTTCAGGGACAAACGCAAAGGGTGGAAAGCATACCGGACAACTTTCGTTTTTAAGGATGGCCAAACAGAAACAACCCATCATGCCCTAGACTGCTACATGCGCTTGTTCCTGACCGAGACTATCTCGCGACCCTCCTGCCATGACTGTCGCTTCAAAGCCATGCACCATCGGGCTAGCGACATCACCTTGGCCGATTTTTGGGGGGTTGGCCGTTGTGAGCCCAGTTTGAATGATCCTCAAGGGGTCTCGTTGGTCTTGACCCACACCCATAAAGGCCAGCAAGCATTCGATGCCTCCTCGGTTGCTTTGATCACTCGTGAAGTCGATCCGCAATCCGCATTGAAGCACAATCCCGCTGCTTTGGCTTCCACCCGAAGCAGCCCCTTCCGGACGCACTTCTTTCAAGATCTGGACCACATCCCCTTTGATCGGTTGCTTAAAAAGTATACTGCATCGTTTTCGTGGAGTTTCATACTTGGCGTGTTGCTATCAGGACGTACGCACGCTGGGGAGGCGTAATGGGAAAGCGCTTGATGAACTGGGCGATCATAGTTCTTTCAGCTGTGGGATTGGCTGCTTACCTGTTGATCTCGGAAGGCCCGCAACGGATTGCCGAAGTATTCTCTTCAATCGATGTGGTGTGGATCACAGTGGCAATCACCAGCATCACCATCGCCTGGATCGCCGATGCGGTCTCGTTGAGGTTGTTGATAGGAGTGTACGGGACGGTGGTTCCGTTATGGAAGGTCTTCAAAGCCAGCCGCATCGGGATGATGTTCGCCCTCATCACGCCGTTACAGATGGGATTGATGCCCGCCCAGATGGTGTTGTTGTCCAAAGAGGGCGTGCGTAGCGGGGATTCAGCTACCGCTCTGGTGGTGAAAAACATTCTGTTCGGAATCGCGGTGTGCCTGATTCTGGGTGGTTTACTGGTCTATGACGGATCTTCGCTGTTGCTCCAACGACGCTGGTTGTTCTATGTCGTGATTGGGTGTTTCGCCTTGAACGCCTTGTTCATCTTGTTGTTGTTCATCGTCGGCAAGGCCAAGGAGAGTATCCTGAAAGCCGCTTCATTCATCATAGACGTGCTCGGCAAGCTCAGGCTGGTCAAGCGGGTTGAATACCGCAAAGGGGTTGCCGCTTTCGAAATCCAACGGCTGAATGAGAACTTCAAGAAATTGGATTTCACTTCATGGAGGACAATCGGGGCTTTGGTGGCCATCGTTGCCCAACTGGTGCTCCTTCACCAATCGACCTATTTCATCTATCGCGCTCTGGGGAAGGTCGAGGCGGGATACCTGACCGTGTTGGCCAAACAACTCTATGTCTATGCCATCCAGTCGGTCATGCCCATCCCGGGAGGATTGGGGGCCTCCGACTCGGGATTCATCCTGATGCTCGAACCGTTGTTCGGCAAAGGCGTGGTCTCCTTCGGACTGATCCTGTGGCGTTTGCTCACCTTCTACCTGCCGATTCTGTTGGGATTATTCCTCACCTTCGGGGCCAAACGGCGCACGTTGGGATTGGAATAAAGAAAAGCCGCTAATCAGCGGCCTTTCTTCTTCTTGGCGAAACCTGGATTCTTAAACTTGCCTTTTGGATTTGAACGTGGGTAGGAAGGAACGTACGGTTCCCTCATGTAACCGCCACGGTCGCGCCGTTCATAGCGCTCGTCTCGGTCCCGGTACGGATTCTCGCGTGGGCGTTCTTCGTAGCGTCGTTCGCGATCTTCATTGGCATAGGGCCGTTCCCCCTCTCGCCTTGATTGGCGGTAACTGGTCAGGTGTTTGCCGTTCGGATTGTCGGGCCTCGCTTTGGTGACCAACGGCTTGCCTTCGGGCGAGACATCGGTGAAAGCCTCCAAGATCATCCTGGCCGCCGGTGCCGGGGCAGTGACGAACGAAAAATCCTCATGGACTTCGACTTCGTTGATCTCGCGATCACGCACATGGGCATGCTCGATGATGTAATCGACTAACATCCGCTTGGTCATGCCGGCGCTGCGGCCTTTGGCGATGAACAAACGAACCGGACCCCAATCGGAATTGTCCGCTTGCTCGCGTCGCGGTGCTCTGGTCCGTTCAACTGGTTGGTCAAAGCGTTCGTCTTGATACTCCCTGGCACTCCTGCGGTCCCGTTTTAAACGACCTCGTTCAGGTTCCATGACATCGATTGGCTTGTACAGGCTCGCGTCAAGGATTTTTCCATAACGATGCGCCAAGATGGTCGAGATGACCTTGACGGCGTTGCGGCCTTCCAAGAGATCGCGGGCCACCGTCTCGAATTGCTCGTGTTCCTGCTCTTGGTCCATCATTGAGGAAATCTGAGCGATGAGCCGCAACCGTTTGGCTTCGACAACAGTGCGGGCATCGGGGATCCTTTCTTGGCGGATGTCGCTTTTCACCATCCTGCGGATATAGGTGAAACGGCGCATCTCCGAAGGAGTCACGAAGGTGATGGCGGTACCCATCTTGCCGGCCCGGCCGGTGCGGCCGATACGGTGGATGTAGGTGTCGGGGTTCTGCGGGATGTTGTAGTTGACCACATGGCTGAGGTCTTGCACGTCGATGCCACGGGCGGCCACATCGGTGGCTACCACGATGGTGATGCGCTTCTCCCTCAATTTGTGAAGGATCAACTCACGCTGTTTCTGAGCCAAGTCGCCGTGGATCACCTCGGCGTTGTAGCCACGGTCGATCAGGTCTCGACCGACCTCGTCGCTCTGCATCTTGGTCCGACAGAACACCAGGCCGTAGAAGTCGGGAGCCAAGTCGATGATGCGGCACAAAGCCTCGGTCTTGTCCCCCTCGCGGATTTCGTAGAACAACTGATCGGTCAGGGCCGGGGTGCGGTTCTTGTCCTCGGTTTTGACGACCCGGTAGTCCTTCATGAACTTTTCAGCCAGCGAAAGAATCGGGGCTGGCATGGTGGCCGAGAACAACAGCATGCGCTTCTCGGCCGGGGCATTGCTCAGGATCTCCTCGACATCCTCGATGAATCCCATGTCGAGCATCTCGTCGGCTTCATCGAGCACGAGGAATTTCAGATGGGACAAGTCGAGCGTTTTGCGGTTGAGATGGTCGATCACCCGGCCCGGGGTTCCCACCACCACATGGACACCGCTGCGCAAGCGGCGCAACTGCAACTCCATCGACGACCCACCATACACCGGCAGGATCGAAAGTCCCCGGTCCCCTTGCAGCGAGTCGATCTCGGTGGCCACCTGCATGGCCAACTCGCGGGTGGGCGAGAGGATCAACGCCTGTACATGGCGTACGTCGTGCTCAACGATTTCCAATATCGGGAGGCCGAAGGCGGCCGTTTTTCCGGTTCCGGTCTGGGCTTGGCCGACAACGTCGGCTGCTTCTTTAAGCAGCAGTGGAATGCACTGAGCCTGAATCTCGGTGGGCTCTTCGAATCCTTTCTCTGCCAAGGCGGCGAGCGTACGGTCCGAAAGACCGAGCGCCGCAAATTTTTCCAATTGTTGCATGCTTCTCCTATTTGTGTCCGCTTCCATGATTTGCTTCATGCTTCGGTGACGACGGTACTCTATACGATACCGAAGGATGTTGCAAGGGTTAAGCAAGCTTCATCGCTATGGTCGATCCGATTTCGAAGCGGATGAAGGTTGTTCGGCATCTATTGGACAGGAGGAGCATCATGGAAAACGAAGTGTTGCGGCATTGCCCGAACCCGCATTGTCCGAATCATGATGAATCGAAGGTGGCCAGAGGGGATTGGTATCGTCCACATGGCTGGTACGCTTGCCCGAGCGATCCGGACCGACATATCAGGCGTTACCGTTGCGCCACTTGCGGAAAAACGTTCAGCGAAACCTACTTCACCCGCTCTTGGCACCTGCAGCGCAAGGACATCGACGATGTCGAATTGCTGTTCGAATGGTGCAAGGGTTCGGCGACCTCCTCATTGGCAAAATTGTTCAAATGCTCGAACAAGACGATCGCCACCCGCATCGAGCGGATGCAAGAACTGGCCCGTCAGAAGGACGTGGTCTTCGACTTGGCCCAACCGTCGTGATCAATAGCGGTTGTAGACGTCCTCGGCAAATCCATAGACATCCTTGAGGATGATTTCTTTCCCATCGTCAAGGACGGCTTTGCCGCTGAATGTCCCAAAGACTTGGTGCTGGACGGTTTTGACCAATACCAGGTTCATCGAGCTGAAACGGTCGACAATCGGTCTGAAATCCATTTCAAACCGGCCATCGTTGCTGGTGAATGTCCACGGATCGCAGTAACCGCTGGCAGGTATGTTGAAGGTTACTTGGTCGAGCTTATGGATCTTGCCACCGTAGAATAGAGCGTTTTCGCTAGCCGGGCTGCGGTCGCTGAAACCATAGCCGATGTTGAAGCCGAACGGGACACCATCGACCGTGGTCGACAACGAACCCCAATACCAACGGTTGGTATAAGTCCAGCGACCCCGGCCCCAATCGAGCACGGTGTATGAATCGTTTGCTTTGACTTCAACATCCCGTTTGCCCAAACGGACAATCCCTTCTGTCGGCATGCAGTTGACCTTTTCGTTCAAATAGAAGGCCTTGCGGTTTTCGGCCCAGCTGGTGGCGATATTGATACTCTCTGTGTTGGGATCCTGATGCACGGTGAGGTCTGCATCGAGCCCGACCGAACCGTCGGGGAGCACCATGTCGGGTGCTGCAACCAACAGGCGCCGTTTCGTGTCTTTTCGGCTGAACGCCAACCGAAGTCGCTCGTTGGCCCAGGCGATGCTATAATCGCCCGAATCAGGCTTGAGGCCCACCTTGCCCAACGGCAACAGCTGCAAAGCATCGACTTGGACCGCTTTCTTATTGGTGAGGTCGATGAATGCCAATGCAAACATCCCGGCATAGCCCAAGTCGCTGATCGTGGCCGCCAGGCAGAAGTGCCCGCCATGGGACATCACGGCATAATAATCCCATTCTTTCATGCGTAAAGCCGAGGCGTGGATGTCCCTGCGGTTGTACAACCACAACGGTCGGCGAGCCCAACCCTCCTCGACGATGCGGCCATGGCGATCCAACAACGGTTGTTCCTTCACCACTTCGTGCTGCATATCCCCCTCCTTGGCAATGTGGTCGTCACTGTGCTCCTTCAACTAAAAACCGACGTTGATCCTGATCCAGTCTCAGATCGCTGGCAATCAGCGTGTCTTCCAATTGCGCCGGGGTCGAGCAACCGACGATGGCGACCGACGGGAACGGGCTGCTTGTCACGTACGAGACCACCAGCGGGGCGACCGCAATGGAGTTCTCTGCCGACAGCCGGCGCACCCGTTCGATGCGTTTTCGGTTCTCATCGTTTAAAAAGCGCCGTCGAATCTTTTCGTTCAAGTGCTCTTCACCCTGTTCGATCGCTTTGGTGAACATGCCCTTAGCTTGTGACGAGAATGCGAATACCGCCACATCGTGGGCAGCATACCATGAGAGTGAAGGGTCATCCATGCAGACGATGGTCGGATCGCCCATGCTCTCACTGGTGGCCCAAGCGAGGCTCCACTGGATTTGGGAAGCGCAAAATTGCCGCAGGTTGCGGCGCTTGGCATAGGCGTTGGCTGCTTCGA
>CAZJAK010000029.1:0-27256 GCA_964543935.1 uncultured Spirochaetaceae bacterium
GATTGCGATGCCTACCGCATGCGCAAAATGGATGCCTTCATCGGCATCCGCGGCATCATGAACGTGCGGGAGACGAGCGACATCCCCGAGCAATATTCGTTGTACAACCGTTTATACGGGGATCCGGTCCACCATAAGATCCGTGTTCCCCACACGAAGTGGGTGGTCTTGCGCTATCCCACCGAGACGATGGCCTTTCAAGCGGGCATGTCGACCCGTGCTTTTGAAGATTACTACTACCGGGTCACCACAGGAGTCGATTACAAAGCCATGGCTGCAGCCATGGAACCGGCCAAGCGCTTTTTGGAACAAGCCGACCGTGTCAGGATTGTCTCGGCGGGAACCGAACTGGAATTTTCCATCAAGGGTATGGGGGCCGTCCCGTGCGCAGGCGAGATGAACATACCAGACGGTGAAATCTACACCTGCCCGGTGCGCGACAGCGTCAACGGGACGATTGCATACAACACTCCCTCGACCTATAACGGCCACCGTTTCAGCGAAGTTCGCTTCACCTTCAAGGATGGCCGCATTGTCGACGCCAGTGCCGACGATACCGCACTCATCAATGCGATCCTCGATACCGATGAAGGCGCCCGCTATGTCGGAGAGTTCGCCTTAGGCTGCAATCCGGCCATCGATTTCGCAATGGACAACACCCTGTTCGACGAGAAAATCGGTGGATCGATCCATTTCACTCCCGGAAACGCTTACGAGGATTGCGATAACGGCAACCGAAGCTCGGTCCATTGGGATTTGGTGCAAATCCAGACGCCGGCCTATGGCGGCGGCGAGATCTATTTCGATGGCGTTTTGGTGCGCAAGGACGGTCTGTTCGTCCACGAGGCGTTCACGGCTTTGAACTTCTCTAAAACCTCGTTCTGAACAAGCTCAACGCTCGGCAGTGAACACGATGGTCCGGTTGCGGTACATGATGATGCGGTGCTCGAGATGGGCTTGCACGGCCCGTGAGAGCACTTGGCGTTCCACGTCCTTGCCGACTTGCTTGAGTCCGTCGGGGGTCAGTTCATGGTTGACCCTGACCACATCTTGCTCGATGATCGGGCCTTGGTCCAAATCCTCCGAAGCGTAGTGGGCGGTGGCGCCGATCATCTTGACACCCCGCTCATAGGCTCTCAGATAGGGATTGGCTCCTTGGAATGCCGGCAGGAAAGCGTGATGGATGTTGATAACCCGGCCAGTCCACTCTTGGGTGAATTCCGATGACAATATCTGCATGTAGCGGGCCAACACAACCAAGTCGATGTCGTGTTTGCGCAGCAACTCCCTGATCTTGGTCTCTTGAGCCGACCTGTCGTCTTCCACTATCGGGAGATAATAATACGGTATCCTGAATTGCCCGGCGATATGTTCCAAATCGGGATGGTTGCTGATGATCAACGGGATGTCGCACGTCAAGTCCCCTTCGTGCTGGCGGCTTACCAAGTCATACAAACAATGGCTGGTTTTGCTCACCAGGATGGCGACCCGGCTGCGATAATCGGTGAAGTGGCATTCCCAAGCGAGGTCGAGCCGATTGGCGAAGGTGGCAAAGTCGTCGCGCAGCTCCTTGCGGGTAGTTTTCAAGTCGGCCAGATCAAGTTCAACCCGCATGTAATAGCGCTTCGCGCGGGTATCCGAATGCTGCTGGCAATGGATGATGTTGAAACCGTTGGAGTAGAAATATTGGGAAATGGCTGCCAACAAACCTTTGCGGTCGTTGCATTGGATCAGGAAGATGATTTTGTGCATGGCGGCAAGTATAGTGATGCACCTGAATCGATGCAATGGGTCGATCCACTCAGGGAGTCTCAAACGGTGCTGTGCGGGCCTCGAGTTCTTCCGAATCGGGGGGATTGAGCAACACCTCCACCTTCCGCTCCAACTCGTTGAGTTCCTTCTCGACCCGGTTGGCAATGAGGACCCCATCTTCGAACAGCTTGATCGCCTCATCCAGCGGGGTCTTGTTGTCACGCAGCGTTTGGGCAATCTCTTCCATTCGCTTCACATCGGTTTCGTATGGCATGGATCCTCCTCATATTGTGTTTCTGTGGCGGTCACGACCGCCTGTAAACGACCGGTTGCTAGCGTGATGCCGATGCGGCTGCCAGACGGAGCCATGTTGGCATCGGTGACGATGGTTGTGCTGTCCATCAAGGTGGTGATGGAATAACCGCGGGCCAAGACAGCTAACGGGGAGAGTCCGGCCAGTTCCCTCCTGATCAACGCCAACCGGTGCCGTTCCCGCTTCAGGGTGTCCTGCATGCCCTCAGCCATGGCACTGCGGCTGTAATCGAGCGTCATGCGCATCGTCTGCAACCTGCGCATGAAATAGTCGGACATGACCGGGATGCTGAATCGTTCCACCAGACTGCGCGCCAGACGCACATTGGCATGCATGGCGTCGGCCATGTTCTTCTTGAGCACCCTGATGCGCTCCAAGCGGGAGGCCTTGTCTGAAGTGACCAATTCAGCTGCTGCCGACGGGGTGGGAGCCCGCAGGTCGGCGACGAAATCGCTCAAGGCCCAGTCGATTTCATGGCCGACTGCCGAGACAACCGGGATCGTTGAATCATGGATTGCCTCGATCACGCACGGTTCGGAGAAGGGCAACAGGTCTTCCAGTGATCCTCCACCACGCCCGACGATGATCACATCGGCCAGATTGAACCGGTTGGCCGCCCTGATCTGGGCAGCGATGGACTTGCCTGCTCCTTCACCCTGCACAGCCGAGGGCAAGACCGTGATGTGTACGGTATCGTCCCGCCTTCCCATCACTTGGATGATGTCGCGCACCGCCGCCCCGGTGGGGGATGTCACCACAGCCACCCGGCGGATGTCGGCTGGCAACGGACGTTTGCGGCTTTCGTCGAAATACCCAAGGCGGGCATAGGTCCGCTTGCGTTCTTCCAACAAGGCCAGGATATCTCCCGTACCGGCCACTTTCATCGTCTCGCAGACAATCTGATAGGACCCACGCTTCTCATAAATCGTGATCGAACCGGTCACGATCACGACGTCGCCGTCCTTTGGCGTGAACTGCACCCGCCACAGCTTGTTTTTAAACATCACCGCCTGGATGGCAGCCGATTCATCGTTCAATTGGAAATACCAATGGCCCGATCCGGGATTCTTGAAGTTGGAAATTTCCCCTTGCAGCGTAAGGCCATAGAAACTGCTTTCCAAGGTGGTCTTGAGCAATTGGGTCAGTTGTGCTACGGATAACACCGTCTTTTCCAATGAGTCAATCATCGAGTCCTCCCCGGGCGACCTGCCGTACGCTGGCTTCTCTTATTTGGACGGCACATCCGATGGCCAGAGCAAACAGGCCGATGGCGAACGTCCAGCTGGCTGGAAGGTAATAAAAAACCTGCAATAAACGCGCTACGAGTGCCGCTCCGGCCATGGCAGAACCGACAATAATGGTGAAGCGCCTCCATTTGATCATCAGCACGGCCGTGACGGATGCCAGTAACAAGGCGATTGCCAAGATCAGCGCTGGTGAAAGGGTGGTCAAGCGTACCAGAAGTGCACTCGATCCCACACAGGCGAGGATGGCGCTCGATACGGGCGCATGCGCCCGCCAAACTTTCATACGGGCCAAAATGCCGACTGCTGCACCGCAGGTCATGAAAACGACCGCCAGGACACTCTGGCGCGGCAGACTGCTCGATACGGGAAATCCCGACAGCTTGAAGGCCTCCAACAGCGCCACATCCAGCACAATAAGGAGCGCGAGCGTCGCCACGCAAGCTCCTGCCACGGCACAGCGTACAAACGAGAGTTGACGTTCCAAACGCCCTCCGTAGAACAAAAGCGCGATGGAGAATACCAATCCGACGATCATGCCGGCGGCGCCGATCGTGTGACCCTCACTTACCATCCGTCAGGCTCCCCCACACTAGTTGTGGCAACATAAAAAGGACAGCTCCAAGGGAGCTGCCTTCATTACGTATCCAATGCGTATGGGACAATGAATCAGTCGGCAATGATGGCACCAGTGGGGCACGCCTCGAGGCAAGAACCGCAACTAATGCACAATTCCGGATCGATCACATAGATGTCGCCTTCGGAAATCGCTTCAACCGGGCATTCGGGAAGACACGTACCGCAAGCGACACACGCATCAGTGATTTGATAAGCCATGTTCGACTCCTTGTTGAAATAAATTCGGATTTGACTATATACCGCTTTGGTAGCGGCGTCAAGGCTCTTGACTTTCTGTGTATTCCGATACTACTGTATATATACAATATTAACAGTATGCGAGGAGGATGGAGCGGTGGAGATCATCATCAGCAATTCAAGCGGACTGCCGATTTATGAACAAATCTCTTCACAAGTCAAGAATTCCATTCTTCACGGCGAGTTGAAGGAGGGTGAGAGCCTCCCTTCGTTGCGCGTACTGGCCAAGGACCTTCGCATCAGTGTCATCACCACCAAACGGGCCTACGATGACTTGGAACGGGATGGGTTCATCGAGACTGTGGCGGGGAAAGGGTGTTTCGTCAGCAAGCGCGATAGCGCCATCATGCGGGAAGCCCAACTGAAACAAGTCGAGGAATCATTGCAGAAGGTAATCGACGAAGCGTTGCGCTGTGCTGTCGGCTATGAAGAATTGGCCGACATGTTGCGATTGATGTACAAGGGGGAGTGAAGCGATGACTTCATGTGTGAAGGTGGAAAATCTCCGGAAGGAATACCGGGATTTCACATTGGACAATGTTTCGTTCGAGGTCCCCCAGGGGGCCATCATGGGCTTGGTCGGAGAGAACGGCGCCGGTAAGAGCACGGTGATCCGTTTGATTCTGGGCTCGATCCGCCGTGACGGCGGTTCAGTGTCGCTATTTGGCGAACCGTGGGTCGACCAAGTGCCCAACCGACTCAAGGACGACATCGGGGTGGTGTTCGACGAGTGTGCGTTTCCCGAGACATTCAATGCCGCTCAGCTGTCAGCGGTCTTTGCCGGCATGTTCCGCGCGTGGGACAAAGAGCACTTTTCCAAGTTGCTGCAGGACTTCAACCTTTCTCCTACCAAGAAGGTGAAGGAACTCTCACGGGGCAACCGCATGAAACTATCCATTGCTGTGGCCTTGTCGCACAAGCCCAAGCTCTTGATCCTCGATGAGCCGACGAGCGGCCTTGATCCGGTCGTCCGCAAAGAGATGCTGAGTTTGTTCCAAAGCTTCATGGAGGATGAGACCCATTCAATCATCTTGTCCAGTCATATCACCACCGATTTGGAACGAATCGCCGACTACATCACCTTCATCCACCAAGGTAAAATCCTGCTCAGTGAAGCGAAAGATGAGTTGCTGGACCGCCATGCGTTGTTCAAAGGCCGCCATGATGACTTCGAAGGAATCGACCGCAGTGATTTCGTCAGCATCCATTCCAACCGGTACGGCATGGAGGCCTTGTCGGCAAACCGGATCATGTGTGCAGCCAAGTATCCCAAGTTGGTGTGCGACAAAGCCACCATCGACGACATCCTGTACCATATGACCGGCACAGAGCGGACGGTTCAAGGAGAACAAGCATGAAAGGATTGATTCGAAAAGACCTCCTGTTGCTGGCCCTGAGCGGCAGGGTGGTGTTGGTCTCGTTGGCCGTCTTCATCATGGTGTTCATGACCGCGGGTACTGGGGCGGTGGCGGCCATCCTGCCGGTTGTCATGGCGTTGATGTTGACCATCTCGCTGTTCGCCTATGATGCACAGGCCAAATGGGACCAGTTCGCCACGGTCCTGCCAGTCGGAGCGAAACAAATTGTCGGAGCCCGCTACCTGATAGCTTACGGCGTGCTCATCTGTGCAGCTTTCTTGGCATTCTTGCTCAACATTGCAGGCAAGCTCAGAAGTGGACAGGCGGGTATGGCAATCGCTCCAATCGTTTTGGAAAGCGCCTTGGTCAGTGCGGCAGTATCGCTTGCATTGGCAATCATCATGCCCTTGATCTATCGCTTTGGAGTGGAAAAGGCCCGTATCGCCATGCTGGTGGTGTTTTTAGCCCCGACCGTGTTTTTCCAATTGCTTGGAGCGAAGATGAAGGTTCCGACAGTGGATGAACGTACCTTGGCGCCTGTCTTGATTGTGGCGGCACTGGTGGCGGCCTTTCTCTCATACGTGGTTTCATGCCGCATCTACCAAGCGAAGGATCAGTATGCCTAGGCTGGCGGACTGTTGAGAAAAAGGGTTATTTAGGCTACAACTTCGGCCAGAGGGGCTTTGTGGCCCCAAGGGGGATGCCGATGTTGAGCGGTCGGACGTTGATGCAGCTTGCTTGGCCGATCTACATCGACTTGTTTCTTCAGTTCTTGGTCAACAATGTCGGTCAGTTGATGATCGGACGGTATTCGTCGCAAGCTGTGGCCGCCATCGGGAACGCCAACCAGGTGATCAACGTCCTCAACATCATTCTGTCGACCGTTGCGATGGCCTCGATGATCCTCATCTCGCTCAGGCTCGGAGCCAACGAGTTGGATCGGGTCCAGTCGATCTTCACGGTCGCCCTCACGGTCAACATAGCCTTGGGTGTGGCTGCCAGCGTATTCATCCTGGTGTTCAACCAGCAGCTGTTCGCCCTCATGAATGTACCTTCCGAATTGATCGCCGATGCACGGACCTACCTGCTATCGGTCGGTTCGTTCATGTGGTTGCAAGGTCTCTACCTGGGCTTTTTGGCTTGCTTGAAAAGCTTTTCGCTGATGCGTCACTTGCTGGGTGTCTCGGTCGCGATGAATGTCGTGACGGTGCTCGGCAACTTGGTGTTTTTACATGGTTTCGGTCCGATTCCTCCGATGGGGGTGGCGGGCGTCGCCATCGCAACGAACCTAAGCAAGTTCACGGCTGTCGCCATCCTGGCCTGGCTCTTCGCCAAGAAGGTTCCCATCAAGTTCTCCTGGAAGGCTTTCACGCCATTCCCGCTCAGGACGATCGCCAAACTCGGCCGGATTGGCCTGCCGGCTGGGTTGGAAGATTTGTCATACAACATCGCTCAAGTAACCTTGCTGGCCATGGTGAACATGTTCGGGACGGCCACGGTTGCGGCACGGGTCTATACCGGCATCCTGGCGGTATTGTGTTACCTGTTCGCTTCGGCCCTCAGCCAGGCTTCGCAAGTGGTGTGCGCCCATCTGGCGGGGGCGGGACGGTTGGACGAGGTGGACCATCGTTCCCGCCGCACCACAGTGGTGGCGGTCTCGGTTTCCTTCGGCACCACGTTGGCCATATTCCTTGCCAGCGACAGCATCCTCAAGCTCTTCACCACCGATGCAGCGGTCATCGCGTTGGTCCGATCCGTCCTGGTTGTCGAACTGTGGTTGGAAAGCGCCCGTACGGTGAATGTCATCTTGGTGCGGACCATGCAGGCCATAGGGGATGTCGACTATCCTCTCAAAGTCGGTTTGGTGAGCATGTGGTTGGTGCAAGTCGGTGGTGCCTACCTGTTGGGCGTTGTCCTGCAGATGGGCCTGGTGGGTATCTGGATCGCTTTGGCGAGCGACGAGACGGTGCGGGCTTTGTTGTTCATACGGCGTTGGTCGAAAGGGACTTGGCGCAGCATGGTCGGGCGCTTGTCCGACAATCCAAAACAGGCTGTACAACATAGGGAATGAGCATGAACAAACGGTTGGTGTTGGCTGAGAAGCCAAGTGTCGGACGGGAATTGGCCCGTGTATTGGGATGCCGAACGCGCGCCCAAGGATATCTTGAGGGGCCTGACCATATCGTGACGTGGGCTTTGGGTCATCTGATCGAGTTGGCCGAACCGGCCGCCTACGGCCAGCAGTATCGGCGCTGGGATTTGGCCGTGTTGCCCATGCTCCCGTCCTCACTGAAGCAGGAGGTCATCGAACAAACTGCCGATCAGTATGGCGTGATCGAGTCGTTGCTCAAACGCGAGGATGTCGATTGCGTGGTCATCGCCACCGATGCCGGTCGGGAAGGAGAGTTGGTGGCCCGCTGGATTCTTGCCAAAGCGCTCTGGAACAAAGCCACCAAGCGGCTGTGGATCAGCAGCCAGACCGATACCGCCATAACCGAGGGTTTTTCCAAACTCAAGGACGGCTCGCTCTACGACAACCTGTTCAAGGCTGCTCAAAGCAGGGCGGCGGCCGATTGGTATATCGGGATGAATGTGACCAGGGCTTTGACATGCCGCTACGACGCCAAGTTGTCGGCAGGCCGGGTGCAGACCCCGACATTGGCCTTCATGACCCGCTGCGAAGATGACATTGAGAAGTTCACGGGAACCTTTTATTGGACGCTGCGGGCCGATTTCGGTTCCTTCATGGCTTCATGGCAGGATGAGGGACAGTCGATCAGGATCGACAGCGAGCAAAAGGCCAACGAGATAAAAGGGCGGGTGGAGGGCAAAACCGGTCTGGCGGCGGTGGTGGAAACCGTCGAGAAGCACGAGGGTCCCCCATTGGCTTACGATCTGACCGAGCTACAGCGCGATGCCAACCTGTTGCTCTCATTCAGTGCCAAGGAGACCCTCGACATCTTGCAAAAGTTGTACGAAGTTCACAAGATTGTGACCTATCCCCGTACCGACAGCCGCTACATCAGCGACGACATCGTCGCCACCTTGCCCAGTCGCCTGAAAGCACTAGAAAGAACTCCTTTCGCCAAAACGGCATCCTTGTTACTCAGCGCTGGTTTCAGGGTCGATACCGAGCGTTTCGTGCAGGCGGCTAAAGTGACCGACCACCATGCCATCATCCCGACCGAGCAAGCGGTGGACCTCGACAAGCTCTCCCCGAACGAACGCTCGTTGTGGCAATTGATCGCCATCCGCTTCATCGAAGTCTTGTCGCCCGATTATGTGTATCGGACCACCAAGCTCGAAGCCCTTGTCGGCCAAGACCGCTTCGTGGCCCGTTTGACCGTACCGGTGGAACAAGGCTGGCGTGATGTGGCCCGCATCGTCGGGATGCGCAGCGCCCTGGCGCCTGAAGGTTCCCAAGAGGATACCGACACTTCATTGGCTTCCTTAAGGCAAGGCGATCCCCTCACGGTGTACGGGACGCGCATCAGGAGGAACGCCACCGAACCGCCCGAACGCTACACCGAAGCGACCTTGTTGTCAGCGATGGAACATGCCGGGCGGTTTGTCGAGGATGCTGCTTTGCGCAAGCGGCTCGGAGGAGGATTGGGAACCCCGGCCACCCGGGCCGACATCATCGAGAAATTGGTGCAGAACCATTATATCGAACGCGAAGGGAAATATTTGGTGGCGACACCGAAGGGGCGCGAACTGGTCCGTTTGGCCCCGCCGTTGCTGCAATCACCCGAGTTGACTGCCCGTTGGGAAGACCGCTTGGCGGCCATCGCAGAGGGTGAGGAATCGGACGCACCGTTCATCGAGGACATCAAACGGGTCGCCGCCCAATTGGTGAAGGATGTCGTGGTTTCCAAGGAGAAGTTCACCCCGCGGTTTCCCGATGGAAAAACCTGTCCGTTCTGTTCGGCCGCCATGATGCGTTTCAGCGATGAATTCGGGCAGATCCATTTCCTCTGCCAACGCCTTTCTTGCTCCTACGAGGAGGCTCTGGTGAAGCGCCCGATCGAGCATGCCGATGCTGTGCAGGTGCTTCCTCCAAAACCCGTACAGCGCGATGCACAGGATGCAGACCAGGCTCCTGCTGTCCGTAAACGGGTGGTGGTCGTCAAGAAGGCGACCGTTTCGAAACCCCAACAGCAAGCATGGGAAACGGTGGTAAAAGTCGTCAATCCGTCCAAGTTCAGACGATTCGGAGCCGATCGGAGGCAGGATGACCAAGAGGCTTCGGCAGGGCGCAGCAGCTTGCGCACACGCACGTCGGTTAGCGCACAGGAGGCCTATCGTGCCGATCAAGAACAGACGGTGACCTTTGCAGATTTGTTGGCAGCTTCAGAAAAACGGAAGGAACGTGACCGCAAGAAGACAAAAAAAGATTAATCGATGTTATTTTAAAAACATTTTGTTATAAATATAGACAAGTTGTTCCAATTTTGATAACGTGTAGCGCAATTGCTCCCTGCCGGAGCAGACGGGAGGTCGCATGCGCATCGCGATTGTCGGTTATGGAAAGATGGGGCGTATCATACGGAACTTGGCCGTAACACAAGGGCATCGTGTCACTGTCGTTATTGATCCGTATGTCGATGCACCCGAGGTGACCGGCCGAACGCTGGACGGTGTGTCGACAGCGGTTGCCGATGTCGCCATCGATTTTTCTGCAGCAGCAGGAATCGAGCAACGGCTCGACGCTTATGCCGCAGAGCACCTGCCCGCGGTGATCGGGACAACCGGTTGGTATGATCGCCTCGAGGAGATTTCGGGCAAATTCAAGGATTCTGACTGCGCGATCATGTGGTCAGGGAATTTTTCGCTCGGGGTGCATCTGTTTTTTGCCATTGTGCGGCAAGCAGCACTGCTGTGCAACTCCTTCCCGTCCTATGATCCGATGGTGGTGGAAGCTCACCACATGGAAAAAGCCGACAGCCCGTCGGGAACGGCGGCGATGATCGGCACGATATTACTCGAAGCGCTCGAACGGAAGGAACGGGTCGAGACCGGTCGGCTTGACCGCAAGCGGGACGCGAATGAGATCCACATCGCCTCGTTGCGCGGCGGGTATGTCCCCGGTACCCATACCGTCATGTTCGACAGCCCGGTCGACACGATCGAGATCACCCATCGGGCCAGAAACCGGGAGGGTTTCGCCTATGGCGCACTTCGGGCAGCTGAATGGATAACCAACGGGAAGCGAGGGTTTTTCTCGCTACAGGACATGCTCTCTGATTTGATGCCAGCCACTACATGAATACACTGGCATGGATGCATAAGGAGTACCACAGATGACGACAAAACGATTCAGCGGTGTCTATACCGCCCTCATCACACCATTCACCCGCAGCGGACTTGTCGACGAGGAAGCGATGGCGAGGATCATCGATCATCAGATCAGGGACGGCATCGACGGATTGGTCCCGTGCGGGACGACCGGCGAAAGCCCGACTTTGTCGCATCCGGAGCATGACCGGGTCATCGCATTGACGGTGGAACAAGCCCGTGGCAGGGTGCCCGTCATCGCCGGCACCGGTTCGAACGCCACCAGCGAAGCGGTCCGCCTCAGCCAGCATGCCCAGGATTCGGGCGTCGATGCGGTCCTGCTGGTCAATCCGTACTACAACAAGCCGACCCAAAAGGGTTTGTACCTCCATTTCAAGGCGATTGCCGATGCCGTGCACATCCCCTGCATCCTGTACAACATCAAAGGCCGCACCGGGGTGAATCTCGCCACCGACACCTTGGCCCGCTTGGCCAACGATTGTGCCAACATCGTGGCGGTCAAGGAGGCCTCCGGCGACATCAAGCAGATGCGCGATGTGCTTGCCCTTGGATTGGACGGGTTCTCTGTCCTCAGCGGCGATGACAACATGGCCCTCGATTTGATCGAATCTGGCGGTGACGGGGTCATCTCGGTGGCTTCGAACCTGCTGCCCCAGATGATCCATGAGATGGTCCACCTCGCCTTGGGTGGCGACATGGCTGCGGCACGAACGAAAGAGGCTCTGCTCGCACCGTTCTTTGCAGCTTGTTTTTGCGAGACAAACCCGATTCCCATCAAGACCGCCATGGCCCGCTACGGGTGGTGCAACGAGACTTTCCGCTTACCGATATGTACGTTGGAGGACGAACGTCACCGCCAACAAATTTATGATGCATTGGACCGCTTGAATCTTCCATGGCTCCACGCATAAACTCCATTCAGAAGGAACACAGAGACAATGGCTAGGATAAATACGCATTTCCGCACGTTGGCAGCCGGGTACCTATTCCCGGAAGTGGCCCGTAGGGCCCGCCTTTTCCAGCAAGACCATCCCGGAGTGACCCTCCATAAACTCGGTATCGGCAACACCACCGAACCGTTGCCGCCGGCTGTCATCGCAGGTTTGCACGCACAAGTGGAAGACCTGGCCGATCCGGTGCGCTATAGCGGGTACGGCGATGAACAGGGGTCGACACCGTTGCGCGCAGCGCTCAGTGCTTATTATCGTTCATTCGGTGTCTCGATCGCTGCTGACGAGTTCTTCATCAGCGACGGTGCCAAGGCGGATGCCGCCAACATCCAGCAATTGTTCGCAACCGACAGCGTGGTGGCCATCCAGGATCCCGCCTATCCGGTGTATGTCGATTCCAATGTGGTGGCCGGACGTACGGGAGCTTTCGATAGTCGCACCGGTTCCTACGCCAAGCTCATCCACCTCAAGAGCACCGCCGAGCAAGGCTTTTTCCCAGAGCCTCCCCGGCAGAAAGTCGACTTGATCTACCTCTGTTCACCGAACAACCCGACCGGAGCGGTGGCCACCCATGAGCAGCTACGCTCGTTTGTCGAATATGCCCGGGCCAATAAGGCCGTCATCATATTCGATGCCGCCTATGCCGAGTACATTTGCGACCCGCTTTTGCCCAAAACGATTTACGAGATTCCCGGGGCCATGGAGTGCGCCATCGAGATCAACAGCTTCTCCAAGTTCGCCGGTTTTACCGGGGTGCGTTTGGGCTGGACCATCGTTCCCAAAGCCCTGATGGCCGAGGATGCTCCCGCAGGCGAGTTGCATGGGTTCTGGTTCAGGCGGCAGTGCACCTTTTTCAACGGGGCCAGCAATATCGCCCAAGCGGGTGGTGTGGCGGTCCTCTCCGAGCAAGGTCTGGCCCAAGTCCGCCACGTGATTGCATACTATATGGAAAACGCCCACATCATTCGAACGGCGCTCAAAGGCCTCGGGCTTGAAGTCTCCGGTGGCGACAACGCCCCCTACCTTTGGGTCAAGACTCCCTTCGGCATGCCGTCGTGGTCATTCTTCGACCTGTTGCTCCAATCGTGCCATGTGGTGACCACCCCTGGAGCCGGTTTTGGTGCCGGTGGCGAGCATTTTATCCGTATAAGCTCGTTCGGGCACCGCCAAGCCATCATCAATGCCGTGCAGAGCATTGTCGACCATCTTCCTGCTGCTTTGGAGGCATGCCATGGCTGAAAAGAACCTTCCGTGCGACGAGCATCGCTTGATCGAGCTGGCCGGCACGTTGCCGACTCCGTTTCACCTCTATGACGAACAGGCCATCCGCGCCAACATCCGGGCTTTCTCCAACGCGTTTGCGTGGGTCGATTCATTCAAGAACTTCTTCGCAGTAAAAGCCTGCCCCAATCCGACCATCCTCAAGATTTTGCGCGAGGAGGGCTGTGGTGCCGACTGCAGTTCGTTGCCCGAGTTGGAACTGGCCCGCCGGTGCGGTTTCACTGGCGAGGAAGTTATGTTTACCTCGAACGATACCCCGCAAGAGGAATTCATCGCTGCCAAGACTGCCAAAGCCGTAATCAACTTGGATGACCGTACCCACATCGACATGCTCGAGCGCTCTGCTGGGTTTCCCGAGCTCATCTCATTCAGATACAATCCCGGTCCCGACCGGACCGGCAATGCCATCATCGGCAATCCGGTGGAGGCGAAATACGGTGTGACCACCGCCCAGTTGGTCGATTGCTACCGCCGTGCCCGCGATTTGGGAGCCAAGCGCTTCGCATTGCACACGATGGTCGCCTCCAATGAACTTGACGGGACGTATATCGTCGAGACCGCCCGGATGCTTTTCGAGCAAGCCGTCAGGATTTACCGCGAGAGCGGCATTCGCATCGAGTTCGTCAACATGGGTGGCGGCATCGGCATTCCGTACCGTCTTGATCAGCAGGCGATGGACCTGCACAACGTCAGTGCGCGAATCCGCCAGCTGTACGAGCAGATAATCGTGCCGGCCGGTCTGGCTCCGTTGCGGTTGGTGTTCGAATGCGGCCGCATGGTGACCGGTCCGTACGGGTATCTCGTGTCGCGCGTGCGCCATGTAGCTCAGAAATACAAACAGTATGTCGGATTGGACGCCTGCATGGCCAACCTGATGCGCCCGGCGCTTTATGGTGCCTACCACCATATTTCCGTGCTCGGGAAACGCCATCTGCCCGCAGACTGCACCTACGATGTGACCGGATCGCTGTGTGAGAACAATGACAAGTTCGCCATCGATCGTTCGTTGCCCTGCATCGTTCCTGGCGATGTGGTTGTCATCCACGATGCCGGAGCCCATGGCTATGCGATGGGATTCAACTACAACGGCAAGCTCCGCTCGGCCGAGTACCTGTTGCGTCCCGACGGTAGTGTCAAGATGATCAGGCGGGCCGAGACGATCGACGATTATTTCGCCACCCTTGATTTTTCCGAAGAGGTCTGACATGGCCCACCGAATCGATGTGAGGGTCTATTATAGCGACACCGACGCCGGCGGGATCGTGTACCACGGCCGCTATCTCGATTTCGCCGAGCATGCCCGCACCGAGTTGTTGCGCCGGGCGACAGCGGATGACTGTGTGCATCAGAACATGCTCTCCAAGCGGATCGGGTATGTGGTGAAATCGCTTTCGGTGGAATATCATGCTCCGGCCTACTTGGACGATTTGTTGACTGTCGAGACCACGATCGAATCAGCCAAGCGTTTCTCGCTGACTTTCCTGCAGCGGGTTCTCAGGGGCGACGACGAGATCGCCACCTTGCATGTAAGGGTTGCCGCCATCGACTTGCAAACCATGCGGATCCAACCGATCGATCCGGGTTTCTCTACAGTCGTGGCGGCACTCTGACTCAATCCGTTCAGTCCACATCCCTGACGACCGGATTCACTTCGACCGTGACGAGGAATGCTTTGGAACCGACGCTGCCATGGCTGGCATGGGACAACACGATGTCATAACGGTGTGTCCCCCCCAAGGCTGCAGCGACTTCGAGTGTCAGGTCATCGGCACCGGTGATGAGTGTGCCTTCGCAGTACCAAGCGACATTCAATTCCTCGACCGTGACCCCCTCGGGCAATTGCGGGGTGAACGACAAGGTGAACGGTTGTCCCTTGAGGGGTACTTCTGGTGAGCAGGTTACGGTTCCGTCGATCGGCATCATCGTGTTGTCGATGACCGTCAATCCGTACTGGTCGACTAAACCCCCGATGGTCAGATCGATGCTACCGGAGGAGACTGTGCCGTCGATGATGCGAACCGTTTCCAGACCACCGCACAAGGTGTCTTCACCTTCTATCAGGCGGTAACGCAAGGAATGGAATCCCGCATCAAGCAAAGTCGTCAGCGTAGCCGTACCGGTTTGCCGGTCGATGACAGTGGGATCGAATGTAGTGGAAGTCCCGGTCGGTCCGGTGACGGTCAGTTCCAGTGTCGTCTGGGCCGTGGTTTGTTCAGGGTTCCATGAGAAATCGACATCGAGCGTCCCGCTACCGAGCAACTCGTCGAGGATGAGTTCGACCGTGGTTTCGCTGGGGGCTACATACGCGCCGACCGTTCCCTGGACGAGTTCGGCTCCAGCGGCGTTGAGCGCGGTGACTGTGAAGGTCCAATTGCCGATCGGCAAGTTCTCGATCGTGACAACTGCCTGTGAAGTGACGGTATCGTCGAACGATGCTTCCCCCGGACCTTCCCCGTGGATGGAAAACGAAGCGGCTACCAGCGGTGCTTGTCCGCTTGGATCGATGTTCCTGCCCTGAAATGCCCGTTCGCTGTCGATGTAGAATGTTATCGAGCCGGTGGTGGCTTCACGTGCGTCGCACGAGAAGTTCAATGCTGCGATGGCAATCGACAAGACCATCAGGATGATCAATGATCCTACATGGATGCGGGTGTGTGTCCTTTGCGTCATGGCGTGTTCCTCCTTGGGCTGTGCCAGCCCTACATCGATAGGACCGCACCGAGGGGGACAATCGCTTCGAATCTCAGCTCAGTTGTGCGTCGTCGAGGAGCATGGACAAACCCTGGTGGGCGACCCGCAGGCCGAACATGCCGGTGATGGTAGGAAGGCTGCCTAAGACCCTTCGCCTTCGTCCCCGGTCGAGGATTTGCTCGTTGAAGTCGGCATGTTCTTCAAGCAACGGATCTTTATACTCATAATCGACTTTTTCGGGTGAGAATACGGTGACGATGCCGGTACCGACTCCACGGCGCTTGAGTTTGGTCCTGACCTGTTTGGCAAGCGGGCAACCATAGGTGTCCATCAGGTCCGAAACCTTGATGAGTCCGGGATCGCGCCTGAGGGCTGCGCCCATCGATGAGACGACCGGGATGTGACGCGTCCATACCGCTTCGAGCAAGGCGAGTTTAGGGTTCAGCGAATCTATGGCATCGATGACGAGGTCGGGCTCGCCGGCGAGGATGCTGTCCATGGTCTCTTCGTGGGCGAACATGTCCAAGGCCTCTACTTCGGCGTCGCCATTGATGTCCAACACCCGCGCTCTGGCCACTTCCACTTTTTTCTGGCCGAGGGTTGACTCACACGCCAGCAATTGGCGGTTGATGTTGGTGATGGCGATTGTATCGAAATCGACAACCCTGAAACGGCCGACACCGCTACGGGCAAGGGCCTCGAGGGCATAGCCGCCGACCGCACCCAAGCCGACGATGACGACGAACGACCGGTTCAGGCGCTCGACCGCTTCATCTCCGAGCAACCTACTGATCCGTAAAAATCTTTGCATGTCCATCGCAACGTTGCTCCAAGGTCTCGACATCGGTGCCGATGGCGACGGCGAAGCGGATGTAATGGCGCTTCAACACCTCGCTATACGGTGGAGATCCTTCACCGGGCAGACGGTAGTGCCAAGGGAAGTCGGTCTCCAATAAGAACGGAACCGAAAGCCGTCCCAGCCGTTCCTGCAATTTTGTCCCCGAACGCCACACTGAAGGCGCGATCGAGACGGTGCAGCCAAGCGCGGCTGCCTCGCGGGCTGATTCGATCGAACCAAGAAATCCATGCCACAGCATGGGGACAGCCGGTGCTTTCCGTTTGAGCAATGCAATCAGAGCCCCATCACACCCGACTGCATGGAAGGCGATGGGGACGCTGTGGCACACAGCCAGGTCGATCAATGCACCACAGAGGAACAACTGATCGTCCATGCCGATGGTGCGAACGAAGCGGGAATCGAGGCCGATTTCACCGATGGCGGCACGGCTGTCGCTTTGTAGTCGTTCGTCGAGGTCTCCCACTATTCGGAGCAAGTCGGTTCTCGTCGGGTGGTGAGGACACTCCTGTGGGAGCATGCCGTACATCCGGCGACACTGGTCCGGCACGCTGTCGGTGCCAAGCGTCAGCCATTCCCGCGGTCCCGAGGAGGCGAACAAGGCGCTCCAATGCTCGGGAAGGGTTTCTAGAGCCGCATGCGGGCCATGCAGGTGGGCATCGAACATTCAGATGCTCCGGATGAGGTGTTCGACCACGATTTTCAAGCCCAGCGAGGTCAACACGATACCACCGGTCATTTGCATGCCGTCCCCCAACATGATGCCGGCCCGCTTGCCGATGAACACCCCGCTTGTCGAAAGAACGAACGTGATGCTGCCGATGATGAGGATGGAGAGCCAAATATTGATTTCCAGCATTCCGAAGGTGATGCCCACCGCCAAGGCATCGATACTGGTGGCGAGCCCCATCATGATGGCGTCGTGAAGGCGCAAGCGCCCCCCTGGTGAAACGGGACAAGCCAAGCCTTGGTCTTTGTAGCGGCGTTTTTTGCGAAATTCGCTCAATCCGTCCACGAACATCTTGATCCCGACAGCCGATAACAACACCAATGCAATCCAGTGGTCGAGACGGGCGATGATGCCTTTGAATGAATAGCCGGCAATCCACCCGATCAGCGGCATGGCAGCTTGGAAAAGCCCGAAGGTGACACCGATCGCCAACGGGTATTTGGGTGTCCTGATGTCCAGGCAAGCCCCCTGCGTGATGGCTACTGCGAAGGCATCCATGGACAATCCGACCCCGATTCCAAAAACCGTCAGGAATTCAGCGACATTCATAATCCGTAATTGTAGCAAGAAGATTGTTGGCCGGCAAGCTTTAGCGCATCCAAGAAAGGAAACATCGCTGAAAAGATCATCGCTTCAGTTCGGCCGCTAGGCGGTTTCTTCGTTCGAGGGCTTGGATCCGGCATGATTCACAAGCTTCAATCAAAGCTTTTTCGTCGCGCTTCTCATGCAGCGGCCGGATCAAGTGTTCAAAATCCTCCTCCATCGTCCGAGCAGACAATGCGATGCGGGCTCGGTCATTGGGCGAGGCTCCGAGGATTCGTTCGGTGAGTTCCATGACGGTGCGCTCCTCCAGGTAAGCCTCATCGGTAGCCGCTGTCGGATGGCGGTCGAAGGCTTTCACACCGACTGGCCAAGGAATGAATGGATGGTAGCAGGGTAGCGGTGCTGAAGTGCTCCATGCGATCATCCCTTCGGGCCCGTACTCGACTATCAGCGACGATGTCGTACGCGACCGGGTAGGGAAGACCGCATTCATGCAAATCGAGCGCATCGAGGAGTCGAGTGCTGCAGTGGAGCCCTTGTTTGAGACCAGCACATCTCTCACGGATGTCCACGATCGGCACCCGGAGGCTAATTTCCCGGATGAAGTGCGCTGACGGTAAGCACCTTTGGTGAAAAATGCAACAAACGGGTCGGCATGGGCAGTGGCGAAATCGACCGGTTTCACGCCTGCGGAGCTCGACACGTGATCGGTTTTGATTGCATAGGAGTTGGAAATCGAAGCGTGGTTTCCCGTCGGACGGATTGCCCAATGCCTGCCGGCAGTCTCTATGATCCAGCCTTCGTTGCGATCTGTGGCCAAGTAGGAGTTTGAGTAAGAGAGGTGGCCTTTGAATGCACCGTCACCCCCTTGCCCGTATGTCTGGGTCAATTCGGCTATGAAATCGACCGCTTGCCGGGCTGTGGTACAGTTGTGCAGGGTCAGCCTGAGGATGTCCATCCCGAGCAACCCGTCCGCTTCGGTTTTCTCACGGGCGAAGACAGCCTCGTTGCCGATGGCAAGGCCGTGTTCGTTCACCCCCATCTCTGCTCCCCACAGCCACGAGGGCCTGCTCACGAGCGCCCTGTAGCGGTTTGGATGCCGTGCGGCGACTTCCTTGAGGATGGCGAACTGACGGTCGTATTTAGCGAGAATCGGGATGAGTGCATCTCGTTGCAGGTGTCGATTACCGTCGCAAACCTCGACCAGCTGTGGTTCTTGCGGATGCCGGTCCGAGTTCTTCCCGAAACAAGCGAATCCTTTCTGTGTAAAACAGGCCATCGTGTCGCACATGTCTGCTCTCCCCCTTGTTTTCTAGCGTAGCACGGTTGACGGTTCAGTGGAATCATGATAGTTTGTATACAGATATAAAATGTGTATACAGATTTCTGTTGGAGGATGTTTTGGGCATGCAGAACCACACCGCACCGGCCATCATCTATGATACTTTGCACCGTGAGATCCTCAATCTCACCATCAAACCGGGGCAAGCTGTGGTGGAAGCCGATGTATGCTTGCGTTTCAACGCCTCGAGGACGCCGGTGCGCACCGCCTTCCAGCGTTTAGCCGATGCGGGGTTATTGGAAATCGTGCCCTACAAGGGAGCTTTCGCCACGTTGTTGGATTTCGATTACATCCAACAGATGATTTATCTTCGTCAAGCAGTGGAAGCACAGGTGCTCGGCGAGCTCATCGCCAGACCCGATCCCTATGTGGTGGAGAAGATCCGCTACAGTCTGCGGTGTCAGAACATCTTGCTGTCGACACAATTTTCTGCCGATGAATTTTATGCCATGGACTCGGACATGCACCGCTTGTGGTTCCGGCATGCCGGCAAGGAGCGCTTGTGGCAAACCATCCAGGACTTTGAGGTCCATTACACCCGGTTCAGGATGCTCGACATCGTGGCAGTGCAGAGTTATCGCCATATTGTACGAGAGCATGAAGCGTTGTTGTCTTGCATCGAAGCGAGTGACCGTGTCGGAGCGAGCCGGATTTTAGACGAGCATTTGAACGGGGGAATCGCCCGTTTGGGAACAAGAATCCGCGAGGAATTTTCCGCATATTTCGTGCGGATGTAACGCATGGATACTGTGAAGACCAAGAGGAGGTAGTCGCATGGAGATACGCGAGTATGTGAATTCGGCCTTTGCCGAACGGATGAACACAGAGGAGTTGCGTTCGCATTTCCTGATCGAACGGATGTTCGTCCCCGGGGAAGTCAGCATGGTTTACAGCCATGTCGACCGGATGATCGCAGGCGGAATCACCCCCTCGGCTGTCGGGTTGACGCTTATGGCTGGCAAGGAATTGGGCACCGATTTTTTCCTTCAAAGAAGGGAGATGGGCATCATCAACATCGGTGGTTCCGGTCGGATAACCATCGACGGTAGCGTCCATGAGGTCGGAGCGCGTGATGGATTCTATATCGGCATGGGCAGCAAGGATGTCCTGTTCGAAAGCGATGATCCCGCCAATCCGGCAAAATTCTATTTCAATAGCGCTCCGGCCCACCGCGCATGCCCCACTCGGTTGGTGACCTTGGCGCAATCCAAGAAATTGGCCTTGGGCACGGTGGAGGAGGGCAACAAGCGGGTGATCAACCAGTACATCCACCCGGCCGTTCTGGAAACGTGCCAGTTGGTCATGGGTTTGACGATGCTGGAACCGGGTTCGATGTGGAACACCATGCCGGTGCACACCCACGAACGCCGCATGGAAGTGTACTTGTATTTTGATATGCCTGCCGACCGTATCGTGTTCCATTTCATGGGCAAGCCGGACCAGACCAGGCATCTGGTGGTGCGCAATGAGCAGGCTGTGATCAGTCCCTCGTGGTCGATCCACAGCGGGGTGGGGACCGGTGCATATACGTTCATTTGGGGGATGGCTGGCGAAAACCAGACCTTCGGCGACATGGATACCGTGCCGATGCGGCATGTGATGTGATGCGGACAAGGAGAACAAGAACATGATATTGGACGATTTCAAACTCGACGGGAAGGTAGCGGTCGTAACCGGAAGCAGCACCGGGTTGGGGCAGGGGTTTTGCATCGGGCTGGCCGAAGCCGGGGCCGACATTGTCGGTGTCGATTATGTCGACTCACCCGAGACGCAAGCCAAGGTCGAATCGGTCGGCCGCAAGTTTCTCAATGTGAAGGCCAACCTGCTCACGATCGAGCCGATCCAAGGCATCATCGACTTGGCGGTGGCGACGTTCGGCCACATCGACATTCTGGTGAACAATGCCGGCATCATCAGGCGGGTCGACGCCATCGATTTCTCTGAAAAGGATTGGGACGAGGTCATGGCCATCAATTCCAAAACCGTCTTCTTTTTCAGCCAAGCGGCAGCGCGGCAGTACATCAAGCAAGGAACCGGCGGAAAAATCATCAGCGTCGCTTCCATGTTGAGCTTCCAAGGCGGCATCCGGGTCCCCTCCTATACTGCCAGCAAGAGCGCCGTCATGGGAGTGACAAGGGCCATGGCCAATGAATGGGCCAAGCACGGCATCAACGTCAACGCCATCGCTCCGGGATATTTCGCCACTAACAATACTGCGGCAATCAGGGCGGACAAGAACCGCAGCGAAGCGATCCTTGAACGAATCCCGGCCGGCAGGTGGGGCACTCCAGCCGATTTGCAGGGCACGGTGGTGTTCTTGGCCTCAAAAGCCAGCGAGTACATGCATGGCTATACGGTAGCTGTCGACGGGGGCTGGTTGTCCCGCTGACATCGAACTGAAGTAGATCGGGTGAAGAAAAAAGACAGGTTGCGCAGGCAGCCTGTCTTTTTCCTTCTTTTGGGGGCCTAGAAGCGTTTCACATAGGCGTGGCAATAGGGCAAAGTCCCTTTGCGCTCATAGTAATCTTGATGATACGTCTCAGCAGGCCAGAACTTGGCGACTGGTCTGATTTGGGTGGCGATCCGATAGCCTTTGGCTTCCAACAGACCGATGAGCTTGACCGTTGTGTCGAATTCATGTCGATTGCGGTAGAACACGGCCGAAAGGTACTGGTTGCCGATATCTGGCCCTTGTCCGTCGGTTTGGGTGGGGTCATGGATCTCAAAGAAGTAGCGGGCCAACTGCTCGTAGGAGATGACGCGCGGATCGTAGGTAACCTCGACTGCCTCGAGGTGGCCGCTCGCATGCGTCAACACATCCTGATAACTGGGATTGGCCAGCGCGCCGCCAGTGTAGCCCGAGCGGGCCGACTGGACTCCCTCGAGTTTCTCGAACAAGAATTCCACCCCCCAGAAACATCCGCCTGCGAACACCGCTATCGCTTCGGGTTTGCCTGGCCTGAACGAAAGTGAGGCCGAGTTTACGCAATGGCGGGTGTCCTTCTCTGTGAAACCCTCGCCGGTAAACACATGGCCGAGGTGCCCGCCGCATGTGGCGCAGACAATCTCGGTACGCATCCCGTCGGCATCGGCATGGCGTTCGACTGCGAACGGCAATTCGTCATCGAAGGCTGGCCAGCCACAACCGGAGTGGAACTTGTCCTGCGAGGCGTACAATGGCGTGTTGCATTGGCGGCAGTAATAGGTGCCTTCGTCGGTTTTGTCGGTGTACGCGCCGGTAAAGGCCCGTTCAGTCCCTTTCTTGAGTAGGATTTGGGTCTCGAACGGATTCAGCGAATTGTAGAGCTCTGGATTCAAGCTTGTGTAAACAAAACGAGCAGGATTCTGTATCGGCACAGCGGGTTCTCCTTGTACTTCTTTCTGGGCTTTGGCACCCACCATGGCCAAGGTGGTCGCCACCATGATCATGAAAACGGTCACAACACGTCTCATCGTATCCATCTTTTGCTCCTCAATGTACCTACTGTAGCATGGAAACGGCAAGAGGTATATAAATTGTAATCAATTCACTAATATCGATAACGCAGTCCCACTTGAGGGTGCAGGTCGACTTTCAGTTGATTGAGGATTCCGCTCCGAGTCGGTATCCAGGAGACGACGTAGCCGCATTCGACAGGGATGGAAAAATGCTTGAAGAGCACGATCTCGACCCCGATGCCGAAACCTGCCGTGAAGGTTGCCTCGAAGGGAGCAAGCTCGTTGGTGGTATAATCAAGGATCGACACATTGCCACGGTGGGTAAGGGCGGTCAAGAGGTAGATCTGTCCGTCCAGCCAGTTGGCGAATCCATCGCCATAGAGCGTCCGTTGCCATTCGGCCCCCACCACATAATCGAGCACCGAGCCCCATGATGCATTGCTGTCGTAGAGTAGACCAAGCGTGGCTTGCAGGGCAGAGCCTCCGAAGTTCTTCTGATAACTGAGACCCCATCCCGATACATTGCCGAACTGGACGCCGAGGCTTTCGTCGAACAGCTCATAATTACGTTCTTCTGCAGCAGGCAGGACAACGGCGGAAAGCAACAACACGACAAGGACCGCGATCATGGTTTTTCGTTTCATGCAGCCAGTCTCGCACTCCAGCGGTTGGCTGTCAATCATGGTTTTTCCTATTGGCCAGCAAGGAACAGCCCCGCCATGCGGGCGTATCAGGATAGAGCTCCGAGGTCGTTTCCGTTCGCTAGAGACGATACCCGACAATCGTATTGGCGTGGTTGGTATTCCAATCGGAGAGTGAGTTCTCATCCCACACATCGTCGGATGACAGATTGCTGTATTGTCCGGCATCGACCGAGATGGTTATGGGATACCCGGCATCGATGAGGCGCACGAGGACGTCCACGGCATCGTCGGAGTCGACCGACATGTAATAGGAGATGCCGCCCACCTCATCGTTGAGTGTGGCTCGGTTGAGCATGGCTTGCGTCAACACCCCTCCCTCGGGCCAGGCGGCGTATTCACTGTCATCCTCTTCATCCTCATCGTAGCCCCGGTAGGGCATCGATTGCCAACTGGAAGCGCCCATCTCGGCAAGTACCTGTTGAGCGTCAGTGTAGTACAAACCATCGTCGACTCCGCCATTGGCGAGGTTGTAGACGAAGGCCGGGCTCATGATCTTGTCCAAGTTTGAAGAAGGAGCGTGTACGCTGTCATCCCAACTTGTGCTCGAAAGGTCCCACCCGCGCTCCTTGGCTTCCAAGTAGGTCTTCACATAATAGGTGCTGGAAAACGCAACGCACGAGCCAACCTGCCCTTGGTCTCCAATGGGTGGGAAGGCGGGGTCTTCGGTGAGGTCGACCTCATTGCCGTAGGCTCCTCTGGCTTTCTCCCCAGGTCCCGGTCCCAGCGTCCGCATGGTGGTCTTGAGGGCAGCCCATTGGTGCTCGGTGGGCGGGGCGAAGCCAGTCCCATGCCCGTCGATGACGATGTTGTAGTTCTTGCCCGGTTCACGAATCCCGATATCCTCCACCAAGCGAGCGAATTCCGTGTCGGTCGTTGAGCGCGAGACGACCGATGCGGGAAGAACCGAGATTTTACGAATTGCCCGTGCCTTTGCATCCACCTGAAGACTGGTCAACGGTATATCCACATAGGTGTAATCTGCGTTGACGATGGGCTCGGGTAGGGAAGGAGCGACCAAGGTCTGATCGGGTGCATTGGGGAAGTCACTGTAGACCTCAAGCCTGAAATCGGTGACGGTTCCAGGGCCGAAGGTAGTTGAGTCGCAATCGATGTAGAGCTCGAGCGTGCAATCTGCTTGTAACCTATCAGCCCATTCAGAGATGTCGATCGCAATGGGTTCAGCGGAAAGTGGGTGACCGGGATCCAAAGCCGCGACAGCCATCGATGAACTCAAACCATAGGGCGAGAAGGCTTTCCAAGCGATCTCGTTGTCCGAAGCATCGTACAGGCTCACGCCGATAGAGAGGTCTTCCCTGCGCTCGTTGCCGGTTATCTGGAATGTTACGATATACGTCGGTCGATATGCTTCAAGGTCGCCTTGGAAAAACGCATACAGGCCGACCATCTTCATGGCTTCAGCGGTCATCCAATAGCTCCCGTCGGGCACATTCTCCCAAGCTGAGTCACCCGAGCCGATACCCCAGGAGTTGGCGATCTTGAACATCGGTTGGCGGGTGTCGAGAGAGATCGTGCCGCGAGAAGTTTTTCCGTCGTATACCACGAGCGACACGGTCCGGGAGGGAATGGTTGTCGGAGCATCGGAGTAAGTCGTCTCGATGACTACGGTGTACCATCCGCTGGCGATGTCGGGAATGCTCAAGCTGGCGGTAGTGTCGATGACCGCTGAGAAATCGTAGGATTGCGGTGCGTTGCTGCCGGCTTTCGTGAAGGTGGCCGTAACGAAGTCAACATCGGTTCCTACTGCCCATTCGGCGTCCAGTTCCACAGCCCCCGATCCTTCGACCGGGCTGAGTTGTATCGATGCTGTCTGCGGTGTGCCCTTGGTGATGGTCGCTTGGGTTGTCCCGCTGGACAACGGATTGTCCTGGTTGTCGAGGGTCGTCAGGGTGAAGGTCCACGTTCCGACGGCAAGCCCTTCCAGTTCGAATGTCCCGTCGGTTTCGGTTTCATCGACGGTCGCGCCGTTCGGACCGTTTCCTGTCAACCGGTATGTGGCGATGACGATGTCTGTGTCATCAGGTGCTACAGCCCGGGCCAAGCTCTGCTGTGGTACGGCATCGATAGTGATTCTGGCACCATCATGTGCTTGCACAGTGAATAAGTCGCAGCCAATCATGCCGGTGATTGTAAAAAAGAGGGTGATGAAGGTGAAAACTGTCGTTGCGGTATTGTGTTTCATGATCCACCTCCTCTCAGTGTTGTATGAAGGTCACGACGATGTCGTCGACCCAAACGCAATCGCTACCACTCGAGTAGGATCCATCTTTCACATAACCCCATGATAGCGAGTAAACATCGCCGGCTTGGATATCGGGGTAGATTGTCACATGCATCCAATCGGTGAAGCCTGAATCTTCAATGTAATCGGTCCAATATCCGTCAGTCGATTCGTAGGTTTCAAAGAGGAGCTCATCGTACCAACGCTCGGTCGAGGTTTTGTAACGGAAGCTGACCGAATACAAAGTTTGGCCAGCGGGGACTGTGCCTTCCCAGTCGATGTATGTGAATCCGTCATGACCGACGGGGCCCGACCGCGCCGAACGGATGCCTTCGAAAGCAGTCTCATCGGTGACGGTCCAATTGGCATCGTTTTCCCAATCGTAGGAGCCATCAGCGTCTGAATAGTGAACGAAGGGGGCTGCAACCAAGCCGTCTTCAAAGTCCTCGCTGATGGTGATGAAATCGACCGCTTCGAACAAGACCGAGGCGGCCGACTCCTCTGTAGCGGTTGCAACCACCACCGCAATCTCATGCAGGCCCATTGCCAACGAGCTGCCATCGAGCATATAGCTGTCGGTGGTCGCTCCAGAAGCCACGCTCACTCCGTCGATGAACCATTCCCAGCCGTCGACAGGTTTGTTCGCAGTTCCCCTGACTGTTATGGTTTGGGTGTCTCCGACGATGCGCGGACAATCCTTTACCGAGACATTCAACGATGGGACCGCAGTGATGTCCAATTCTCCTGTATCCAGCCACTTCGCATACAGGATCACATTGGCAGCCGGCATGGAAAAGGTCGCCCCGGGAGCGTAGGAGGTGCCCGACCCGTCGGAGGCTGTGTTCCACCCTTGGAAAGAGGCGCCGGTCTTGGTCAGGTTTCCGGTGTTGGCCAAGACAGTCGCCTGGGCGTTCTGTTCATACTGGCTGGCGTCGACGGGCACTGTCCCGCCGGTGGCTCCGTTGGAATGGTAGGTCACGGTAAATGTCGGTGTTGGTTCGGAAGGGCAACCTGATGCAATCAATGCGATCGCAAGAAGGCCTAGGATGAGCATGATCCGTGTCCTCATACATTCCCCCTGTCGTAAACGTAATTAGGACTAGTTGTGATTATATTGATATAAAAAGTGACTGTAAACTGCATAGAGTCAATAAAAATGACATATAATATAAAATAGTATATGACTTGAGACAAAAAAAACCGCTTTCAGGTTCACCCTGATAAGCGGTTGCATGATATCGGGCTGGGCGGATTTGAACCGCCGGCCCCAAGTCCCCCAGACTTGTACGCTAAACCCCTGCGCTACAGCCCGAAATAACAGTGGCGCCATTATGGCGCACCTGCAAGACCATAGCACGAAAGCTGTGGAGTGTCAACAAAGCTCAAATGAGCAGCGTCTGTGCAAGGATTTCAGTATGTATTGATGAATATGACACAAGAAATGTCCTCATGTAAGGAGAATTTTTGTATGATGTATCATAATTTAACGAATTCTAAAAGAAATATCCATTGAAAACTATTCTCTCACTTCTTACTATTGACATAAGTAGGCCATTGATTTATGCTAGCCCTGAAGTTTTCTTCCGGTGATTGCATGTGGTGGGCCAGCTCATCCAATTGCCGACAATGTGCCTTCGGGCAGAC
>CAZJAK010000030.1:0-26970 GCA_964543935.1 uncultured Spirochaetaceae bacterium
GCCAATGGTACTGCGTTCGTCGCGGGAGAGTAGGTTGCCGCCGGGCCCTTTTTTTATCTTCGCACCACCTTGCGGAAACGACCCATCTTGCATATCCTGTCGGTATGGCGATGCGTTTCGAGAAACCAACTTTACGCAGGAAAGACATGGACGCTGTCCTCCAGACCATGGTCGATGAACACATCGGTCCGGGACAGCGCGTAGACATGTTCCTCGAAAAGCTCAAGGCGATGGTAGCCAGTTCTGGTACGGCTTATGCGTTGCGTTCTTATAGTTCGGCTGTGTCCTACAGCCTAGCAATCGCAGGAGTGAAACCTGGAGATACAGTCGGAGTATCCGCGCTCTCCCCAGCTTGGTACCGCGTAGTCGTGGAATCGGCCGGCTGTACGCTTGCCATTGGAGACATCGATGCAGAAACCGGTTTATTATCGGCCCAGGAGGCCCGTCGTCTGCACGATGAGGGGGCTGCAGCCCTCATCATCCATGAGACGCTGGGCAATAGCGCCGTACCCGGTTACTACGGCTTTTTGGACATCCCGGTGATATACGATGCTGCAGAAAGCCTCGGCAGTCAATTTTCCAACCAAGAGACAAGCGGGACACGGGCGATTGTCGTGTATGCTTTTGAAGAACACCACGTGGTTTCTACCGGAGGGGGCTCCGCCTTGTTGTGTCAAGGTGAACCGTTTGAAAGCAATTCACGCCAATCACTTGCTGGAAAACGTGATTTCGATCTCAACAGGATGACTGATCTGAATGCTGCTTTGGGCTTGGTGCAACTGGCCACCCTCAACCGCCAGTTGCAGCGTCGTCGTGAATTGTTCGACCGCTACCGCGAAGCATTGATGCGGACCAGGCACCAGTTGTTCGGTATCAAAGACATCGATTTTCAGCCTAACGGTCAGGCATTCGCGGTCCTGTTGGATTCCAAACCCGAACTTGCCATCGCATTCGGTGCCAAATACGAAGTTCCTGTCCGCCTGACATTCCGCGATTGTGTCATCGACGCCACGGACGACCGCTTCGACAAGTTCCCCCACGCCCTGCCGTGCATCCTGCGGGCGGTTTCCTTTCCCATCTATCCATTCTTGACAGCCCAGCAGGTCGGTCAAATCGAACGCGTCATCGCCCACATACCTTAAGGAGGAGCCCCGCATGCCCGTAAACGTTCCCAAACCGATCAGACGCGTCATCATCTTGGCCAATAAACAAAAGGAAGAGGCTCAATTTTTGGCCACCGAGATCGCCGCCTACCTTGCGACCCGCCGGATTGCCTTCGACACCTACTTCACAGTAGACGCGACTGAAACGATCGCCATCGCCGACGACACCGATTTGGCGATGTGCTTGGGCGGAGACGGGACCGTCTTGTCGTGTGCCCGCCTGTTGCACAACCATGGCATCCCTATGCTGGCGGTCAATCTCGGCACGTTCGGCTTCATCACCGAGATCTCCAAGACAGAATGGCGCGAGGCGTTCGAGCAGTTTGAAAGCGGCCAAGCCTTGCTTTCCAGGCGCTTGATGGTCAGGGTCTCGGTCATGCGGGAAGAGCGGCGCGTTTTCCAGTCGCTCGGGCTCAACGAAATGGCTATATCGGCCAGCGGCATGGCCAAGATGGTTTCACTGGACCTTCACATCAACCAGACCAAAGCAGGCCGGTTTCGCAGCGACGGCATCATCGTGGCGACACCGACAGGGTCCACCGGCTACAGCCTTGCGGCAGGAGGTCCAATCCTCGATGCCGACCTGGATGCATTGATCGTGAATCCCATCTGTCCATTCACATTATCGAACCGGCCGCTGGTCATCGCCGGTGAGGATATCGTCAGGATTTCCGTTTTACCGGGCCAACGCACCCAGGTGATCCTCACCATCGATGGGCAGGTCCCGTTCGTGTTGCAGGAAGGCGATACGGTCATTGCTGAAAAAGCACGCTCCAAAGCTCTGCTGATCATGTCGACCCACCGTAATTATTATGAAGTCGTGCGCGATAGGCTCAATTGGTCCGGAGGAATGCATGCTTGAGCATTTGACGATCCGCAACCTAGTCTTGATTGAACGTCTTGACATCGATTTCACAAGCGGATTCACTGTCATAAGCGGTGAAACAGGTGCTGGGAAATCGATCATTGTCGGGGCAGTCGACCTTTTGGTCGGTGAAAAAGCCGATGGATCCATCGTTCGTACCGGGACAGATGAAGCGCTCGTCAGCGCCCTCTTCTCCATCCCGCCCGGCCATTCCCTCATGGCTTGGTTGGCCGATAAAGGCATCGAGGTCGACGACGACGCCATCTTGATCAACCGCACGGTCAAGACAAACGGAAGGGGGACGATCACTGTACAATCGACTCCGGTCACGCGAGCGGATTTGGCCGTCATTGGCGAAGCGCTCTTGGACATGCACGGCCAACACGAACACCAATCATTGCTTTCCGCTGAACGTCAACGACGCATGCTCGATTCATTCGGGCATCTTGATGGCGATGTCCAAACGTATGGCAACTCGTATCACAGCATGCAAGCGGCGAAGGCTGCCTTGGAACGGTTCAACCAGGATTCCCGCCAAGCGAAACGGGACGAGGATTATCTTTCGTTCGCTTTCGGCGAATTGGATAGGGCAGGGCTCAAGCGTGGCGAGGATATCGAACTGCAAGAACAGCTGGCCGTCTTGAGCCACCATGAAGCGATTCACGATCAACTCGAGACGGCTCGTGAAAACCTCAGTGGCGCCGGTACAGCCCCGGCCTCAGAATTGCTGGCCAACGCCATCTCGGCTTGCCGGAAGGCCGCTCGGTTGGATCCGGCGATCGAGGCCTTGGTGCAACGGTTGGACAGCTTGTGGATTGAGGTCAAAGATGTCGACGAAGCTTTGCGTTCCATGCTGTCGGCGATGAGTTATTCGGCTGCCAAGCTGGACGAGATGCAAAGCCGCTTGGCATTGTTACAGCGATTGAAGAAGAAATATGGTCCGACACTGGATGAGGCGATCGCCTTTCGTGACGATGCCAAGGGAAAACTCGAATCAATAAACGATAGCGGCAGGGCTCTGCAGGAATTGGAACAAGAACTGGCCCGATGCTCGCAGCAAACAAGCGCCATGGCAACGGCATTGTCGGTCAAACGCCAACGAGCTGCCGATGCCCTGCAGCAGCAGGTTGTCCAACGGCTGCGCCACCTGGGCATGCCGAATGTCGTGTTCACCATTGCTGTCGAACCGAAGGATATTTCGGCCACTGGGCAAGACCACGTCGAGTTCCTCTTCTCCGCCAATGCCGGCATACCGTTGGGCAATCTACGTCAAATCGCCTCGGGAGGGGAGATGTCGCGCGTCATGCTGGCTATCAAAGCTGTGTTGGCCAGCAACGACGATGTCCAGACGCTGGTGTTCGATGAGGTTGATGCCGGCATCGGCGGCTCGGTTGCCATCGCAGTAGGCGAGCAGTTGTCGGAATTGGCGCAGAGCCGGCAAGTCATCGCCATCACCCACTTGGCATCAATCGCTGCCAAGGCCGGCCAACACTACACGGTGGTCAAAGAGAGCCGGGCGGGGAATACCTACACGACAATCCAAAAGACTGAAGCGGAAGGTCGCATCGCCGAATTGGCTCGCATGCTCAGCGGGGATTCATGCGACGCGATCGCGTTGGAACACGCCCGCCACTTGTTGGAACGCCATTAGGAGAAATTCAATTCCACCCGCAGGTCACTTAGCACCTCATTCGTCAATGTTGAAGCCGACCTGCTCTTCCCTTCAGCCCAAAGATAAGGATAGACGGCATTCTGAGCCAGCGTGATGGAGGGCTGGAATCCTTGGCTTCTGGCCAAGCGCAAGACATCGAGCATATATGAACCGTGGTGGTAGTTGAAGCCACCGGAACTGATTTCTTGGGCGACCCGGTCGATCTCGTGTGAGAATATGGCAGTGGCGGTAGTGATTTCGCTTTGCTTGCCGCGTCTTCTGATGAATTCCAGCAAGCCGGCGATGCTCTCACGTTTTTCATTCCAAGGAAGGGTGTTCGGAGTGCTGAAGATGGAACGCAACGCTCGCAGGCAGGTCCCCATGTTCTCGGTATGGTAGACTTCGTTCGGAGTGCTGCGGCTGATTTTCAACAGCATGGAATAATGCTCGATATCGGTTGCGATCCTCAACACTTCGGCATCGCCTATGCTGCTCAACGATCGGTCAATCCATGAAAGCACTTCGTCAAGCATCTTGGACGGAATTGCGTCGATGGAGAGGCGCTTGACCACCTTCTTGCTGCGGTCAGCTTGGTCTACCGACTCGCATTCGAACCAATAGCCATGATCAGGAGCCTTGCCCATCGTGATCGAGACCTCATAATCGGCCAGAATCAAGCCATCGTGCAATTCAAGTTCGCAACGTTCGCCATCGACATCGCGATAGGATTCCAGTTTGAACTTGCCGTAGCGGTCGACGTGATCCTTCGGCCTGGCGAACCGACGGTTGAGCAAAAAATACCCGGCTGCCTCGATGTGACCGGGCACCGCATCCAGGATCGCTTTCGCCATGGTCTGCCCGTTACCATCGGAACGGCGGTTGCTCTTGGCACTTTGCAGCATGCCCAGCAACGGCCCTGTCATATCCTCCTGCGAGAATCCGTTGCACAGTGAAGCCGCCTGGACGGCGTACTTGATGTTTTGTCGTGGTTCAAGGCCGCCGAGATCGGAGAAGAACCAACCGCAAGAGGTGAACGAATACAACTTGAACTTCTGAGCCGCCAACAGACGGGCAATGGGCGGCTTCAGTTCATTGGGCAGGCCGGATCGGATGCAGGTCCGATCCAAGAAATCCTTGACCGATTGGTGCCCCGACACTACGCTGCCATACTGCTTGAGCAATGCCCACGCATCTATGGTACCTTGAGAAAGGCGGTTGAGCGTCTGCTCGTAAAGTGCGTCGATGGATGCACCGAGTTGTTGGAATGCAGTGCGCAACGGGGTGCGCCACTGCTGGTTCCAACCTTCGTCACCACCGGTATGGCAACCGCAATGCTTGTACCAGCGGGCCACTCCGTGTTGGCAACTCCAACTCGAACCAAGGCCATCGTCACCCAAAGCCAGCGTGGCATGCCGCTCGACTGCGACAGAATCGAGGAATGCAGCATAATTGGTGAAGGAAAATTCAGCGGACTGCTGGGTTTTATGGATGAGGGCGGCCAAAGCCATGTCCCCGAATGGCTCGTGATGCCCATAGATTTCCCCATCCGTGGCAGTGTGGATCAAAGCCGGATGGTGCACGTCGCGGATTGCAAGCAAGTCGGCATACAATGTATCGGCATCGCGCAACATATGGTCGAAACTGATGCCGATGGACAACTTCGAGTGATAAAAGAATGCTGTCACGCTTGTACCGGAGGTCCCTTCGATGATGAATGGAGTGTCGTAAGGGACCGGTTCGGTATCAGCCCATGTCCCGTCCACACGTTGCCAAGAGCGGCATTGCCACGGCGATAGGATGACGAAACGGATTCCCGCCTCCGACAACATGTCGACGATGGAGGCATTGATGGCGGCTTCGGGCAACCACATCCCCTCCGGGTCACGACCGAAACGGTGGATGAAATCTGCGATTCCCCAGTCGATCTGCATCCGGGCATCGCGGGGATGGTCAAGCGGCAGGATCGTGTGGTTGAAGCTTTGGGCGAGGGCGTTGCCGTGGGAGAGCCTTTTCACGCTTGATCGATCGGCCTCGATGATCAGCTCGTAGGTTGCCGGATGGGCAGACTTCATCCATGTCATCAGGGTAGGGCCGAAATCGAACGATATATATTCGTAATTGTTGATGATCCGTTCGATTTTCCCATACGGATCGAGGTAGCGCGAACCGGCATTGGGGAAATAACAGGTGTCGTAGATTCGCTCATTCCAATCGGGGTACGGTTTTGCTGAACTTTGTTTGGGTATGGTATCGACTTGCGGATTCTCACGGGGGGGTTGGTAGAAGTGCCCGTGCAGAATGAGCGGAGTCGGTTGTCGTTTGTTTTCCATGCAGCGATAGTAGCATGAAATGGCCCGACGATGTAACAGGCGGGCGCATCGGTAGCTTGTGTCAGGTCCCCTGCCATCGAGGGAGAGCTGTGTTGACTAAAACCCACGTTTTCTCTACCATGAATCAGCTTGCTTATAGGTAAGCCAACCTTCGATGCATGGGAGTGCGCGTATGATCACACCGAACATGGAAGCCTTGTCATTGGTGGAGTTGCAATACATCGCCCGGAAACAAGGTGTCAAAGGTTCGGAGATGATGGATCGCGAGACCTTGGTCGAGATCCTCGAAGAGCTTTTCGAAGATAATGGAAACTCGCTGCCAGGGGAAGGTTCGAATTTCGCACCTTCCAACCAACGTCGTTTTTTCAATACTTTGGTTGAGCATGCCAACCGTTCGATGGGGACACTCCCCGGAGTTGTCGCCCTTCCTGAAACGTATGCGCAGACCGCCATCCACTTGATGCTGAAGGATCCCTATTGGGCACATGCCTACTGGGATGTTTGCCCGGCGGAAATCAATCGCCTCGAGCAGTCGGAAGAGCCTTACTCTTTGGTGTTGCGCTTGACGATGCTGGGATCGTCCAGCTTGTCCGACGATGGCGAGTCGTACGACATCAATGTGCACAAAGGTGATGTCAGCTGGAACATCAACCTGCCAAAGCAAGGCCGTACTTATAAGGCTTCTCTTCTCTGTCGGACCGCTTCCGGAAAGGAAGAGTCGTTGTGCCATTCCAATCACATAACCAGCCCGCAATGCCGTTGGATTGAACGGGCTGACGAGTTGAATCGCGACCCGAAGCTGTTCAAGCTGTTGTACTCATCGATTGTGACCAAAGGGAAAGTCCTGCTCGATTGTCCGCTCGTGCAGGAGATGGTGACGGCTATGGACGCACAACGGAGGGGATGACGGCATGAACCGGATCGGATTAGTGTTGAATGCTCACTTGCCGTATATTCGGCACCCTGAATACCCCAGATTCTTGGAAGAAGATTGGCTGTTCGAAGCGATATCCGAGACGTATTTACCGCTGTTACGTACGCTCAAACGCTTGCGCGACGAATCGGTACCCTTCTCGATCACCGTTTCCCTGTCACCCACTTTGTGCACCATGCTCAGCGATCCCGTTCTGCAAGGACGCTTCACCAACTACTTGAAGCTTCACCGCGAGTTGGCCGAGAAAGAAGTCGCCCGTTGCGCGCAAGAGCAACCGGAAAGCTCCGAACTCGCTGCAATGTACCTCAAACGCATCGATTTGAACATCAGGGACCATTTTGAGACCTATCAATGCAATATCTTGTCCGGTTTTGCCGATTTGGAAGCATCCGGCCACCTAGAACTCATCACCACTGCGGCCACGCATGCCTTCCTCCCGTTGTACAGCGAGTACCCGGCAGCGGTGAATGCACAAATATCGTTGGCGGTCCAATCCCACATCAATCATTTCAAAAAGCGGCCAAAAGGTTTCTGGTTGCCTGAGTGCGGCTATTGGCCGGGACTCGAAGAGTACCTGCAACACGAGGAGATATCGTATTTCCAAGTGGCCGCCCAAGCTTTATTGTTGGCTGCCGAACCGGTGAAACGGGGCAATTACGCCCCGGTGGCCTGCCCGAACGGAGTGCATGCCTTTGCCCGCGACTTCAACATCAGCAGTTTGGTGTGGTCGAACATCGAAGGGTATCCCACAGACCCCGATTACCGTGAGTTTTATCGTGACATCGGTTACGATTTGCCGCTCAGCTATATCGGTCCCTATATCCATGAACCAGAAGTAAGGGTGTTCACTGGCTTCAAATATCATGCAATTACCGGCAAGACCGATGCTAAGGTGTATTATTCTCCACGCAAAGCTTCGGTGAAAGTCGGGCGGCATGCCGATAATTTCTTGTACAACATCCAACGCAAGGGCATGGATCTCAGTGATTCCCTTGACGGGGATCCGTACTTCACCTTGGCTTTCGATGCCGAGTTGTTCGGCCATTGGTGGTTCGAAGGCGTCGATTGGCTTGAGGCGGTGATCCGCAGGATTGCAGCTTCGGGCGATGTGAAATTGCAGACTCCCAGCGAATATCTTGCCGAAGGGCACCCGCTGCAGACGCTCCAACCAGCTCTTTCGAGTTGGGGTGAGGGGGGCTATGCCAATGTCTGGGCCGATGGTGAGAATGTGTGGATTTACCGTCACATCCACAAAGCCTTGGAGCGGATGACCGAGTTGGCAACCCGTTTCCCCCACCAGATTTCACTGAAGCAACGGTTCTTGAACCAAGCCGCCCGCGAAGTGCTTCTGGCGATGGCTTCCGATTGGCCGTTCATCATCCATAGCGGCACGTCAGTGGGGTATGCTGAGAAACGGTTGCGCGACCATCTGGCCAATTTCAACCTAGTTTATGAGAACATGTGTAAAAACGCGGTGAACACCGAATGGCTGATCAAAGCCGAGAAACGCAACATCGTGTTTTCGGACATCGATTACAACATGTTCAAACTGGAACAGAACGACGAGCGGCGCTGAATCGGCCTAGCTCACCTGCACAGAATAAAAACATGCCTGAATGCGGCATGTTTTTTATGTCCGGACTTGATCGAAACATCATGGCTTGCGGTTCCACAGCGCCAACACTGAGCGGGCATCATCCACATCCAAACGTTCGTACAAGGTGCCATTCGATTCGGCTTCCTCGCGATAATCATCGTCCTTTTCCCAATCCTCGATCGGATCGGTGACGAAACAGCCCTCTTCATCGATGCGGACTATCCATTCATAGTCACTCTTTGTGTCCGACCGCCTGCCGTAATAGACCGGATTCGTTCCGTGAAGTTCCATATCCGTACTCCTGGAAAAATCATAATGACTTTCAGGTGTTTCATCAACTGAAGATTTATTACTACACAATCCAGTAAGAATGTCAAAATAAACAGACCTCGGCCTACGTTTGTTTAGTTGAGAGGGCAAAACAAAGCTGCCACATCGACATTCATTTCATAATCGCAGTTGTTGTCAGGTGGGGAGAAGGATATCATTTGTGGTAAATAGTGGGAATTTATCCCAATTACTGGGTGACAGTGGGGGGACAATGGGCGATTTGATGACCGGTGAATACCGCAACACCATCGATGAGAAGGGTAGGATCCTCATTCCGTCCCGTCTGCGCTCCGCTTTGGGAAGCGTGGACAGGCTCATCGTCACCCGTGCGGTAGAACGGTGCCTGTGGTTGCTCCTTCCCGAACAATTCGAATCGATCAGGATGAAGATCATGGACGGACCGGGCGCTATGTTCGATGCCGGCTCCCGATTGTTGCAACGCAGGATGATTGCTCCGGCGATGGAGTGCGAGATCGACAAGACCGGCCGGATCAACATCCCGTCCCAGTTGCGCGAAAGTGTCGGCTTGGGCGTCAAGTCGGAATCCATCTTGCTCGGCATCAGCGCCTATTTGGAGTTGTGGAGTGTCGAAGAGTATGAGCGCTTCCTGGTCGACAGCGAAGCGACCTTCTCGGCAGCCTCGCAGGATTTGGGTTCGGCGCTGAACGGACGGGGGAGGTAGCCATGGAAATCCTCCACACCAGCGTGATGCTTGCCGAAGTGTTGGAACACTTGGTTCCTCTCGATCGCGCCGGTCTGATGATCGATTGCACGTTAGGGGAAGGAGGCCATTCTGAGGCGTTCCTCGAACGGTATCCCGCCTTGTCGGTCATCGGTCTCGACCGGGACCGCTCGATCCTCGACAAAGCTACGCAGAGACTGGCGCGGTTCGGTTCCCGTTTCACCGGGGTGAATGCATGGTTCGATGAATACTTGTCCTCCTATGATGGTCGACAACCAGTGCTTGTCCTGTTCGACCTCGGTATCTCGGTGTTCCATTACGAGGCTTCCCAGCGCGGTTTTAGCTTTCGTAAGCACGAGGCGTTGGACATGCGCTTGAACGAGGACGACCACATCACCGTGGCCGACATCGTCAACACATACCGTCAAGAACGCTTGGCCGACATCATCTACCTGTATGGTGAGGAACGTTATTCCCGGCGCATTGCCTCAGCGATTTGCACGTACCGGCGCCAGCAACAGGTTCAGACCGCCGACGAGTTGGCCCAGATCATCTGGAATGCCGTGCCAGCTGCTTACCGTTACGGCAAGCTCCATCCCGCCACGCGGACCTTCCAGGCGTTGCGCATTGAAGTGAACCATGAATTGGACCGCATCACCCCAGCAGTCGAACGGGCCATCGATTTGTTGGTACCGGGAGGGCGGATTGCCGTCATCAGTTTCCATTCGTTGGAAGACCGCCCGGTGAAAGCCTTGTTCAGGCAAGCTGCCCAAGGATGCACCTGCCCACCCGAAGCGCCCCGTTGCACATGCAACGGGAAGCCGCGCATCAAGCTTTTGACCAAGAAACCATTGGTTCCAAGTGATATGGAATGTCGGGACAACCCACCGTCTCGAAGCGCCAAGTTGAGGCTTGCTGAAAAATTGGAGGATGCGCAATGAGCGATGAGGACAAGGCTTTGACAACCCAGGAATCAATCCCTTTGCGGGAGAAGCTGATGGTGCTTGCCATGCTGGTCTGCCTGCTTGCCGTCTTGGCGGTCCCGGTGGCCCAGTCGGCCCGCAACCGTCAACTTTCACTGGAATTGCAAGGCCTTGATGACGAGCTTATGGGTTTGCTGGAAGACCAACGGGTACTTGAAGAGCGCATTGCCGAATCCAGGATGCCGGAACAGGCTCTGGCAGCCTCCGATTGGGGCTCGATCATACTGGAGGACCTGTTGTTTCAAAACACCAAGGTCGTCGTAGTGGAGGATGCACCATGAGTCTGTTCACAATCGGCCAAGCTGCCGCCATCTGTGGTGCTTCCTGCACCGCGACCGGTGCCGCTCTCCAAACCACGATCGAAACGGTCGTGGTCGATTCACGCCAAGCGGGGCCCGGATCGCTGTTCGTTGCGTTGGCAGGGGCGAAAGCCGATGGCAGCGCCTTTGTCGCCGATGCCGCGCGCAAGCAAGCTGTCGCAGCCATCGTGCCTGTCCATGCCCTCGAATCAGTGCTGAAAGAGACCTCGTGGTCTTCCATTGCATTGATAGCCGTGGACGATCCATTGAAAGCGCTCCATGCTTTGGCTAAAGCCCATGTGGCAAAGTATCCTGCTGTCCGGCGCATTGGTGTCACGGGAAGTTGCGGTAAAACCACCGTCAAAGAGATGACCGCATCGATCATGGGATGTGTGGGACCGACCGCCAAGACACCCGGCAACCTCAACAGCGAAATCGGCCTTCCATTGGCTTTGTTTGCCATCGATGCACATACCCGTTACGGAGTGTTCGAAATGGGCATCGACCATGTCGGCGAAATGGATGACTTGGTCGACATCTATCGGCCGCACGCCGGCATCATCACCAATATCGGGCTGTCGCATCTCGGCAAGATGGGCAGCGTGCGCCTCATCGCACACGAGAAAAGCAAGCTGTTCCATCCCGGCATCGAACATGCCTTCATCGGCGAGCATAATGCCTTCAACTCATACATCTCGACCTTGAGGCATGTCGATTTGATCCCATTCGGAATCGATAGCACCGGTGGCATCGGCAGTATCGCCGCACAAGGATTGCAGGGTTGGGACATCGAGTATGAAGGATTGCCGATCCGCCTTAGAGCGATAGGCCGCCACAACTTGGTAGATGCTTTGGGTGCCATATCCTTGGCGAAGTCCATGGGCGCGGAGCCTGAAGCGATCAGGCAAGGATTGCAACAGTTCGAAGCTGTGGAGGGTCGCAGCAGGGTCTTGACGGGTGAGGTGACCGTCATCGAGGATTGCTACAACGCCAGCATGGATTCGACCGGTTCGATCCTTGATTACATGGGGACGGTCGCATGGAAAGGTTCCAAACGGGTGGTGCTCGGTTCGATGAAGGAATTGGGAAAGGCCTCCCGCCCGGCCCACCAAGAAATCGGGCGACGGTTGGCGCGTCTGCGCCCCGCCTCGGTAACGTTGTACGGTCCGGAAATGGCCGATGCGTACCAGGTCCTCAAGCAATCGGGTTATGAAGGCAACCTTCTCCATACTGAGGATTTCGATGAATTGCACACCCATGTCATGGCTAAAACCCACCGGGGTGATCTCGTATTGGTGAAAGGCTCGCGCGCGATGGCCATGGAACGACTCGTGCCGTCTTTGACCAGTATCGCTTGAGCGGTCAAGGAGAAGCCACATGGCGACACCCTTGGTCAAGTTCACTCATCATGATCAGACAACCATCCTGTTGGTTGCCTTCGGCATGTCTTTCGTCTTGACATTGGCTTTGGGATGGGTGTTCATCCGCATCATGCGCTCGCGTGGCATCGGGCAATACATCAATCCCGACGGACCCGCATCACATGTTTCCAAGACGGGAACCGCTACAGCCGGCGGCTTGTTCTTCATGACGGGAGCTACGGCAATCAGCTGGGTCATGACAGGTTTTTCCTCGCGTTTCTCCGTCTTGCCGATAGCGGGCATGTGGCTGTTCGGGATGATTGGATTCATCGACGATCTAGCGAAAATCTTGAAACGCGACTCGATCGGGCTGAGTAGCTTGAACAAGCTCGCCCTCCAACTGGTCGCCGCTTTTCTGCTGGTTTTCATGGTGATGGGAACCGCTTCGGGGAGCATCGGCTCGTTGACAGGTAAAACCTTGCTCACCATAGGCATGTGGTACATTCCGTTTGCGGCCTGTTTCTTCATCGCCTATGCAAATGCCGTCAATATTACGGACGGCTTGGATGGATTGGCAGGCTTGACGGCATTACCGGTACTGGTCTTCATCATAATGTTGGCAACGTTTGCAGTCAGGACCGACAGTGTTGATGTGACTGCAGCCTATCCTTTGGTGGTCTGTGCGGCATCTTGTGGCGGGGCCGTGCTGGCATTCCTGTGGTACAACAGCCCGAAAGCGAGCGTGTTCATGGGTGATTGCGGCAGCCATGCGATCGGTGCATTCATAGCCACCTCGGCATTGTTGCTGAAGGCTGAGCTGCTCGTGACGATTGCATCACTGGTTTTTGTGGTGGAGTGCTTATCCTCGTTGCTTCAGATCATCTCCATAAGGATATTCAAGAAAAAAATCTTTTTGATGGCTCCGCTACACCATCATTATGAGAAACAGGGTATCGGGGAGACCAACATTACCATGCGCATGGCCATCATCAGCTTGGTTGCCACTACCGCAGCAGGCCTGTTGGCCGTGGTGGGATAGGGTCTGGGGGGCCGGTAGGCGCATGAGACACTATGACGATCTCGAAGGATACGACCGCCTTTCCTCTTCGACAGCTCCATCTGGGGGCCATTCCCCTGTAAGTCGCCATCAAGAAGTCGCCTCGTTTACTTTTCTGTGCGTGGTGGTATGTTTGGTGGGTTTCGGTTTGGTGGCCATGTATTCAGCAAGCTACGATGAAGCCCTGCGGCTCGGTCTTGCGCCGTCCTATTTCTTTACCCGCCAAGCGGTTTTTGCGCTGATGGGCGTGGCGTGTTTTGCCATCATCCAATACATACCGATCAATTGGGTGAAAAAACTCACCCTGCCGCTCTTGGCAGCTTCGATGATCCTGATGGTGCTCACTTTGGTCACTCCGTTCGGTGTGACCCGCTATGGCTCGAGAAGATGGATCGAGATTGGCCCATTACCGGCTTTTCAAAGCTCCGAACTTTTGCGGGTCAGTGCAATCATGTTCATGGCGTGGTGGTTTTCTCGGGAGAAAAACGTAGACCATCGGCCAATGAAGGTGCTCATCCCCGTTTCCATCGTGTTTATTTCAGCATTCCTCATCGTGGCGCAACGCGACTATTCCACTACGTTGGTGTTTGCCGGTATCGCATTCGCCATGTTCCTGGCAGTCGGCATCCAATTCAGGTGGATGGCGCTGTTCCTGCTGGCTGGCGGAGTTCCGGCGGTTGTGTTCCTGTTGATTGAACCCTACCGGGTCCAGCGCTTGATGGGTTTTTTATTTCCCGACGCAGATCCGACAGGACTCAACTGGCAGGTTGGCAATTCTTTGAAGGCTATAGCGTCTGGCGGATTGTTGGGCAAAGGATTGGGGAAAGGAAGCTTCAAGCTCGGGCTGTTGCCGGAAGTACACAACGACTTCATTTTTGCCAACATTATCGAGGAACTCGGCTTGGTCGGATTGTTGGCGGTAACAACCCTCTTCTTCTTATTTGCATTCATCAGCTACCGGACGTACCGGAAATTGGTCCATGAAAAGCAATTTGAGGCGTATCTGTTGTTCGGTTTCACCAGCTCGATCATCTGGCAAGCCATGATCAATATCGCAGTCACTACGGGGGTGTTGCCACCGACTGGAATCACCTTGCCGTTTTTCTCGCAAGGAGGAACCAGTCTGTTGGTTGTCGTGTGCGAGTGTGCCTTGATGTATGCCATCATCGCCCGCCAAAAGGAGGGACTGCATGGATAACCTCTATGTCGACGCCTCGTACGACGACAGCAATTCGACACGATATCGGGCACAATCCCGTTCCCGCTTGCTCATCGTCGCCATCGCAGTACTTTTAATTGGCATCGGTTGGTATGCATTGCGTTTCATCCCAGCGTTCGACATCCAGACCATCGTCGTCAATCCAGGTGGCGGATCGGACAAAGTTCCCGCCCAAGCTGCCGTGATCGCAACCTCTTTGAAAGGCGCCTCGCTTGTTTCATTGCAACGATGGGCGGTACGGTCAAGGTTGGAAACGATTGCTGTCGTAGAGCGGGCCGTGGTAAAGCGGCGCTGGCCCGCCACAGTGGAAATTACTCTCGAGATGGCCTCTCCCGATGCCATTTTAGCGGCAATAGGGGCCGGCGGCAAGGTTGAGTCGATCTTGATGGTTGTGGGCGAGCACATCACGGAATTGACCTTTGAAGAATTCTTGCTTTACCGGGACTCGGTGTTCACTGTCCAGATTTCTCCTTTGGAAGCAGCCTATGTGGGCAACCACGGCTTGGATGCGGGGTTGAGATCAGCCATCAGGATCGCAAAAGAGATGGGAATGCAACCTGATGAGCGGTATAACTTGATAACTAAGATAAAATACGATAATAATGACAACAATGGTTTTGGCCGATTGGTGCTCTCCATGCCGTCTTTGAACGCACAGTTGAACATCAGGGAAAGCGTTTCGGAAGAGAGGGTGCGTGAAGCCGTGCGTCTCATTCAACAAGAGCACGCTCGTGACAAAACCCGCAATATTGCCCTCGCTGGCGAGTTACGCTATGATTTGTATAGCAACTCGCTTGTTGCCAGGCAGTGACGTGGAGGTGGCGTGGTGGCTGGAGATAAAGTCTTGATGGGCCTTGACATAGGAAGCTCGTGGGTGCGCGCAGTCATTGGAACCATCACTCGCGAGGGGACCGTCATGGTCGACAGCATCTGCGAACGTCCATCCGAGGGGGTGCGTTCAGGTGCTATCGTGAACATCGAGCAAACCCTGAAAAGCATCAATTCCGTCATTACTGAAGCCGAACTGCAGGCGGGTGCTGAGGTCCAGCAACTCATTGTCGGTATCGGCGGCAACCACATCGAAGGGATTGCTTCCCAAGGGGTCGTTGGAATCAACGCCAAGGATCAGGAGATCAAGCGCGAGGACATCTTCAGGAGTCTTGAGGTCGCCCGGGCCTTCGAGATGCCGCTCGACCGGGAAATACTCCATACGCTCGTGCAAGATTTCAGGGTAGACGGCCGTGATGGGATCAAAGACCCGATCGACATGCTTGGACATCGATTGGAGAGCCGAGTCCTGGTGGTGACAGGATCCTCTTCCATCTGCCAGAATGAACGCAAGTGCATCCAACGGGCTGGCTTGCAAGTCCAGCGGATGGTTGTGCAACAGATAGCCGATGCTGAAAGCGTCCTCAGCTTGGAAGAGAAGGAAATGGGCACCCTCTTGATCAACATCGGTGGCGGCATCACCAACTTGATCGTGTATTCGAACGGTGCCCCTGTGTACACCGGTGGGGTGAATCTTGGCGGAAGCCATGTGACGAACGACATTGCATTCATCCTCAACAAGCCAAAAGTGATTGCCGAACAGGTCAAATGTGATTTCGGCAATTGCCACATTCCGTCGGTACCTGAACAAGAGACTATCCTGATTCCTCAGATCGGTGGATTGCCTTCCATAAGGATGCCGAAGCGGGAATTGAGTAAAATCATCGAGCCGCGCATGGCCGAGATATTTTCCATGCTTCAAGTCGAGCTTGAGAAGAAGCAGATCAGGGGTTCTTTCGGCGGGGGTGTGGTGCTTGTCGGTGGCGGTGCATTGTTGTCCGGCGCGACCGAACTGGCCTCGGAGATTTTCAGGTTGCCGTCCCGCATTGGATTCCCCGAAGCTTTGCACGGTTTGGACCGCTCGTACATCAATCCAAAATATTCCACCGTGCTCGGTCTTGTCATGCATGAGGCCAAACGGTTTCGCGAAACTGCCGTTGCCAGCGGGAAAAAACCTGAAGGCGATAAAAGCGGAGAAAGTTTCGGCAAAAAGCTCAAAGGATTTTTTAAGACGATTTTTTAAGGGTGTCGGCTCAGGCCTGACGCTTGTGGAGGTTACCGGCGATGGATTTCGACATGCTTGACGATCTTCTGCAGAATGAGCAGACACCACCAACCGATATCAAAGTCATCGGCGTTGGCGGGGCTGGCGGGAACGCCGTGAACCGTATGATTGCCAGTGGCTTGAAAAAGGTCACGTTCGTTGCCATGAACACCGACGTCCAAGCGCTCCAGCGCTCGAATGCCCATATCCGCATGCCCTTGGGTCGTCACCTCACCGGCGGTCTTGGTGCCGGTGGCATTCCTGAAGTGGGCGAAAAAGCAGCACAGGAATCGAAAGAAGAGATTAAAAAACTGCTCAGCGGGACCGACATGGTGTTCATCACTGCCGGCATGGGCGGCGGAACCGGAACGGGTGGTGCAGCGGTGGTGGCGGAAGTTGCCCGCGAGGTGAACGCCCTGACAGTGGCGGTGGTGACCACCCCGTTTGCCTTCGAAGGTAAGAAAAAACTGCAACTGGCCCAAGCTGGAATCGAGAAACTGCGCAAGCAAGTCGACACGCTCATCCTCATCCCCAACCAATACCTGCTGAAGGTGGTCGAGAACAACACCCCCATCAAACAGGCATTCTTGCTCGCGGACGATGTCTTGCGACAGGGTGTCCAAGGCATCAGTGAACTGATCACTGAACCAGGCGAGATCAACATCGACTTCGCTGACGTAAAGACCGTCATGAAAGGCCGGGGCGATGCCTTGATGGGCATCGGCATCGGTGAAGGCGCCAGCCGCGCGGTGGATGCCGCCAGGGCTGCCATCAACAATCCGTTGTTGGAAAACGCCACCATCGAGGGGGCGAAATCGGTCCTCGTCAATTTGGCAGGTGGAGAAAACCTGACTTTGCAGGAGTACCAGGACGTTGTGGAGCTCATCACCGAAAATTGCGCCGAAGATGCATTGATCATCGCTGGACAGGCTTACAATCCCGAACTTGGGGAGAAAATCAAAGTCACCGTCGTGGCCACGGGATTCACACGGACTAGCGATGCTCTCAACCAAGGCATCACCGAACTCGAATTCAAGAAGCGGCGTTTCGAAGGACCCGCCCCCGAATCGAGGACAGTGGACCGTGCCGATCAACGTTTGGAGCAAGAACAACCCAAGTCGGACGAAGTCATCACGGTGAACCGCTGGCAAGACCTGCAACAGCAGTTGGGTAGTCGTAACCAACCGAACGATTACAGCTTCCCCGCTGTCTTGCGCTACCAGCGCGGCGACCAGGAAGACAACTGACCGTGGTTGACGAGGGATTGCTGCTCGATTACCGCGACTATCTGGCCGTCGAGCGGCGTGTCTCGAATTCGACCATCGCGGTGTACACCCAAGAGGCTTGCCGTTACCTTGCTTTCCTCGCGAGACACCACTTGGATTGCGCTACGGTCGATGTGCAGGTTTTATCGTCCTACATCGTGGAGCGCTCGTTGCATGGCACGATCAGTAAGCGAAGCCAAGCCAAAAACATCAGCGCTCTGCGCTCATTTTACCGTTACCTGTGCGATGCCCAGCTACGCCAGGACAACCCGGTCGATCTGATCGAAATTCCTCGATTGCCGGTCAGTGTGCCAAAGTCTGCTTCGTACGATGACATCGACCGTTTGTTGGAATCCATCGACGGGCTTGGCAATGAAACCTTGAGGTTGCGTGACAAAGCCCTGTTCGAGACGATTTACTCCTGTGGATTGCGAGTCAGCGAAGCCTGCTCCTTGCGTATCGAGGACGTCGGATTGCACGAGGGTGTGTTGCGGGTGCTCGGGAAAGGCAATAAGGAACGCTTGGTCCCCCTTGGCGATCAAGCCACCCGGTTATTGGAAGAATATTTGACAACGGTGAGGCCGCAACTGGCGGGAAACCACATCCATCAACGCAGCGTGTTCTTAGGAAGGCGGGGAGAACCACTGACAAGGGCCTTGGTGTGGAAACGGTTCAAGCAATATTGCGCACGCCTCGGGCTTGAAGCGAAGGTGCACACCCTGCGGCATTCATTTGCGACACATCTGCTGCGTGGCGGGGCCGATTTGCGTAGCGTACAGGAGTTGCTCGGGCATAGCGACATACGGACAACTCAGATATACACGCATGCCGATACCGATGACCTCAGGGAAGCGTTCGACCGCTTCCATCCCGAATCGGGCAAGAACACCTAGGCTGTCTGGCAAGCAAACCGGTTCCATATGCGGTGATTTCTTCACATGGGAACCATTGAACGCAGGTTGTTCATCAGCTGTCTCAACGGATTGAACTTCCATCAACGGATGGCGCTCGATGAATCGCAGCTGCCGTTCGACAAGTATGGTGCAGGAATGACCGACACCATCGCGCACCTCGTCGGCCGGTATGCTGCAAACCGCATCGATATCGCTGCAGCCACTATCCGCTACCATGAATGCATCGACTACCTCGAACGCCATGGCAATGCCGCGGTGGTGTTTCCTGAAGACCCCCGGTATCCGTGGCGATTGTACGAGATGTCCGATCCTCCCTATCGGTTGATGGTATTGGGAGTACTTCCCAGTGCAGAGCAGGTTCCCATCACCATCGTCGGAACCCGTGACGCCAGCAAATCGGCTGAATCAGCCGCCTTCAAGCTCGCCTTCGATGCGGCTCGGGATGGATTGTGGATTGTTTCAGGATTTGCTCGCGGTATTGACCTGAACGCCCACACAGGAGCGGTCTCGGCCCACGGCCGTACGATGGCGATTCTCGGATGCGGTCTGGAAGACAGCTGGGCTTCACGTTCAAAAATACGGCAGGCGATTTTGGCAAACGGTGGATGCCTGCTTAGCGAATACACCATGAACGACCTGCCCCTGCCATGGCGGTTTGTTCAGCGCAACCGCTTGTTGGCGGCGATTTCCCCGCTCGTGGTGGTGGTGCAAGCTCCTATTCGTTCCGGAGCCCTCATCACGGCACAGTTCGCCCTCGATGAGGGTCGCGAAGTCGCCGTCCATCAGGTTGGGCTCACCGACGTTATCGGTGCGGGCACCCGCGCCCTGCACGAGGCGGGGGCACCCGTGATTGTCGATTATGCTTCATTGCGGGTCATATTATCCATCGATGATTGACGATGCCACCTGCTAAAGCAGGCTCTTCGTTGGACGTCCCTCGCGCTGCGTGGTATACTGAATCCATGGAGACATTGCTGGCGGACAACTTGTCTGCCGTTGAGGATTACATAACATATCTCACCTCGGTCCGGATGGTTTCACAGCGGACATCGCGCGCCTACCTCTGTGATTTATCCCAAATGGCTGCATGGTTTGCCACAAGATCGACGGCGCTCCTTTCGGTGACACATGAAGATGCCCGCCGTTACGCCTCCCATCTCATGCGGTTGGGACGCAAACAATCGACGGTCGACCGTAAACTCGCCACCGCGAGAAGCTTCTACCGGCATGGTTACAAGCGGGGCATGTGCCCGACAAATCCGTTCAGCCGCATCCAAGGGACTGCCCGCGGCCGCAAATTGCCGTCGGTCCTGTCGGAACAAGAGGTGAAACGTATCATCGAGACCGAGCCGACCGATTTTCATTCGCTACGCGATGTTTTGATGTTCAATGTCTTGTATGCTACCGGATGCCGGCTGGCTGAGTTGCTTGGTTTGAACTTAAACGACATCGAGTTGGACCAACACCGCGTTTTATTGAAGGGAAAGGGCAATAAGGAACGCTATGCATTTTTCACCCCCTTGGCGATTCGCCTCCTGCTGGAGTATCTTCCACAAAGGCAGTCGTGGGTGGAGGCCCATGCAACCGGACATCCTGAAAAGGCTCTCTTCGTCAACGACCAAGGCAATCGCCTGACGGCATCGAGCGTCCACGGGGTGTTCAGGAAGTATCAACTCCGCCACGGCATAACCAAACGATTCACCCCCCATGTGTTCAGGCATTCGTTCGCCACGCACATGTTGGACCATGATTCGGGCATAAGGATTGTGCAGGAACTGCTCGGGCATGCGTCGATAGCCACGACGCAGATTTATTCGCACGTCTCCAACGAACGACTCAAGCGGGTGCATGCCGAGTGCCATCCGCATGGAAGGAAGAAGTGAGCATGGGATTCAAAGGAACGACGATCGTAGCCGTACGGCGCAATGGAAAGGTGGCGGTTGCCGGTGACGGACAGGTCACCAACGGTGATGCGGTGATCAAAGGCAACGCCCGTAAGGTTCGCCGGATGATGGACGGCCGGATCGTCTGTGGATTTGCAGGTGCGACAGCCGATGCCTTCACGCTGGCGGAAGTCATCGAGAAGCATTTGAAAAAGCACAATGGTGATTTGACACGTGCTGCCGTGGAGATGGCCAAGGAATGGCGGATGGACCGCAACCTTCGCAAGTTGGAAGCGATGATCTTGATCACCGACGGCAACAAGATATTCCTCATTTCCGGTGTGGGCGATGTGCTTGAACCGGAATACGACACCATCGCGATAGGCTCCGGCGGGAATTATGCCTATGCTGCCGCCCGGGCTTATCTGGAATCGTCAAGCATGGAAGCGGCCGAGATAGCCCGCAAGTCGCTGGAGATCGCCGCCGACATATGCATCTACACCAACAGGTCGATCATCGTTGAAGAGGTACAGGGATAAATATGAAATTGGAAGAGATGACCCCTGCACAAATTGTGCAGGAATTAGATAAATACATCATTGGACAAGAACAAGCCAAACGGACCGTCGCCGTAGCCTTGCGCAACCGGGCCCGCCGCAAACGGTTGCCGGAGTCGATCCGCGACGAGGTTTCACCCAAGAACATCATCATGATCGGACCCACGGGAGTCGGTAAAACAGAAATCGCCCGTCGAGTGGCCAAATTGGCCGACACTCCGTTCATCAAGGTCGAGGCTACCAAATACACCGAAGTAGGGTATGTCGGACGCGACGTGGAGTCGATGGTGCGCGACCTGATGGGGACCGCCATCCAGATGACAAAAAAAGCCATGGCCGAATCACGCAAAGTCCAAGTTCAAAAACGGGTCGAGGAACGTTTGCTTGATTTGTTGCTTCCAACGACCTCTTCGACAGTCAAAAGCCATCCCAACGAGCATCCGGCCGATACGGCATTGGTCGATGCATCGCTTTCCACCCGCGAAAAGTTCCGTCAGTTGTTGGCTGACGGTCGTTTTGACGACCGGGAAGTTGAACTGACCGTCTCGGTGAAAAGCAATGTGCAAGGTATCGAATTATTGGCCGGCAACAGCTTGGAGGACTTGGAGAACACCATCCAGAACCTAGGCAGCATGTTTGGGGGAAAGCCGAAACGGCGCAAAGTGACCATCAAGCGTGCCAGGGAGATACTGGAAGAAGAAGAGATGGAACGGAGTCTCGATCAGGAACAAGTGGTCGAGATCGCCAAGGAACAAGTGGAACAGATGGGCATCATCTTCATCGACGAGATCGACAAGATCGCGAGCACCAAGCAATCAGGTTATGGTGGGCCCGATGTCTCCCGCGAGGGAGTGCAACGCGACATCCTACCGATTGTCGAAGGCAGCAAAGTCTCCACGAAATGGGGCATGATCGACACCACCCACATCTTGTTCATCGCAGCCGGAGCCTTCCACATCTCCAAGCCTTCCGACCTCATCCCCGAATTGCAAGGACGCTTCCCGTTGCGTGTCGAGCTCTCCGAATTGACCAGCGAGGATTTCCACCGCATCCTGCTCGAACCTGAAAACGCCATCATCAAACAATATGTCGAATTGATGCGTACCGAAGGGGTTGAGTTGGTGTTCACTGACGAGGCTTTGAAGCGGATCAGCACCATAGCTTATCAGGTGAACAGCAACACCGAGAACATCGGAGCCCGCCGCCTGTATACCGTGATGGAGCGGTTGTTGGAGGACTTGTCCTTCAGAGCCAGCGAGATGAGCGGGCAACGCTTTGAAATAGGGCCCGGTTATGTCGACGAACGTTTGAGCGGCATCTTGGAGAACGAGGATCTCAGCCGATACATTCTGTGAGCAGGGTAAAGGAGGTTGTCGATGAAGTACGTCACCATCGTGGCTGAAAATTATGACGATGCCGTCAAGAAAGCGCGTACCGAATACGGCAACTCCATCCGCATCCATAGCCGGCGCGACCTCACCGTCCGGGGTGGGTTCCTCTGGTTGGGCAAGAAGCCCCGGGTCGAGATTACCTGTTATTTACCCGAAGCACCTCCTGCCTTTCCATGGCAACAGGAACACGAAGTGGACAAGCCAACCAGCGTTGCTACAGCGCCACCTCCTCCGGTTCAAGAGAAAGCCGAGGAGCCGATTGTTCAAACGCTTGTCAAGGAAGAGGCCCAACCGGCTGTACCGCCAGTTGTTGCCGACCGCCGCGACGACCTGATCGCCAAGGCGGGCGGTATCTTGAGTAGCAATGGTTTCTCAACATGGTTCACTGACCAACTGCTAGCATCATTGCAGGAGGAACTCGCCACCCTCGGACCAAACGGAATTTCGGAGGATGAGTTTGAGTTGATGTTGGTGGACAAGATCGTCGCACAGGTTTCGATCGACCGCAACATGCAGTTGCATCCCCCGCGAGTGTGCATTGTCATGGGCCCGACCGGTGTCGGCAAAACGACCACCATCGCAAAAATGGCGGCCATCTATGGCTTGCAGCAACGCCCGGAGTTCAAGCGCAACGTCCATCTGGTGACCATCGATTCTTTCCGCATAGGTGCCTTCGAACAGATGACGTCATTCGGCGAAGCGCTCGGCATGGCTGTACACCGCATAGAATCGGAGGATGAATTCAGCGGTGTTCTGGCCAAGACGAACCCTGACGACTTGGTATTGGTCGATACGATCGGCAGGAGCCCCCGCGACAGCGATCTGGCATTGCGCATGAAGACCATGATTTCCACCGTCGTTGCTGATGAAAAAGCGGTGTTTCTGGCATTGGGAGCCACGATGAAACAACGCGATTTGGAGCGGACCATCGATGCTTATATCCCATTCGGGGTACGCTCAGTCATCGTGACGAAGACGGATGAGACCGATACGATAGGGGATGTCCTCAGCGTATGTGCGCAACGTGGCCTTCCATTGTTATTCTTCACCGACGGACAACGAGTTCCCAAAGACATCCATAAAGCTTCGGCAGCCTCGATTCTGGCTTTGCTGCGGGGCTTTTCGATGGATTTCGCCAATTTGTGGACCAACCAAATCGACATCGAGCCATCTACAACAGAATGACGGATGACTCGCTTGAAGTGAGTTTGCCTTGCCTGACCAGGCCTTCGATGATGGCCCGGATCGCTGGTGCCGCGATGTTGCTCCCCCAAATGGTCGAACCTTTTGGGTTGGCAACTGCGATATAGATGATGTAGCGTGGATCGGCTGCTGGTACGAGCGAGAGGGTGCTGGCCAAATAGGTGCCGTCCTTGTAACTGCTTGTCGCGGGATCGAGTATCTGGGCCGTGCCGGTCTTGCTAGCGACATCGACTCCGGTGACGGCTGTCAATCGTCCGGTTCCACCCGTTTGGGTGGCTCCAGCCATGTAAGTGAGCAAGTCTCGGGCTGTTTCGGCTGCCATGACCTGCACAGAAGCAGGTTTGCCACCCACTCCTTCAAGCCCGATGCCTTCCTGGTCGATTGCTTGCAACACGATGGAAGGGCTCGTCAACCAGCCTTCGTTGGCAATCGCTGTCGCTGCTGTCGCCATTTGGAGGGCCGTCACCCCGATTTCCTGTCCAAACGCCATGGTTGGTTTCGTCCGGGCCGACCACGCCGAGGTTTGCGCCACCAATCCGTCGATCTCCCCACGCAGGCCAATATTCCACGAGGAACCGAAATGCAAGCTCTCCAAGAAGCTCCTGAATGCTTCGTCACCGGTTTGCAAAGCCCAGTGGGCCACCGCACCATTGCACGATTTTTTAATCATTTCGGCAGGACCGACCGTTCCATGGGCAGATACACACTGAATGGTGACATCGCTACCCCTGACGGTCTTGAAGGTATAGGAGCCGTCACATTCGAACGGTTCGGCCAGATTGGCTTGACCCGCCTCGATGATGGCCGCCAGTGAAAACACCTTGAACACCGAACCCGGTTCATACATGTAGGTCGCAATCCTGTTCTGGCGTTGTTCGGGTAACGAGGAGGAGTACGCGTTCGGATCATACCAAGGGAAGGTGGTCGCTGCCAAAATTTCACCGGTTTTAGCCCCCATCACGATACCGATCACATAATCGCCGTGATGCTCGCGATCGATTGCAACCGCTTGCTCGTCCAACAAATATTGGATGTCCATATCCAATGTCAGCTGGATATCGGCACCGTAGGTGGTCTGCGCGTGCAACTCTGGGTAGGGCGACAACACCCGCTCGAATTGCAATTCCAACCCTTCGATGCCTTGATTCTCGCTGTTGGTGAATCCGATTGTCTGGGCGGCGTGATGATGTTGCGGATACGATCGGCCATAACGTTTTTCAATGACGACGCCAGTGAGCCGGTTTTCTTTGATGGTCTGTCTTACTGCCTCCTGCTGGGCATCGGTCAGGTCGCGTTTGATGAGGGCGTAGGAGACATATTTGGCTGCAATAGTCTTGATCTCTTGGGCGCTCATGTCCAAGGCAGGGGCTAAAGCATTGGCCGTATCGTCGAGATTCCCTACCGATTTGAGCAACAAGGCGCAGGCATGCCTGACGGTCTCTATGGCCAGTATGGTGCCGTTGCGGTCGGTGATCGTACCGCGCACCACCTGCCGAGAGACAACGGGGTCGGTGTAGGTATTCTGTTCGCCATTCGAACCAAAACAGACCAGGAACACGATCCGCATGAATAAAATCAACGCGAATAGTGCCGTTACGATGAAGAAGAACCGGTCTGTCCCATGTTTTCCACTGGATACCATGATGATGTTATAGTAATATGTACCCAGTTCGAATGTCGATAGCAGGCAGGGTACATGGCTTACAGGGATAAAACGACATATGACGACATGGGCACCCATCGGCAAGGCCGCTCTTCAAGCGAGCGTGATGGGACCGGCAGCCGCAAGGTTGTCGTCGCCGTCGTGTTGCTGGGTGTGGTCATCTGCATCGCTGTCGTAGTCGTTTGGCTCATGTTGTTTCCGTCAGAACCCAAGAAGCCCAATCCCAGCCAGCTGGTGATCGATGCTCAACCTCCCGTGACGCAATCAAAACCGGTAGTGCCTGGGACCAAGGAGGAAGTCCCTGCCACGCAAAACGTGGATGCCGACTCACTTGCCAGGATTCCCGTGGTTCAAACTCCGCTTCCTTCGGCAGTGCCCGTCAAGCAACCTGTGGCCAGCGGAATCTCCTACAAGCAGCATGTCGTCAAAGAGGGCGAGACGCTCGATTCGATCGCCACCGCCTATGGATTGACCAAAGAGACCCTTATCAGCGTGAACCGTATCAGGAACATCACGGCCATAAAAGCCGGAGACATATGGAAGATCCCCGACCGCGATGGGCAGTTGTATACCGTCCAGACCGGCGATTCATTATCGATCATCACCAGCAGGTACAATCCCACCTTGGGCTGGAAGACTTTGCAGGAAATCAACGGATTGTCGACCGAAGTCATCCATCCGGGCCAAGAGTTGTTCATTCCCGCCACTGAGGTGGAAGCTGACGGATCGTTCGCCCAATTCGACCGGTTTGTGCGACCGGCTGAGGGACGCATCGGCGCACTATACGGGCAAATGGTGAAATATCCCGCTGCCGATGAACCAATGGTGCTCAAAGCAATCTGGATCGAAGCGGCTGCCGGCAGTCCGGTGATGGCTTCCGCCTCTGGGGTGGTCGTCGATGTCGGCAACGAAACCGCTGGTCTTGGACGGTTCATCGTGCTTTCCCATACCAACGGCTATCGGACCACCTATGGGCATCTCGATACTGTTTCAGTGAAAGTAGGCGATCAAGTTCGTCAATCGGATGTGATCGGAACCGTGGGAAGCAGTGGCGACATCGAGCGGCCGTTGCTCCATTTCTCCTTGGAACAAGAGGGGATCGCCCTCAACCCGGTCAACTTCTTCTGATTCGTTGCCTCAAGAGCCGTGACAATGTTTGTATTTCTTGCCGCTCCCGCAGGGACAGGGGTCGTTGCGTCCGACTTTTGCGGTGGTCCTGACAACCTGGACCGGGTGGGGCCCTTGTTGGGCACCGGCAGTCCGTTGTGGTCCCTCCGCAGTGAATTGGGTTGCCCCTTGGTGTGATTCAACCATCCTGACAGCCATCGGTTTGCGTTGTACAGGTTGTTCGTCGGTGTGGATGCGGATCCTCACCAGCATGCGGGCTATCGAACGCTTAATCTCGTTGATCATGGTGTCGAAGATGTCGAAGCCTTCCAGCTTATACTCGAGCAACGGATTCTTTTGGGCATAGGTGCGCAGGTATACCGCTTCTCGGAGTGCTTCCAATTGTTCCAGATGGTCTTGCCAG
>CAZJAK010000031.1:0-26890 GCA_964543935.1 uncultured Spirochaetaceae bacterium
CGAAGTCCTCCGCAAGGATGATTTTTATAAAGCGGGTCACCAGGTCCTGTTCGATGCAATCCTTTCGTTCCACCAAGAGCACAGTTCGCAAGCGATAGACTTGATCACCATCACCGATTACCTGAGGTCGATGGATTTGCTTGAACGCTGCGGGGGGCTGTCGTACATCGCCTCGCTCACTTCAGACGTTCCCACGACCATCAATGCCTCGTATTATGCCCGTATCGTGCGGGCCCAGAGTTTGCGCCGGACCATGTTGGACCTCAGCGGGGAGATTCGTGAGAAGGTGTTCGACAATTCGCAGGAAATTGCTGCTGTTGTCGACGAATTCGAACGGAAATTGTCCGATATCCAATCTTCGAGCGGTTCGTTTGCCGAGAAATACCAAGAGAGTTCGCTTTTGGTGACCAAGACGGTCGACCGCATCCAAGACCGGATGAAGTTCGGAAACCGTGACGGAGTCAAGTCAGGATTCTCACAACTCGACGACATGACCGGTGGTTTTCAACCCTCCGAGTTCATCGTTATCGGCGCTCGCCCTTCGGTAGGAAAGACAGCCTTCGCCATCTCGATGGCGGTCGACATCGCCATCCACCGTAAAATCCCGACCGGCTTTTTCTCAGCCGAGATGACCGCCATGGCGATCATGGAGCGCATTTTATCCTCCGAGGCCCATGTCGATGCCAAAAAGATCCGCAACGCAACGTTGCGCAATCAGGACAATCTGGCGATCATCGATGCCGCTAGCCGGATCTATGAAGGGAAACTCTACATCCAGGACACCCCCAACATCAGGTTGTTGGACCTGCGCTCGCAAGCACGCCGGATGAAACGCGAGCGTGATATCAAGATCTTGTTCATCGACTATATCAGCCTGATCAACCCTGAAGCAAATCCCAACACCCCTCGACATGAGCAAGTTGCCGAGGTTTCGCGTTCCTTGAAAGCTCTCGCCAGGGAATTGGAAATCCCCATCGTGGCGTTGTCGCAAGTCACCCGCGATGCCGAAGGCAAGGAGCCCAACCTGGCCAATTTGCGCGACACGGGTTCGATCGAGCAGGACGCCGACGTGGTCATCCTGCTTCATCGCGACCGGATTGTCGATCAGTCGGGCCAAAATGATTTTAGGCGTGAACGCGAGGAGGAGAGTCCCATCGTCATGGGAGGCTTCCCCGTGCAAAAAACCAAAGTAATTGTCGCCAAACAACGCAATGGTGAAACCGGCATCATCACGATGGGATTCCAAAACCAGCTTGTCCGTTTTGTCGAGCTTGACCGCATGGAAAACTCGTGACGAGCGCTGCCGTTATAAAAAATATTTGAAGTCGCCGATAATCGCCACCAAGAATATCAAGATGATCACGATTGCCCCTAGGTTTTGCAATCGCGCGTAGGTATGTGGCCGCAACCGCTTTCCTCTGACGAGCTCGACGAGTCCCATCACGATGAATCCACCATCCAAGGCCGGAATCGGCAATAAGTTGGCAGCACCGAGCGACACACCCACCAAACCCAGGATCCAACAGATGGACCGCAAGCCCTCCCTGAACCCCGCCTTCAAACCGGTATTGGCCAAATCCCCGACCAAGTAGGAGATGCGTAACGGTCCGGCAAGGACATCGTCGACATCGAGCACTCCAGTCACGAGGGCAGGGATCGCTGTGAATGTCTGTACTACCAGCGACACGGCATCTTTGCTAGCTTGCTTGAAAGCCTCGTTCAAAGCTTTACCGTCACGCCACGATTCGTAACGGCGGATGCCGAATTGAAGCATGGCTGTACCCGATTCATCCCGCGCCGGTGAGAATGCGATGGTCAGAACAGAATCAATGCCGGGGCGCTTTACTTCCAAAGTGATGAGCGAGGGATCGTCGATAAGAGCCATCGCCACATCGAGCGTGTTGACGACGGGCTTGCCTTGGACGGTGATTATCCTATCACCACTTTGCAGACCAGCGGCAGCCTCGCTGGAGAGCGGAGCAACCGAAGCGACCACCGGTTCGACATATGCCGTCACACCGAACAAGCTTCTCCGTCCGGCACTGTCGTACTGCGGCATGATGGCGAGTTCGAAGGCAACGCCATTTCGTTCGATAGAAAACAGGGCGGTCCTGTCCGCTTTACGATCAGCGAGTACTTCTTGCAACCGTTGGAAATCGGGGGTGCTGATCCCGTCCACAGAGACAATGCGGTCTCCGCTGGTCAAGCCGGCTTCTGCAGCTGCCGAAACGACCGGCTGATCTGTGCTGAACAAGCGGGGATAATCGGTTGTCAGGGCCACCACGTTCTGATCGACCTGGGCGCGGTACCCGATAGCGTGAAAGACGCTGAGCAGGACAACAGCGGCCAGCATGTTGGCCAACGGTCCGGCCACATAGGTGGCGATGCGCTTCAACGGAGCGGCTTTGAACAACGAACCTTGTTCCAATTCGCCATAGGAGCCATCGCTTGAGCGGAGGGCTTTCTCCAAGTCTTTCGCCCCTTTCAGGCGACAGTAACCGCCTAAAGGGAATAGGTTCAAAGCAAATTCCGTTTTGCCTTTGCGCCAGCGCTTGATGGATTTCCCCCAACCGATGGCGAACACCTCCACCTCGATGCCGCATATCCGGGCGGCAATAAAATGACCGGTCTCATGGACGAGCACCATCAACCCTATGCCGAGGAATCCCAAGATGAATGACCAAGCGGTATGCATGCCGTCACCTGTGTGATACGGGACCCGGTTTCCCGGTGAGTACCTGCCGTGCTTGTTCCCGTGCCAAGCGGTCGATCGCGAATATCTGGTTTAAAGATGGACAGTCCGCTGGACGGTCGTGCTCAAGCACCTCCCGGACAATCGAGGATATGGCTGCGAATGAAATGGTGCGCTGTATGAAAGCATCGACAGCTACTTCGTTGGCCGCGTTGAAGGCGATCATGGCTGCTTGGCCTTGCTTGAGACAAGCCCTGGCCAGAGCAAGCATGGGGAAACGACGTGGATCGGGCTGATCAAATGTCAAGCGAAGCTGTGAAAAATCGAGGGGACGGATGACATCCTTCAGTACAAGACCTGTCCCGAGCGCACGCATGATCGGATGGGTCATATCGGGTATTGAAAGCTGGGCGTAGACAGCGCCATCATTCATACGAAGCATGGAGTGGACGATACTTTGGGGATGCACCACAACCTCGATGTCAGACTCATCGAAACCAAACAGGATGGACGCCTCCATGATCTCAAGACCCTTGTTGGCCATCGTGGCGGAATCGATCGAGATCTTCGCTCCCATCTTCCACGTGGGGTGCAGGAGTGCTTGTTCCACCGTGATGGTTTCGAACAATGCTGGGTCGGTGTCCTTGAATGGACCTCCGGAAGCCGTCAACACCAAGGAAGCTGCACCTGAGCGGCCGTGTGCTTCCAACAAGGCGGCGATGGCGGCATGTTCTGAATCGACCGGGATGATGGTTGAGCGATGCTCACGGGCAGTCTGTAACAGCAACAGTCCCGCCATGACGACGCTCTCTTTGTTGGCGAGTGCCAAATCCTTGCCCGATTCAATTACAGCGAACGAGGGCTCAAGCCCGGCGGAACCGGCTATGCCGTTTAAAACGATATCCGCTTCGGTCTCGCGGATCATGGCCAATAACCCCTCTCTGCCACAATAGAGCTTGCCATAAAAACCCATTGCAGTGATGTCCGATTGCGGCACAGAAGTCTTTCCGCTCAGGCAGACGGTCGAGACATGACGTTCACGAGCGATTCTGAGCAGTCCAGGCAGATCGTCGTGAGCAGATAGTGCTGTGATTTTGTAATGATCGGGTTGGTCGTGCAATCCCTTCAGGGCGCTGCTGCCGATTGAACCAGTGCAACCAAGGATCATAACCTTTCGGCATGTGGCAGGCATGGCGATGTCTCCCCGCAGCGTGCTCATGAGGCGAAGATGGTGACTAAGAACAGGAACAAGGGGCCGCTCACGAGCAGTGAGTCGATCGAATCCAACAATCCCCCGCGTCCGAGCATGATTGTTCCCGAATCCTTTTTCCCGGCGCCCCGTTTGAAGACCGACTCGATCAGGTCTCCCACGCTGGATGTGAACGAGATGGTCAATCCGGTGAGAAGGGATTGCCACCAACTAAAGGCTTCATGCATCACCGGCACGAAGGTGGTGTACGCTAGGGACAACAGGGTGGCGCATATCATACCGCCGATGAAACCGGCCATGCTTTTATTGGGGCTCGCTTTGAATACGTTGCGATTGCCCTTGCCGAGCCACATGCCGAACACATAGGCGAAGACATCGTTGCCGAACACCAGCAGGAACAACAGGATGAGCAATTCGCCTGCAAGCGGGTGCGCCAACAGGCGGACAAGAAACAATGCGAAAAAGCCCGGATATAACATCATGAAGGCGGTATGGGTGATACGGTGCATCGAGTGCATGAAGGAATCGCGTTCACCGTATGTGATTTCTCTGGCAAACACAAGTGTTGCCAAGATGAACAACATTGCTTCGGATGTGGGAAACGAAAGAGCGAATAGAATCCGCGCATACTCGGCCATTGGCAAGAGGGTGGGTACCCAGAATGGAATGAGGGGTTTTTCTTCCGGTTTGAAGGCGATGGAACGGATTTCGTAGGTTCCATAAGCAGTCGTGATGAACACCAAAAGAGCGAAAGCCAGATGGTTATAATAGGGTAAAAACCATATGAGGCTGAACAAGGCGGGTACCATGGTGAAGGTCAGCAGCAGGCGTTTTCCAAGACTCGTCATGTGGGAATCCCCCCGAACCGACGCACCCTCGAGGCATATTCGTGCAAGGCCTCTCGCAGGTGTCGTCCCTCCCAGTCGGGCCAAAGTGTATCATAAAACACTAACTCGGCATAGGCACAGTCCCACAGGAGGAAGTTGCTCAAACGTTTTTCACACCCTGGCCGTACGATAAGGTCAACCGGAGGCACTTCGGGCAGGTCGCAATGCCTGCGCATCGCTGTCGCATCGAACAATTCCTGTGGGGTGCGCACTGCCAACCAGCGGTTGATGGTCCTGATGATTTCATCCTGACCGCCATGGTTGATGGCCAAGACGACGGTGGTACCATCGAACATGGCGGTCGCCTGCATGGTGGCTTCGACAGCCTTCCTTGCCGGCTCGGTCAACCTCGACAAGTCGCCCCGTACGAGGACCCTGATGCGGTTCTTGGTATAAAAATCGAGCTCTGCATGCAACCGGGTTGTCAGCAAGTCCATCAGATAGGCTACTTCCTGCGGCGAACGTTTCCAGTTTTCGGTCGAGAATACATAATAGGTAACGAAACGGATGCCGAGCCGGCAGGCTTCCAAGGTGACCCGCTTGGCCGCTTTCACTCCCTCCCAATGCCCCGCCGTACGGGGCAACGACCGCTTGGTTGCCCAGCGGCCATTGCCGTCCATGATGATGCCGATATGGGTAGGGAGTACTTCATATGTCGCGTCTGCATCGACAGAAGCCTGCTTGTCCATCAGATTTCCATGATTTCCTTTTCCTTCTCGACAGCCAGCGCATTGATCTGGTTGACGTAGGAATCGGTCATCTTTTGCGTCTTGGTTTCTGCTTCCTTCTGCTGGTCCTCGGAGATCGCGCCCGATTTCTGGAGCTTCTTGATATCTTCCATCGCTTCCCGCCGGATGTTACGGATCGCCACCCGGCTTTGTTCAGCCAAGTTCTTGGCGTTTTTGGCCAAGTCTTTGCGGCGTTGTTCCGTCAAGGGTGGGAAGTTGATGCGCAACAGCTTTCCGTCGTTGTTTGGATTCAATGAGAGTTCAGATTTTAAGATGGCCTTCTCAATCGGTGAAAGCAGTGTTTTATCCCACGGTTGGATAACGACAAGACGGGCTTCCGGGACCGAGATGCTGGCCACTTGCGAAAGCGGCGTTTCTTGGCCGTAATAATCGACCTTGATTTTGTCGAACAGGGCCGCTGTGGCCCGACCGGTGCGCAATGCGCTGAATTCAGCGGACAACGCCGCTACGCTCTTACGCATCTTGGCATCACAATTGTCCAATACGGTTTGCATAGGCACCTCCTGAAAAAACAAACCGCCCACGTCGGATGGGCGGTCTGACTTAAACGTTATTCTTCGACGCCGACTTTGTAGTAGAGATACTTGGCGATGGAGAGTTTTGCACCATGCTCCTTGGCGAGAGCGGCCATGTATTTCTCAACGGATTGGCTGTCGTCCTTCACGAACGGTTGCTGCAAGAAGCATATCTCGCTGTAAAGCTTGGCCAACTTGCCTTGCACGATTCCTGCCAGGACCTTCTCTGGTTTGCCCAACGCGGCAGTCTGCACGGTGAAAATCTCAGCTTGCTCCTTCCGATAAGCCTCGTCGACATCCTTGTCGCTGAGATACTTCGGAGTGAAGGCGGCGACGTGGAGGGCCAAGTCGTTGGCAAAAGTCCGGACTTGGGCCGATTCGAATGCCTGAGCCGAATCGGCTTGCACCAGAACCATGACTCCCATCGAACCTTCACCATGGATGTACTGAGACACATAAGCGTTGGCGGGGATGTCGAACACAGCCAACCGCCTGAGGGTCATGTTCTCCTTGATGGTGCTGATGAGCTCCTGGATCTTGAGTTCCAATGCGGGAACGATCTGGGTATAACCCCCGGCCAATACGTCAAGGCACAATTGCTTGCCGTAGGCGATGAAGTCTTGGTTGCGGGCGACGAAGTCGGTCTCGCAATCAATTTCAAGCATGACAGCCTTGTCCTTGGCGACATGGATGAACACCCGGCCATTGTTGGTGGCCCTTCCGCTACGTTTGGCGACGGCGGCCAAGCCCATTTCCTTGAGGATTTTCTCAGCTTGGGCGAAGTCGCCATTTGCCTTTACCAATGCCTTTTTGCAGTCCATCATTCCGGCGCCTGTGGCGTCGCGGAGCTGCTTAACAACCTCGGCAGTGATTTCCATAGATAGTCTCCTTATCAGTCTTTATAGAGGATTTCTTCGTCGACCTCGATACCGCCCGCGGTAACCTTGACAGCCTTCACGGGAGGAGCTTGCTCTTCCTCGTCCTTCTTCTCGACCGTCGGATCGAAAACGAAGGTCGTGTAATCGGGTTCTTCATCGTCGGAACCGAACACGACTTCCTTGGCTTGGGCTTCGGCTTCTGGCTTCTCGCCTTCGGCTTGGGGCAGAGTCTCGATGATCTCGATGCCGACTTCCTTGTCTGCGTCGAGAACGGCATTGGCGATGATTTCAACGAACAGGCTGATGGCACGGATGGCGTCGTCATTGCCCGGGATGGGGTAATCGATTCCGGTCGGATCGCAGTTGGTGTCCACCACAGCTATGACGGGGATGCCAAGCCTGCGGGCTTCGGCGACAGCAATAGCCTCCTTTTTGGTATCGATGATGAAGATTGCCCCGGGCAAATCCTTCATCTCTTTGATACCGCCAAGGTTTTTCTCCAGCTTGGCCTTTTCCTTGGCGTGCTGGGCGATTTCCTTTTTGGTGTAACTGGCGTAGGTGCCATCGACCTCTTCCTTCTCAAGCTTTTTGAGACGGGCGATCGACTTCTTGATGGTCGTGAAGTTGGTGAGCATGCCGCCGAGCCAGCGATTGTTCACAAACGGCATTCCGCTCCGTTTTGCTTCGTTCTCGATGGTTTGTTGGGCTTGCTTCTTGGTTCCGATGAACAAAATGGATTTTCCCTGCTTCACTTGGGCGCGTACAGCGTCATACGCCTCTACGATACACGCGCTGGTTTTCTGCAGGTCGATGATGTGGATGCCGTTTCTCTCAGAAAAGATGAAACGGGCCATGTTGGGATTCCAACGTTTGGTCTGATGACCGAAATGCACACCTGCTTCAAGCAGGCTTTTCATGGTGACGACGGACACGATTCCTCCTGTAGCGGCCTTGCCCGACACATGTGTCTGGTCAATGAATGCCGCCCCCTTCGCTATTTCTCACCCTAAGGTGGATATTCTGGCCCCGTCAGTATCTGGTGCCAGTTGTTTCAGTATGGCAAAAATACGATCGATTGGCAAGCCTATGACCGTACAATAATCTCCATCTACCGATTCAACCAATTGCTTGCCCATGCCTTGGATACGGTAAGAACCAGCGGCATGTTCCCATTCGCCCGAATCGAGGTAAGCCTCAAGGAACGGCTCTTCGAAGGTCGCGAAACGGACGTCGGCGCTATCACATCCGTGCATGATGATGGTTGAACCGAAGCGGGTTCGGGGGAGGTAGAGTGCGAATCCGCTGTACACCTGATGGACACGGCCCCGCAAGCGTAGCAATTGCCGGCGGGCCTGCTGGCGGTCAGGACTTTTCCCAATCAATTCACCCTCAAAGCCTATCAGGGTGTCGGCAGCGATCACGGGTAGCATCGGTTGCGGGTTGTCGGCCAGATAGTGGTCGAGTTTCCTGACGGCAAGCGCTTCGACTACGTTGCCCGGTGTGTCGGGCCGGTACTCCTCGCCGCTACCGGTGGGGCTGACATGGACCGTGCAACCACGTTCCTGCAACAACTGCATGCGCCCAGGGGAACGGGATGCCAGAATGACTGACGGAAGCAACCGGCCCAACCGTTGGTCGAAAGCAGGAATCTCAAAGGACATTGCCGTTCTCCTCATCTTCAATCGTCTCATGGACGAGGAACCATTGTTGGGCCAACCGGTCTAGTTCTTGTTGGGTGCCATCGCGTTCAGCCACCAGCTTCCCGATGCGGATGCGGTCGCTGTAATTCTCGGGTAGTTGCATGCGTTTCACAATCTCAGCCAGCTGCAGCTCCAACTGAGCCGACCGCTGCAACAATTCGTCGGCTTCCTGACGGAGTTTGCGCAAGCGGTTTTTGGCCCGGTTGGCTTCGCGCCGGTCGAACGTCGCAGTCACTTCGCGCGAAGGGGTGGGCTTTCCGATCCTTTCCACCTGTTCCTTTTGTTCCAGCTTCCACGAGAAGTATTCGTAATCGCCTTCAAATGTCTCTGGCCGCTGTCCATCGCACAGGTAGAGGATGCGGGTGGCCAGGTGTTTGATGAAATGGGTGTCGTGCGACACGAACACGATCGTCCCGTCGTAGGCTTGCAATGCCTCGAGGAGCATCTGTTTGGCATTGATGTCCAAATGGTTGGTCGGCTCGTCGAGGATAAGCAGGTTGGCGGGCTTCAGGAGGATTTTCAACAACGCCAGACGGCTGCGCTCACCACCGCTGAGCACCGCTACCTGTTTGAAGACGTCGTCGTCGCTGAACAGGAAGGATCCCAAGAGGTTCCTCAAGCGGGGGATGTCGGCGGTCGCTGCCACCGATTCGGCCTCCTGAAGGACAGTGAGGGTTGGATTCAACGTTTTCTCGGTATCTTGGGCGAAGTATCCGACACTCACGTTGGTACCCAATGCAAGGCGCCCGTCAAAATCGGGGTCGAATCCAGCCATCATCCGCAACAATGTCGATTTACCGGCGCCGTTGCGGCCGGTGACGGCCAAGCGGTCGCGCTTGTTGACCATGAGGGAAAAATCGTCGAAGACATGCAGGTCCCCGTAATGTTTGGACAAGTGTTCCACGACGACCACATCGTTGCCGCTATGGGGGGCAGGGGGAAAACTAAACGAAAGTTTGCGTAAATGGGCGGGAATCTGGACGACTTCGATCTTGTCGAGTTGTTTGGCCCGGCTCTGGACCTGTTTGGCCTTGGTGGCTTTGTAGCGGAATCGTTCGATGAACTGTTCGGTTTTCTCAATCTGTTGCATCTGCAGACGATAGGCTGCTTCAAGCCGTTCTAGTTCCTGTTCACGTTGCACGAGATAAGAGCTGTATGTGCCGCTATAGCGGGTGAGTCTTGCGTTGAACAACTCGTAGACCTCGTTGATGGTCTCGTCGAGGAATCCTTGGTCGTGCGATACGATCAGCAGTCCCCCCTCGTATTGCTTAAGATAATTTTTCAACCATATGCGGGCTTCGATGTCGAGGTAGTTGGTGGGTTCGTCAAGCAACATGATGTCGGGATCCTCAGCCAAGACCTTGGCCAAGGCAATCCGCATCTGCCACCCGCCACTGAATTCTCGGCACGGGCGACCGATGTCGTTCCGGTCGAATCCCAATCCAGTCAGGATTTGCTCGATGACAGCAGTGCGCTGCCAATAGGAACTCGCCAACAACTGTTCCTGCAACTCATGGTGCCTGACCAACAATGCCTCGTGGGCGCCTGTCTTGTCCGAACCTGCCAAGCGTTCTTCAAGGTGGGCGATTTCGTCAAGGACCGGTTGGAAGCGCTCGAAGGCTGTCTCGGTCTCCTCGTACACGCTGTGGTCGCCGAGGACGATGTCCGATTGCGGCAGGTAGGAAATGCGCATCCCTTTGGTGGCCGCAATGGTTCCACCATCGGATTGGACCTGTCCGCAGACGATTTTCATCAAGGTCGACTTGCCCGAACCGTTGGCACCCGCCAAGGCTGCCCTGGTGGTGCTGTCGATCGTGAACCCTACCTGTGTAAGCAGGTCGCGGTCAGCGTAGGCAAGACTGATGTCCTTGACTTGAAGGGTCGCCATACATTCCTCTAGGATTGCGGGAGTTGAAGATTCGCTCGGATACGGATATGATGAATGGTAACACGACTGCCCTCCGGCATGCAACCAGTGGGGTCGGCGCCTTTCGGGAGATGGAGGATCCGCATGATTTGTTTGGTTCTCACGGGTCGCACGATTGCGGAGGATCTGCAACAGTATGAACAAAACAAACCATGGATTTCCATGCTTGAGCTCAGGATCGACCTGCTCGATGAAGTCTCCCGTCTTGATGCGGCATCGTTTCCCGCCTTGGTGGATGTCCCGGTCATCCTGACCTGCCGCAGGACGGCAGACGGAGGCGCTTTCGCCCAACCCGAGCGCACCAGGTTGGCTCTGATCGAACATGCCTCCCATGGCGCATTTGCGTATGTCGATCTTGAAGAAGATGTCAAACGAAGCCTATTTGAACGACAGCTGGCCGACCGTGGGATACGGATCATCCGTTCGTATCATGATTTTGACGGAATCCCAGCCGATATCTATCACCGGGCTTCGCGCATTGCAGCGAAAGGGGAGATCCCCAAGCTGGCCGTTACCCCTAAGACGGTCCTCGACCTGCTGACCCTGTTTCGGTTCGAACAGGAATTGGCCACCGTACCAGAGAAAATCATCGTCGGCATGGGTGACATGGGTGTGCCGACCCGGATTTTATACAAGCGTTTAGGCTCGATGATCACCTATTGCAGCAAGACCGCCATCGCGCCCGGTCAGATCGATGCGCGCACGATGAAGGAGCTGTACCGGGCCGACACGATCGACCACCGCACCAAAATCTACGGAGTCATCGGCAATCCGGCTCCCCACATCCACAATCCGGGTTTCCAAGGGATCAACTTCAATGCCGTTTACGTCCCGTTCCTGGTCGACTCGGTCCGCTCTTTCTTCATCTTGGCCGAGACGTTGCGCATCGATGGATTCTCAGTCACCGTGCCCCACAAGCAAGCGGTGCTGCCCTATCTGGGAAGGATAACCCGCGAAGTCAAGCAAATCGGTAGCTGCAACACCGTGGTCAGGTCAAAGAACCTCTGGTTCGGCACCAACACCGATTATTATGGTTTCATCGAACCGCTTTTGGATGAAATCGAAGCAAAGCGGCTTCAGACAGCCTTGGTGGTGGGTGCTGGCGGAGCGGCCAGGTCGGTCGTCTGGGCTTTGCGCAACCATGGCTGCAAAGTCACCATCGTGAATCGTGATGTCGAACGAGCCAGGAAACTTGCCCTCGAGACCATGTCATCGTACGACTCGTTGGAAAATGCCTCCTTGTATGAGGGGGTAGATGTGGTGGTCCAGACCACCACGGTCGGCATGGTGCCCAACGAGGATGGCGACCCCATCCCCGATTTTCGCTTCAGTGGCAAGGAAATTGCCTATGAATTAGTGTACAAACCGCCCTACACACGTTTTTTAACCCGCGCTAGTGCAGCCGGATGCCGGTTGCAACTCGGTATGGACATGCTGGTGCGGCAGGGGAAGCTACAGTTCGAGGCCTTCACCGGATACCATTATCCCAAGCGGGTGGAAACGTACCGGGTGCCAAGCGACGCCGAATGAGCATCATTGGAAAAAGACTGAACGGCGCAACCTTCGCACCAAGAAAATCTTCTCAGCCGCGATGACTTTCTCTTCCCGTTCTGGCAGTACGGTTACCCGCAGCGTGTAATCGCGGTTACTACCGATCAACTCGTTCGCTTCGACCATGAGTTTCTTGATGCTCAGCTCCTCGTCGACCACATGCAGTTCCAGAATCTCGTTCGGGGAGGCGATCGCCGACCTGATCAAATTCAGCTTGCCCTGCACGTCGAAACCGCTGGCGGACATCGGCCCGCTGCGCGCGACAGGTGGCACGATTTGAGTGGTCACCAAGATGAGTCGTTTCGCCAAGCGGGCCATCAATTCCTCTTGGTCATACTTGCTCGCCTTCACAGAAGCAATCTTCTTACGCAGTTCATCAAGGAAGCCGGGTTCGCCTTGTTCTGTGAAAACGGGGACTTCCATGAGTTTGGCAAAAGTTGCGAGTCGGTCGGTCAGGTCGGTCTCTACGGGAACCGTGAACATGGCCTGCGATTCGGGATTGGAGTTTTTCGTCTCTTCCGAGATGCTTTGGGGCAGGATGACCGAGGAAGCTTCGGCCAGTACTTGGCGCCAGACTGGTTCAGTCTTGCGGGAGAACAGGTAGCATCCCGGGGCTATGGTCGCCAATCGATGGCGTTCCAGTGAGGGAATCGCCTCGATCAAGCGGGCGATGCGTTCGTCGGCGCAGACCGTGATCCCGTCGTAGATGCGGACCGAATCCGATTCGTCATTCCAATGACGCAAGAGGTTGAGCAGTCCGCTTGAGAGCGGCCTGCCACCCATCTCTTCAAGGAATGCGACGATATCCGCAAGGGTGCAACCACAATCCAAGGCCCTGCGGAAACTCTCTTTGGTCAAACGGTACGTACTTACCGTGTCCACTTTCTCAACTGTGCACATCAGGTGGATGATGTCGGTACCGTCGGATGCCACAGGTTCCGACGAGAATGTCACGGTGAAGTCGCTGTCAATCGTGAAGGGGGCGCTTTTTTCTCCTGTTTTTCCCATAAGCAAAGCAGTGACCATCAGCCCTTCATCGCCGGATGGCCTGGAGAAGGTGCCCGTGTCGCACAGCAATGCAGCCAGTTCACGGTAGCGTTGTATTTGCAATCCGTGGCGTACCGCACAGATATGTAAAATTTTACGCAAAGAGGAACTGCCGATTGCCTTGCTGGTGGCAGCCATAGCGCAACTATCTGAGAAAAATGCCGCCAATGCGGCGTTTGTCTCAGGAACATGGCCGAACAGGAGCAACTCGCGCGATAGCTCGCACAGGAACAAGACCCTGAGATCGTGTTGCCCCATGGCAAGCAACCAACGGGTTGCAGGAATGTCGAGCGCTGTCTCCCGGCCGAGTTCCCGTACGACGCCGAGTCGCTGCAACATCCGTTCGATCAACGGTACATACATGGTGGCTGTCTCAACCGACCATGCGCTGAAGATCGCGATGACGGCGGGCGACCTGAGCCACCTGAGTCCTTTTTCCGCCACCGGGACATTTTGATGGAGATGGAGGCTGAACATCGCCCGCAACAAGCGCCGATCGAACGGGACTGAGAATTTAATGTCGAGAGGATCGATGGTCGATTCGCCGGTCAACAACCGCAGCGAGAACACTCCGTTCTGTTGCAAACGTTTGACGAGCAATGGATTGACCATCAAGGTCTTGCGGACACTCGAGCCGGTCGGACAGGGCATCAGCAACAGCCGTTCTTCCAAGTTGACGATGTTCTGCTGGATGTCCAAATAAGGCAAGTCGTCGACAAACAAGGCGCACAACTCATCTTGAGTGGATTCGACGTACAACCAGGCAGCGGTCAGGATGCTGGCATCCCAACGAGTGATGAGGGCACACAACCGATTCACGAACGGCTCGCTGGAGAACAGCGTCATCAAACGACGGTTCAGTTGAGGTTTGTTGAAAGGTGTCGGGATGGCCCCCAAATAGTTGCGCATCAAGTTGAGGTAGACCGTATCGGAGAGTGTGGCCAACGAGCGTTCTAACAAGAGGTCGGATTCACGTTCGGTCATTCCCAAACCTCCACCCGGTAGGCATACCCTTGCTCAGCCAAGAACTTCTGGCGGTTGGCGGTGAACTCTTCCTCGGAGGAGTATCGTGTCACCAATGAATAGAAATGGGAACCGGTCTGTTTTGGACGCAATATCCGCCCAAGCCGTTGAGCCTCTTCCTGACGGGAGCCGAATGTCCCCGAAACTTGGATGGCGACCGAGGCGTCGGGCAAGTCGATGGCAAAGTTGGCCACCTTGGAAACCACCAGGATGCGTTCCTTCTTGGCCCTGAAGGCAGCGTACAGTTCGTCCCGCTTGGTGTTGCCGGTGGCCCCGGTGATCAACGGTGCCCCGAGTTCCTTGGCGATGGCCACCAGTTGGTCAAGATATTGTCCGATGACCAGGATGAACTCGCCTGCGTGATTCTCGATGAGTTGCTTCACGATGGGTATTTTGGCAGGATTCTCCGAAGCAATCCGGTATTTCTCACGTTTGGTGCCCACCGCATACGGAATCTCCAATTCCATCGGCAACGGGACCCTGATTTCGACGCATTGGGCTTCGGCAATCCACCCTTGGCTTTCAAGTTGGCTCCACGGTACATCGCACCGTTTCGGACCGACCAGGGAAAACACTTCGTCCTCGCGGTGGTCCTCACGGATCAATGTCGCGGTCAAACCCACCCGGTGGATGGCCTGCAGTTCGGCAGTGATTTTGAAGACCGGGGCGGGCAGCATGTGGACTTCATCGTACAGGATGAGCCCCCAACCCCCTTCCTTGAGGATTCCCATATGAGGGAAATCCTCCTCTTTGGCCGGCCGCCAGGTCAGAACCTGATAAGTGCACACCGTGATGGGTTTTATCTCTTTGCGCATGCCCGAGTATTCGCCGATATCGGAGGGGGAAAGATTCAATTTGTCGGCCAGCTCGTCGATCCATTGATGCACTGCCGCCACGTTGGTGGTGAGAATCAGCGTCCTGGTGCTCAGGCGCACCATCACCTCCATGCCGACGACGGTCTTGCCCGAGCCACACGGCAACACGATCACTCCGTACCCTGAACCCGGGCCACCGTTGCCGATAACCGAGTCGGCGGCCATCTTTTGGTAATCGCGCAAAACGAACGGCACTCCTCGCCCCGAAACGCTCTTGAAGGCCATCGGTACCGCTTCTCCCTTGTCCAAAGGGATGCGGTCATCGACCGGATAGCCGAGCTTGATCAACTGCAGTTTCAACTCGCCCCGGCTGTAGGCGTTTACAAGATACCCGCCTTCAGTCTTATGGAGCATTGCGGCGATATGCTTGCGGGCCAATATCTCGCGTTCGGCCCGTTCCTTGGAGATGGAAAGCAGGTAGGTGTCGCTTCGGTCGGCCACGGATGTGAGCACGACCGTCCCGAAGCGCCCTGAGGTTTCCTTGATGAAGAAGGCTACGCTATCGGGGATGGAGAAGCGTGACCAACGTTCCAACCGTTGCATGACTTGTGCTGCACTGATGCCGGCGGTGGCGGCATTCCACAAGGAAATCGGGGAGACTGCGAAGGTATGGACATGCTCTGGCGACTTGATCAACTCGGCGAAACCGATCAAATCGTTGCGGGCCGCCTCTGCGTCCGCTGCATGGACATCGAGCAATAAGGTGAGGTCGCTTTGGACGATCAAGGGTTTATCTGCCATGTCTGCCATACCACCGGTACCAAGCGTCGAGCATGGTGAGGGCGGTCATCGCTTCGACGACGACAACCACCCGCGGGCAGATGCAACTGTCGTGCCGCCCCTCGACCGTCACGAGCCGCTCATTTCCGTCAATGTCGACCGTGCGTTGTGCTTGAGCGATCGATGCAGTTGGTTTGACGGCTAACCTGAAGACGATGGGGTCGCCGTTGGAGATGCCCCCGTTGATCCCTCCGGCATGGTTGCTGAGGAATCCATGAGAATCCATCTGGTCGTTATGCTGTGAGCCACGCATCGCGGCAGCTGCAAAGCCGCTTCCGAATTCAATACCTTTCACCGCCCCGATCGACATGATGGCATGGGCGAGCAACGCCTCCAGCTTGTCGAAGACCGGTTCGCCCAGCCCGACCGGAACACCGCTGACCGTGCATTCCACGATCCCGCCGATGCTGTCTTTGGCAGCTTTCGCCGCTTCGATCTCATGTTGCATCGCCAAAGCTGCGAGGGCATCGGGGCAAGAGACCGGGTTGTTGGTGATCTCAGCCATATCCCTGCGGTCTGTGGTAATCGTTCCGATGGCGATGCAATAGGCTTTGATATCAATGCCTTTTGCAGCAAGAACCTGCATGGCGATGGCTCCGGCGGCCAGGCGGGCTGCTGTTTCGCGTCCACTCGAGCGACCGCCCCCACGCCAATCCCTGATGCCGAATTTTTTATGCCATGTGAAGTCGGCGTGGCCTGGCCTGAACAAGCGCGAGATGTCGCTGTAGTCGCCTGAGCGTTGGTTTTGGTTGGCGATCATGATGGCCAACGGGGCTCCGGTCGTACGGCCTTCGAACACCCCCGACAGGATGCTCACCTCGTCGCTCTCTTGACGGGAAGTCCCCAACGGATTCCCGCCCGGGCGACGCCTGGCCATCTGGCGATTTAGGAGTTCCATATCGATGGCGAAACCACTTTCGAGTCCGTCGATGACCACGCCGATGGCGGGTCCATGGGATTCACCGAAAGTAGTGATCGTCAATGCTGTTCCGAATGTGTTGGAGCTCATCGTTGTCCCTCAAGCAATGCCACGATGCTGTTGCATAGCAACGTTGCGTTATGTTCGACAGATTCCCATTCCGTCAATTTTAGCACTAAATCGGCAATCTTGCCATAGCGCCCATCACGTTCGGCATAGAGCTTGTCGAATGCTTCTCGTGGATTTGAACCTTCGAGGAAGGGCGGTATCCCCGCTGCGGCAATCCGTTGGTATAAGGCCTCTTGGGCTACATGCAAGTAGATGATCGTACCGCTGGCATGCATCAAGGCCACGGCCGCTTCATTGTCGCAAATGCCGCCGCCGGTGGCCACCAGAGTGGTTGTATGCTCTCTTGCTTCAACGGACTGTAGTAATCGTACCAGTGCGTCCCGCTCGAGTTCCATGAAACAGTGCTTGCCCAAGTCGCGATACAGCTGTCTGATCGAAGCAAATTGTCCGGCAGTTTCTGAAAGGATCAACTCGTCCAAGTCGAAGCGCTCGATGCTCCGCGTCGGGGCGAGCATCTCTGCACAACAGGCCGAGAGGCGGCTTTTTCCGCTATGTTTGATGCCGGTGATGTAGAAGATGGCCATCGGTTTGTTCCTTCACTCGTCGAATGCTGCCGCCCATTCCGGTGGGTACATGGACCCACGTTCATCCTCAGCCTTGCGCAACGCAGCTTTCAGTTGGTGGGCCGAACGGCGTTTAAGCGCTTTCAGTTCGACTTTTTCCATGATGCGCGACTCGTGCAGGTTCTTGCGCGTGTTGATGGCGTGCTTGTTTTCCTTCACGACAGCTTTGAGCGCATACCTGAACGCGATGATCATCGTATACCACAGCAACACGATGATCAGCGGAACAATCTCGCGCACGCTGCGGTCCGGGCTGATGACGACTTGATACGTGCCTTGAACCATGCCGCTTAAAATCGCCATCAACGGCTCGATGCTGATGGCGAGGAATATCGCCGAGATGATGAGGGGAAGGATCCAAAACCACCCTTGCCGGCTGAGGACGAAACGCATGCATGCCGTGCATGCTAAAAAACAGAGCAGGGTGGTGAATGTGGCGACCAGCAACATGGACATGGTCCGCTCCTTGGCGATATGGTCAACCGCTTCCGATCATGATACCATGGAGCAAAGCGTTAGGGAAGGGAGGTCGCGATGGGTGCGAAAGCGGTGCTGCTGAACGGTTTGAGTCCAGAACAGATGCGCCACAGGCGTTCTGAAAGGGCCCAAGACATGCGCGGGGCTTTTTACCGTGACACGACTGCCATCATCCACAGCTCTCCATTCAGGCGCTTGAAGCACAAAACCCAAGTCTTTTTCGCTCCCAGCAACGACCACATCTGCACGCGTATGGAACATGTGTTGCATGTGGCATCGATCGCCACGGCAATCTGCCGGGGATTGGGTTTGGATACGGAGCTGGCATGGGCGATCGGCATGGGGCACGATTTGGGCCACACCCCGTTCGGGCATGTCGGTGAGCACATCTTGGCCGACCTGATGCGTTCCAAGGGCTTCGATGGATTCGAGCATGAGCAAAATTCGTTGCGGATCGTCGATTTCTTGGCCGAACACGGTAAAGGATTGAACCTTACCTATGCGGTGCGTGAAGGAATAGCCGTTCACAATGGTGAGACGTTCAGCCAACACCTTTTGATCGATGCGGTAGTCAGGGACTTGCAGAGTTGCCAATCCCATCGGGATCGCTTGCCCGCGACATGGGAAGCGGCCGTGGTCAGGTTCTCCGATCAAATCGCCTATCTTGGCAGGGATTACGAGGATGCCTGCCGCTTGGCCATCATCGAGCCCGATTCGCTGCCCGCCATCGCTGCCGAGCGACTGGGGAGACGCAACGGGCAGATCATCGACACATTGGTCACCGATTTGGTCGAGCATTCCAATCCCGTTGACGGCATCAGTTTCTCCGATGGTGTGTTCGAGGCGGTCTTGGCCATGAAGGAATTCAATTACGAGCGAATTTACAAATCCCCGCTCCTACAAGGATACGGACGCTATTTCTCGCGGCTTTTGAAACTGATTGTCGATTATCTGCAGGGCATGCTCGATGCCTACCAGCTCGACGGTGAACGCTATCGCGACGAACGCAACATGCTGGCGGTCGGTTTCTACCACCACTTGGTGGAGATGCAACCGATGTACCTGAAACAGGACGGCAACGTGGACAGGCTCGTGTTCGATTACGTGGCTGGAATGAGCGACAACTTTTGCTTGGACTGCGCTAACGAGATCCTGAAACCTGAACACTTGAACGAGCGGATCGAACAATCGCTGACCGGCAAGTGGTTCGATGCCCGCTGAGACGTGCTTCATTCCATGTTGTGGGTGATTCGCTCGATTTCCTCGATGAATTGGTCTACATTGTCGAAAGCACGGTACACCGAAGCGAAACGGACATAGGCGACCGTGTCGATCCGATACAACTGGCGTAAAGCGGCTTCTCCGATTGCCGCCGAGGAAATTTCGCGTTTCGCCCCTGCAAGCAGCTGAACTTCATCCTCGATGTCCTGCAAGACTTCCTCGATAGTCTCTTGACTGATATTGCGTTTTTCAGTGGTGATGCGGATGCCGCGTTCGACCTTGCGGATGTCGAACGGCTCACGCCGACCGTCACGCTTTACCACCATCAATGGTTTTTCTTCGATGCGTTCGTAGGATGTGAAGCGGTACCCGCACTCCAGACACTCGCGACGGCGCCGTATTGCTGTGCCGCTGCTGTTCTGACGCGATTCAAGAACCTTGTCGTCCATATGACCACAATGGGGACACAACATCGATTCTTCTCCCAGAAAACAGATTAACTCAAACTATAACATGTAGTTGACTGATTGCATACCGTCAATTTCACTTTTTCTATCCGTGCCAATACTGCTTGCCACTGTGTGGCAAAGTGGATGAGGTTGTAAAAAATCTTGGAATTCTGTTATGAAAATATTGAAATAGCGAGTATGATGTACCTATGGTAACACAATGGTGAGGTGGTTATGGAATCGGTAAGCACATGTGTGAAACAGATCATCGACAGGACACCCTTCCTCTACGAGATGCTCATCCAAGGGATCCTCAGCTATAGCAATTATGCCCAATCGATACTCCCGAGCGTGGTGAAGATGCACGGCAAAGATGTCAAACTCTCGGCCATCGTGATGGCCATCAGGCGCTATGCCGAAGATTTGCGCAAAAAGGAGTCGGAGCAACGCACAGTTGACCTCAAGTATGAGATCGTGATGAAGACCAATATATTCGACCTCAACATGGTGCGTGGCGACGCTATCATGGCCAAACTCGGGAAATTGTACGATGCAGTCTCGCCTTCCAAGGGTGATTTTTTAAACATCACTCTTGGCAGCCATGAAGTGAGTCTCTCCGTGAGCGAAAAGTACCGTCCGTTGGTGGACGAACTCACCCAAGGGGAGCGGATCCTCCATAGCAAGAGCGATCTGGTGGCGTTGTCATTGGTGTTTTCGGGTGATTTCATGTCGACTCCCGGCATCGTCTACGAAGCTGTGCGCAAGTTGGCCTGGGAACAGATCAACGTGAACGAGATCGTCTCGACGATGAACGAGCTCACTTTCGTCATCAAGCGCGAGGACTCCATGAAGGCGTTCTCCGTGCTGCAGAGTTTCCTTGGGAATCAGGATCTTGCATGAGAAGGGTCATCGTCGTAACCGGCGAGGTCGACAGCGGCAAAACCACCTTGGCCAATTCGGTCTGTTCCCGCTTGGATAGCGACGGCTACCGGATGGGGGGTGTGCTCCAGGCTGTTCCCATCCCGGGGATGGCCAAGGACGACCGCTATGTGGCCGATATCGCCAGCGGCGCGGTCAAGTTGTTGATGACTACCCGCGAGATGCCGCTGTGGCGGCACCGTGGTCGATTCTGGATCGATGATGAGGCTTTCACCTGGTGCAACGACCGGATCTTGGCGGCTCACCCGTATTGCGACATCATCGCACTGGACGAAATCGGGCCGATTGAGTTGGAACAGGGTGGTCTCGCTCCCGCTTTGTGGCACTTGGCCGCACAAGGCGATGCAACGATCTTGATGGTGGTCAGGCGCTCGCTGCTCACCGCCGTGTGCGACCGGTTCGGTATCGAGCTCTCCTCGGCATTCCTGATGGATTGCTGCGTCCCGTTGGAAACACGCTATCCGTCATTGATCCGATGGCTGACCTAAGAGGTGGTGCCCTTCAGTGCAGCCGAGTCGGCAAGAGCTTGCGCATGGCCTTCACGGCCGCAGGGGTGCCGCTGAATACGGTGCCTTCGAAGGGGAGGCGTTCGACCAACAGGTTGTGGTCGTACACAAACGGTGTGCCGTCATCGCGGCAGACCGCGAATCCCCCGGCCAGCAACAAAGCGTGGGCTCCCGCCATGTCCCAAGCGTAGCAGGGCACTGAGACAGAGCCTTGGATGTTGGGGTGGACGAGCACCGAAAGCATGTGCAGGATGTTCGAACCATAGCACCTGATTTTGCCGCCATAGCCGCTCAGGTCGAGATATTCGCCGACATTGGAAGCCATGGCGATTTGTTTGGGCACGTCCTTGCCGGTGGCAGATCTGAACGGTATGCCGTTGAGCAGTATCGATGTGCCGGGGTCGAGCCTGAGAAACAATGGCTCGTCGGAAGAAAGGCCCCAGCGGGGGGCGTTGACCATGGCTCCGATACACTGGAGATGCTTGTCCAATATCCCGATCGAGATGGCCCAGCCAGGCAATCCTTGGCTGTACACATCGGTTCCATCGATTGGATCGATGACGAATGTCAGCTCTGCGCCCTCTTTGAAAGGGGTCCTGGTCTCCTCGGTCACAATGTTGGCGCCGACGAACAATTCGTTGATCAAGGCTACCAGACAGTCGGAGACGGCCAAGTCTGTCTTGGTCAGGACAGAGCCATCCTCCTTGTAGGTGCGCGCCACGGTGCGCTGTGCATCACAAGCAAAGCGGCCCATGGCGAGCACCGCCTCGGCCAACTTATCGAATTCATCCATTGAACAGGTTTCCTCTCTGTGCTAGGGTAATGGGGCTTATGCAAACGACAATCGGGGCCCGCGTGCAATCTTATCTGAAAAGCAGCGAGGCATACAAGGCATTCAAGCGCGATTGCACGCAACGGATGTATGTGGAAGGTTTGGAGGGGTTCCCCCTTGCGCAAGCCGTGTCGATCCATGCCCGTTATATACATTCACGGGTGTGGGTTGTCTGTCCTACCGAAGAATCAACCCAGCTGGTGGTGAAGGACCTGCAGGCTTGCGAAGCGCCGTTTTTGGCGTTGCCGACCACCGGCAAGCAGTTGTACAGCCCGTGGGAGGGTACGCAACGGGAATACCAGCAGTTGAAGGTGTTGGGTGCCATGCTCGACGAACCAAGGCGAATCGTGGTTTCATCGTTGAGGGCTTTCGTCTCCCCAGTAGTCCACAGTGATGCGTTGCAGGCATCAGCTCTGCAATTGCGCACGAGCGAGCACTTCGATCCCTCGGCTATCGCCCAACGGCTGGCTTCAGGAGGGTATTTCAGGTCGCCGAGCACATCGATGCCGGGCGAGTTCTCGATTCATGGCGAAGTGTTCGACGTTTTCCCATTCGATAGCGAGCACCCAGCCCGCATCTATGCCGATTGGGACCGCATCGAACGCATCGCGATCTTCGATCCCAATACCCAAGACACCATCCGGACTGTCGGAAGCTTGACCGTACGGATCTTGTCGGGCTCTGGATCCATCCCGATCGGTTCTATCGCTGGATACCTTGCTCCCGATGACTATTTCTTCTTCATCGGTGAAGAGCGGTTGGCGACCTCGTTCAATTCACTGTTGGTCGAAGCCCGTTCATTGTACCGCCAAGCGTTTGTCAGCGACCGCTCGGTTGCCAAACCGACCTCACTGCTGTTCCCGTTCAACGAATTTTTCGAGCAGACCGGGCGCAGCACCGTCGTGTTGGAGTTCCAAGGCCGCCGCCCCCAAGCATTCAGATACGATGTGACCGGGCCGCGTTCCTACTTCGGCAACTTCATCATGTTGCGGGAGGAGTTGACCCAACTCGAGCGCAACGGGTATGAAGTGACGATCTTTGCCGGAGGCGAATTGCAACGCTCCCGATTGGCCTCTATGCTCAGTGCGTTTCCCAAACTCACCATTGTCCCGTTGGAGATCAGCGCTGGATTCTCCATCATCTCGGAGCGGGTTGTGGCGATGTGCGACCACGAGATCTTTGGCAGGCGCAAAGTTGTCGCCAAGACCTTGCATAAGGTTCAGTCCAGTCCGCTCGATTCGTTCGTGGACCTTAACGAAGGGGACTTCGTGGTCCATGTGAATTATGGAATCGGGCAGTTCCTCAAGATCGATCGGGTCAGTGTCTCGGGCAAGGAACGCGATTACATCAAGATCCTGTATGCCGCAGAGGAGACCTTGTTCGTCCCGATCGAGCAAGCGAACCTGATCCAACGTTATGTCGGAAGCGAGGGGAACGCTCCCAAGCTGGACCGGTTGGGCGGGCAGGGGTGGGAGCATAAGAAAGCCAAGGCCAAAAAATCGGCGGAAGAATTGGCCGGACGGCTCATCCAGCTGTACGCGCGACGCAAGTCCAGCAAAGGCTTCCCGTTCCCCAAGGACACCGATTGGCAGTTGGAGTTCGAGGCTTCGTTCCCGTATGAGGAAACCGAGGACCAACTGGCTTGTATCGACGACATCAAGCGCGACATGGAGAGCCCGAATGTGATGGACCGCCTCGTCTGCGGCGATGTCGGCTACGGCAAGACCGAGATCGCCTTGCGGGCCGCTTTCAAAGCTGTCTTGGCCGGCAAACAGGTGGCGCTTTTGGCCCCGACGACAATTTTGGCCGATCAACATCATGAAACCTTGACCCAACGGTTGGGCTCTTTTCCGGTGAAGACAGCGGTGCTCTCGCGCATCGTTTCGAAAAAGGAACAGAGCGGGATCTTGAAAAAGGTCGCCCGGGGTGAAATCGACATCCTCGTGGGCACCCACCGGATCTTGCAAAAGGATGTGGTGTTCAAGGACTTGGGATTGTTGATTGTCGACGAGGAACAGCGTTTCGGTGTCAAGGATAAAGAAAAGGTCAAGGAACTCAAGACCAACATAGATTCCATTGCCTTGTCGGCCACTCCGATCCCGCGCACGCTGTACATGTCATTGCTCAAGATCCGCGACATGTCGCTGCTAACCACGCCACCGATCCAACGGAGGGCCATCAAGACCATCATCCAGGAGTACGACATTGGCTTGGTGGATCAGGCGATCCGCTTCGAGTTGTCCCGGGGCGGGCAAGTGTTCTACCTGCATAACCGGATCGACACCCTCGATCAAGTGGTGGCCATGATCCGCCAGAGGATGAGCACCGTCATGGTCGAGGCAATCCACGGGCAAATGGAGAGCGACGCGATCGAGGATATCATGCGTAGGTTCGTGCACCAAGGCATCCAAGTGCTGGTGTCGACCACCATCATCGAGAACGGCATCGACATACCCAACGTGAACACGATCATCATCGACAGGGCCGACCTCTACGGTGTTTCCCAGTTGTACCAGTTGCGCGGCCGGGTCGGACGCAGCGACCAAGAAGCGTTCGCCTATTTGTTTTATCCCGAACTGCGGGTTCTCTCGGAGATCGCCGTCAAGCGCTTGAAGGTCCTTTCGGAACATACCGAACTGGGTAGCGGATTCAAGATCGCGATGAAGGACATGGAGATTCGCGGTACCGGCAATCTGCTTGGGCGCGAACAGAGCGGGCAACTCGCCTCGGTTGGCTTGGACATGTACCTGCGCATCCTGGACGAGGCCATTGCGGCGTTGCTCAAGGATGGCTCAGTCGAAGAAAGCAAAGAGGTGTTCCTTGAACTCGACTATTCCGGTTTCATCCCCGACACCTATATCGCCGAACCGTCGGTGAAATTCGACGTGTACAAGAAAATCGCCTCGATCGGAACCGATGCCCAACTGCAAGGGTTGACGGCCGAGATGGAGGACCGTTTCGGGCCTATGCCCGAGGTGGTGTCGAACCTGCTTTACATCGCCGAGCTCAAGATCATCTGTCGCAAATTGTCGATTTATCACCTCAAGGAACGCGACGGGAAGGTGCTCGTGGAGTTTTCGAAGGTGAAGGATATCTCGATCGATAAAGTCATGGAGTTGATCAGGATAGGAAACGGGGCGGTGTCGATCGATGCGCACCGGATGAACGTACTCTCGTTCAGGACGGATGCCGTATCGCTCAAGGACAAATCCTTGTTCATCCTGGAAAAATTGCAGCGGTTGCTGTGAATGAAGACGTAGGAGGGACCATGGACCGCAACAGGGTCGAGACCGTCCCCGATGACGGCAAGCGGGCGGTGAAGAGTTATGTTTTAAGGGCCTCCCGCATGGCCGATTCACTCAAACAAGCCTTGGTTGAGTATTCTCATGAATTCAGCGTTGCTTTCAGCGGGAAACCACTTGATTTCTCCACCCTGTTCGGCAACGACCACCCGACTGTGGTCGAGATCGGTTTCGGGATGGGCGAAGCGACGCTGGAAATCGCCCGCCGCCATCCCGAACGCAACTATCTCGGCATCGAGGTGTTCCTCAACGGCTTCGCCAAGGTCCTGCATGAGATCGGCCGCGACCGCATGCAGAACCTCAGGATCATCCGCTTCGACGCGGTCGAGGTGCTTCAGACGATGATCCGGGATAACAGTGTGGCAGCGTTCCATATCTTCTTTCCCGATCCCTGGCCGAAAAAGAAGCACCACAAGCGCCGCCTCATCCAAGAGCCGTTTGTTTCGTTGTTGGCAAAAAAGCTTGTCGATGGCGGTTATGTGTATTGCGTTACCGATTGGGAACCCTATGCAGAACAGATGGTGCAGGTTTTCGGCCAGTCGACCGAGTTTGCCAATCCCTCCCATGGATATGCTACTGACATTTCATGGCGCCCGAGCACCAGTTTTGAACGCAAGGGATTGTCGAAGGAACACCCCATCAGGGAAATCTGGGTGGAACGGACAGCACGGCCGTAAGAATGAAAACAGCCGTCCATTCGAACGGCTGCCCCATCTACTCATACGGTACTGTCATTTTTCAGCAGCATCGCTCTCGGCTTTGGCGGCTTTGATCACGTCATCGGCAATCCGCCCGCTGATCGTCTCATAATGGTCGAACTCCAATTCGAACGAACCGGTACCGCTGGTCATCGACTTGAGGTCGATGGCGTAGTTGAGCATCTCGGCTTGGGGAACTTCGGCCTTGACCATCTGGATGTCGCCGCCGAAATCCTCTTGTCCGAGCACCCGGCCGCGTTTGCCGCTGAGGTTGCTCAACACATCGCCCAGATATTGTCCCTCGACATAGACGTTCAATTTCATGATCGGCTCGAGCAAAACCGGGCCGGCTTTCTCGATGGCCATTTTCATGGCCCCTTTGGCGGCCAGACGGAAAGCCATTTCGGAGGAGTCAACCGGATGTTCCTTTCCATCGACGATGGAGATACCGATGTCGACGATCGGATAATTCGCCAAGAATCCTTCACTCATCGCATCTTGGAGGCCTTTCTCGATGCCGGGCATGTATCCCTTTGATACCGACCCGCCCTTGATGGCGTTGGTGAACTGGTAGAATTGCCCGCGTTCGAGCGGTTCGATCTCGATGACGACTTTGCCGTACTGACCGTGCCCACCCGACTGCTTCTTGTGGGCGTACTCGATCAGTCCCGACTTCTTGGTGATGGTCTCGCGATAAGCGACCCGCGGCAATTTGGTCTGGATCGAGATTTTTTGTTTATCCATAACCTTCTCCAGGATCATGGTGATGTGGCGCTCGCCCATCCCTTGGGCCGACAATTCCTTGGTTTCCTCATTGAACACAAGGCGGAAGGTCAGGTCTTCCTCGGTGATGCGGTGCAAGGACTCGTTCATCTTGTCTTCCGACTTCTTGTCCCCGGCGCTGATGGAGAGGGCGTAGATAGGAGCGGGCAGGCGCAAGGGGGCGAAGCGGAATCCCAAATCGGGGCTTCCCAACAACGATGCGTTGGTCATGGCGATGTTGCTTTTGGCGATTACGCCG
>CAZJAK010000032.1:0-25888 GCA_964543935.1 uncultured Spirochaetaceae bacterium
AAGCAGATTAATAATGGTGTTCTTTGTTGCATATGGTCTAATATATCACTTAAAGAAACATAAAAGTATTGCCTTATCGAATATTGATGCTATCATCTTACATAACGTCAGTCATCATTGGTTCTTTACAAGCATAGTCGGTTTATCTATAGGTGCGCTTAACCATATAAATTCAGGAGGTGCGCTGTGGATGCAACGAAGACCTTGCATGTCGAACTGAATGCATACGATGCCGTCATCGATGCGAATCGAGGGAATCCGGGAGCATTGCTTACTGTCTTGGAGGAGGCCCAAAAGCTTACTCCCCACCGGTACCTTCCCGAAGCGGTGCTGCGTCATATCGCCAAACGGATGGACATCCCGCTGTCGCGGATTTACTCGATCGTGACCTTCTACTCATTCTTCAACCTCAAGCCGCAAGGCGACCACACCATCACGGTGTGCCGCGGGACCGCTTGCCATACCCGCGGTTCCAAAACCCTCCTCGATGATTTGTTGCTCAAATTGGGCATCGATCCCAAGGAGGAGGACAACACTTCCTTCACGACTGACGACACGCGCTTCACCGTGCGGATCGTGGCCTGCTTCGGGCAGTGTGCGTTGGCGCCCGTCATCGCCGTGGACGAAGTCATCTATAGCAACATGACCAGTGAGAAGCTGGAAGCCCTGCTGAAAAAACTCACTGCAAGGAGGGCTAAAGCATGAACGACAAGATCCAAGCATTGATGAAAAGCGGGTATGACCGGATGCATCCCGACAAACCGGGTATAGCAGTCGGGATGGGAACCTGCGGCATCGGAAACGGAGCCGACCAAGTCTACGCTGCATTCGAACAAGCCATCAAAGAGAAGGGCTTGGACATTGTGCTGCGCCAAGTCGGTTGCATGGGCTACTGTGCCGCCGAACCATTGCTCAACATCTACCAGCCGGGCAAACCCCTGGTGGTGTTGCACAAAGTAGTCAAGAAAGATGTGCCGGCCATCCTAAAAGGATTGGCAAAAGGGGTCTTCCCCGAACGTTTGGTGTTGTGCAAGATCTCCTCATGGGACCATCTCGGAGCGTTGGCGGTCTATGGCGAAGGATATCCCGACATACCGGAGTGGGACGAAGTGCCGTTCTTCAAGCGCCAGAAAAAGCTCGTGTTGCGCGATACCGGTCTGATCGATCCCACCTCGATTGCCGAATACCTGGCTGTGGGTGGCTATTCGGCTTTCCTTAAAGCGGTGCAGACGATGAGCCCCGAACAAGTCATCGCCGAGGTCAAGGATGCAAAATTGCGCGGCCGCGGTGGGGCGGGATTCTCCACCGGGGTGAAATGGGAATTGTTGCGCAAAGCACCCGGACAACGGAAATTCATCATCTGCAATGCCGATGAAGGCGATCCCGGTGCATACATGAACCGCAACGAGATTGAAAGCGACCCCCATATGCTGGTAGAAGGCCTGCTCATCGGAGCCTACGCGATGGGAGCCGGGGAGGGCATCGTCTACATCAGGGCCGAGTATCCGTTAGCGGTGGAACGCCTGACCGAAGCGGTCCGCCAAGCGCGTGAACTTGGTCTGATAGGTGCGACCATCCCGGGGACTTCCTTCAAATTCGATCTCAACGTGGTCAAAGGTGCTGGAGCTTTCGTCTGCGGCGAGGAAACCTCGTTGATGTCCTCCATCGAAGGGTATGCCGGTCGGGCGCGGCCCCGTCCGCCATTCCCGGCCCAGAAAGGCTATCTTGGTTGCCCCACCGATATCAACAACGTCGAGACATGGTGCAACATACCGGTCATCATCGGCAAAGGACAACAATGGTTCAGGCAGACAGGCACGGACAAGAGTCCAGGAACCAAAGTCTTCTCACTCGTCGGCAAGGTGAAAAATACCGGTCTGGTCGAACTGCCGTTGGGTGAGCCCCTCTCGACATTGGTCTACGAGATCGGCCAAGGCGCACCCGGGCGGGAGAAGCGCATCAAAGCCGTCCAATCGGGAGGTCCCTCGGGTGGTTGTATCCCGGCCGACAAGTTCGATACTCCGATCGATTACGAAGCGTTGGCCGATATCGGGGCGATCATGGGTTCGGGCGGCATGGTGGTGTTGGACCAAGACAACTGCATGGTCGATACCGCCCGTTACTTCGTGGAATTCACCAAGAACGAGTCGTGTGGAAAATGTGTGCCGTGCCGTGAAGGCTTGGCGCAAGAACTTGAATTGTTGGACAAAGTGGTCAAAGGAAAAGCGTCCGAGGAGGACCTGCAGTTGATGGAACGCTTGGGCCTGTCCATCGGGGACACGGCCTTGTGCGGCCTCGGCCAGACTGCCCCCAACCCGGTCTTGACCACCCTCAAATATTTCCGCAAGGAGTATGAGGAACACATCCACCGCCAGCACTGCTCGGCCGGAATTTGCGAGGCCCTGTTCACCGCCTTGTGCGTCAACTCGTGCCCGATGCACATGAACATCCCGGCTTATCTCGAGATGCTCAAGGAAAACCGGTTGGAGGAGGCCTTCGAATCGACCTTGCGGGACAACCCGTTGCCCGGAACCATCGGGCGCATCTGCCACTTCCATTGCCAGATGCGCTGTCGGCGCGAGACAGTGGATGAACCGGTCCACCAAGGTGAGATCCACCGCTACTTGGCCGATACCATGTACAAGATGGGCCGTGAACAACAGATTTACGACCAGCTTGTGAAGGAGAAAATGGAACCAACCGGGAAGAAAATCGCCATCGTCGGGGCCGGTCCGGCTGGTTTGACTGCCGCATACCACCTTGTTCGCCTTGGGCATGAGGTGATGGTGTACGACGCCAATCCCAAAGCCGGTGGAGTGTTGCGCTACGGCATACCCGCTTACCGCCTGCCCCGCGAAGTGCTGGACAAGGAGTTGCAACTCTTTAAGAAACTCGGGGTCAAGTTCACCTTCAACAAGCGCTTGGGGACCGATGTGCAGCTCGACGACCTCACTGGCCGCTTCGATGCGGTGCTGCTGGCTGTCGGAGCTTATGAGCACATCGACCTATCGATCGCCGGCACCGAACTCAATAAAGTGGTGCAAGGCACGGTGTTGCTTGATAACCTCGAGAAAGGCCGCCGCATGGCGATTGGGAAAAAGGCGGTCATCGTCGGAGGCGGCAATGTGGCCATCGATGCCGCCCGCTCGCTGTGGCGCTTGGGGACCGACGTCACCGTCGCCTACCGCCGTTCCAAGGACGCCATGCCGGCCAATAAGCTGGAAATCGAAGAGGCCGAGGCTGAAGGCATCCACTTCGAGTTCTTCGTCTCGCCCCTTTCCATCCAAGGCGACGGCAAAGGTTCGGTCAAGGCGTTGGAAGTCATGGAGATGGCCGGTGGCTCGTACGACACCTCAGGGCGCCGGCGTCCAGTTGAAACCAGCCAAACCCGCTTGATCGCCTGCGACATGGTCGTCATCGCCGCCGGTGAACGGGTCGACAGCGGTCTATTGGAACGTCAAAAAATCGCCACGACCAAACGGGGTACGGCCTGCATCGACGCCTACACCTACCGGACGAGCAGCGAGAAAGTGTACGCTGCAGGAGACATGGTCAGCGGGCCTTCCACCGCAGCCGAAGCGATGGGATTGGCCAAAGAAGCTGCTGCAAAGATCGACCTGGACCTGATGGGTGTGGCGCGGTTTTCCAAGCTGTTCAAGGAATTCGCTTATGGTAACGATGTGCCAACGGAGGTGGTGATGACCAAGAAGACACCTTCGCGACACCTCGATGTCGAAGCCCGGCGGGGCAATTTCCAAGAGGTCAATCGTGGCTATATGGGCGACCAAGCCAGGATCGAGGCGACACGATGCCTGCGGTGCGATATCAGAATAGCGGGCAGGGGGTGAAGCAATGGCTGAAGAACTCATCAATATTACTGTGGATTCGCGGCGCATAGCCGTCAGAAAAGGAACAACAATCCTGCAAGCCTGCCGCCAGGCCGGGATCGAGGTGCCTACCTTGTGCCATCTGGAGGAGGTTTCGACCAACGCATCGTGCGGCATCTGCGTGGTCGAGGTCAAGGGTTCAAAACGACTGGTCCGTTCCTGCACCTATGCCTGTTGGCCCGACATGGAAATCCAGACCAACACCGAACGCATCCGCAAGGCCCGCAAGACCAACTTGGAGTTGGTGCTAGCCAACCATCCGCTGGATTGCCTTAATTGCGACCGCAACGGAAACTGCGAGCTGCAAAGTCTGGCCTATCAGCTCGGTGTGCGTACCACCAGATTTCCCCGTACCCGCAAAGCGGAAATCCCGTTGGATGTCTCTTCGTTATCGCTGGTGCGGGATCCCAACAAATGCATCCTGTGCGGCCGTTGCGTGGCCGTCTGCGCAGAGATGCAGACCGTCCATGCCATCGACTTCACCGGGCGGGGCCTGAACAGCAAGGTCACCACATTCTTGGACAAAGGCCTTGGCAATGTGGCCTGCACCAATTGCGGCCAATGTGCCTTAGTCTGCCCTACCGGGGCGATTGTGGAGAAATCGGACGTCGAGGCGGTCTGGGCCGCCTTGGCAGATCCCGACCTGACCGTCGTGGTGCAGACCGCTCCCGCCATCCGGGTGGGTATCGGCGAGGCGATGGGCTTGGCCGAGGGGGCATTGGTGACCGGCCAGATGGTGGCAGGTTTGCGGCGGTTGGGATTCAAACGGGTTTTCGACACCCAATTCACCGCCGACTTGACGATCATCGAGGAGGGCCACGAGTTGATCCGGCGCATCTCCACCGGCGGGACCTTGCCGATGATCACCTCGTGCTCGCCCGGTTGGATCAAGTTCATCGAGCATTTCTATCCAGGTCAACTCGATCATCTTTCAACCTGTAAATCGCCCCAGCAGATGTTCGGAGCTCTGGCAAAGACATTCTATGCCGAACGGGCCGGCATCGATCCCCGCAAGTTGCGGGTCGTGTCGATCATGCCCTGCACGGCCAAGAAGTATGAAGCAGGCAGGGTGGAGATGGATGGAGCCTTCCACTACTGGAAGGAGAACCTGCATCTGAAGGACAACGAGAAATTCGCCGATGTGGATTATGCCTTGACCACCCGTGAATTGGCGCGGATGTTCAAAGAGGTGGGCATCGACTTCGCCCGCTTGGAGGATGAAACATTCGACAGCCCGCTGGGAGCCTCCACCGGAGCCGCCGTGATCTTCGGTGCAACCGGAGGAGTGATGGAAGCTGCCTTGCGCACCGTCGCCGAAGTGTTGACCGGCAAAAGCCTTCAACACATCGAATTCACAGCCGTCCGGGGCATGGAAGGCATCCGCGAGAGCACGCTGGACATCAACGGCATGCCCGTGCGGGTGGCGGTGGCCCATACGTTGAAGAACGCCCGCACGTTGTTGGACCAAATCAAGGCGGGTGCTTCACCGTACCACTTCATCGAAGTGATGACCTGTCCTGGAGGATGTTTGGGTGGGGGAGGCCAACCGATTCCCACCACATGGGCGATCCGCCAGAAGCGCGCCGAGTCGATTTATCGCGAGGATGTGAACTTGGGCATACGCAAGTCGCATGAGAATCCTGAGATCCAAGCCTTGTACCGCGACTTCCTCAGCGAACCGTTGGGCACACGTTCCCACCATCTGCTGCATACGGCCTATACGGCACGGGGCATCATATAGGCCGCGTGCTCAGGTGGGGAATTTCATTTGTCGGCAGCCTTCTCGCTATTTTTCGTGTTCCAAGCCGACCAAGCCGGGGTCGCCCAGTTCTTGGCGACCCGCAAGGCCTTTTTATCGGCAGGATCGCCAGTTATGGCTACTGAAGATGGCACGACCTTCCAACGGTCGTCGGTCGTGCCTGCGGCTCCTCCCACCCATGAGGAAGTGATGAAGTATCGTCCGAAAGTGGCCATCTGGGCTTTCTTCAGCTCAATGGTCACCGGATTCGATAACGCAAATTGCTGCACGACATGATATGGGTAATCGGCAAACGGTCCGTAGGTTGGAATCTCGTTTTGTTTGAGTTTTGCATAGTCCACATAGACATGCATGAAACCCTTCAACGTATAGGAACCCGGAGCGAGGTTCTCGGAGAAATAGAACGAATCTAGGCGAGCTTCAGTGTCGAATGGCCTGAAAGGAATGAGTTTCCCCGATGAATCTTCCACCCAAGGGGCCCATCCGCTCGCGTTGGTGTTCAACAGAGCAGAGGTCGACGTTCCCTCCTTGGTGCCCACCTCCAGGACAAGCATGGAAGAATCTTGATTGAAAGGTGAATCGACAACAGGGAAAAATGATGCGAGGGACAGACAACCGGTCAGGAGCAAGAGGGTGATCGACGCAAGAGCGATGGCGTTCAGTTTTCTACTCATCATGTCCTCCAATCGGTCAAGATGCTTCGATTGTAGGCGAGCGCCAATCAGGTGTCAAAAGAAAGTTTATCGGTTTCAATAATGGTAGTAGTATAATCTTTTGGTCATTCAAGCAAAGCTTGCACGGTGTGGTAATTGACCGAAGCCTCCAGCAATGCTTGCTCATAGGCGATTTTCGCTCCCGCCAATTCGAGTTTGGCCATCAACCAAGCTTGTTCGTCGCCATAACCCGAACTAAACAGCGAATGTTGGATATCCACCGACTCTTGCAACATGGCAATGCGTTGAACGTGCCATTGAGCAGTCGTCATCGCCAGGAGGAGGGCCGAATGGCACTTCCGGACAGTCTCGACGATGGTATCGATAGCTGCTTGAGTGTCGGCGATTGTCGAGGCTTGGTTGGACAAGCTGCGCTGGACAGCTCTCCATCGGGCTCCTCCATCCCAAGCGGTGGTTTTCAGCGCGAGGGTGAGGTTGAACGTGTAGTCGTCTTGCCGGTACCAGTCCGTCTCGATTAACGGCAACCGTGATCCCCCATAACCAAGATTCACCACAACGGCGAGATCGGGCTTCCAATACAAACGGGCTCGCTCCAAATCGGTGGCAATCGAAGCGACTGCCTTGGTCAGCGCCAAAGCCGCCATGGCCGGACGATTGGATTGGGTTGCTTTCGCCACCAATGTGTTTGGATCTTGCTGAGCCAACGCCTGATAGCGTTCAATGTCGATGGCATGGTCGATAGCCTGGAATTCCAAATCGGCCAATCCTGTCAATGTCCTGAGGGTCGATAACGCCACTGTCTTCTCATGGTCGATTTTTGAGGCCGAAACCTTGAGTTCAGCAGCCTGGACTTTGGCCTTCAGCACGTCCAGTTCCAGCAGCAAACCATTTTGTTGAGCTTGGCCCGCCAATTCAACCAACCGGTCGGCGATAGCTGTTTGTTCATCCAACAAACCCTCGATGACCGTCATGTGGAGCAAGGCATCGAGCCTGATGGCCAACTCAGCCGCCAACTGGTGTCTGCGGTCAGTGCTTTGGAGCACCTTGAGATCGGCCAACCGTTCATACAGGTCGATTGATTGAGCGATCTTTCCCCAGGTGAAAACCGGTTGGGTGATGGTAGCATTGGCCTGATACTGGGTCGACTCCATTCCTTCATACACGGTCAGGTACTCACCGCTTGCTACCGGCTGTGCTCCTTGCGGCCAATCGAACAATCCAGCTAGCTCGTCGGGATCAAGCACGATCGGACCGACGCTGGGGTTGGCCATGTAGGTCGCTGTCAGGTTAAGGTCGATTGTCGGCCAGCGATTACCTTTGGCATCCTTGATGTCCAGCAGACTGCGGCGGACCTCCTCATCGAGCTTGCCAAGCTCGCTGTTGTTGGCCCACATGGCCTGCTGCAACGACTCAAACGAATAGCGTTGAGCAGCCAAAGGGGTCACAAGACTGCTCAACAGCACGACTGCGATCAGAGCACTTCTTACTGTTTGCCGGTTATTCACATCCATGACATCCTGCCTTAAGGGAGGTCTGCTGCCGTCACTTCTGGCAAGGTGGAAATCTTCAGAGTCCCCAACAGCTTAGTGGGGCGGTCGCTGCGGATGGTGAATTCATAGTAATCGTCATTCACAGCGGTCAGCAGGCCGTCCTTGTCGGTGTCGACCACCACCAAGACCTCTTTCTGGGTGTAGGTCCCAAGGTAGGTAGCGTCATCCCAGGTCATGCCCGTCCCCAAACCATTGAACACACCGTGCCGAATAAGGCTCCCGTTGGCACCATCGCCTTGCGCTACGGTAGTCCGTTCGGCATTGGGATCGTCGTACAACACTATCTTGCCATCCCCATTGCGGTATGCCAACCAAACGCTCAGGCCATCGTCGGGTGAGACAAGCACAGTGGAATCAGCATTGTCGTTTACATCTACTTCCCCGCTGATGGCAGGGAAAGAGAGACGGGTCTGCTTCACGTACACGTCGACCAGCGCATTATTACCCGAGATGGTGAACGTGGGGTAGGTCCCCGCGCCTACGATGGTCCCGTCCTGCAGGCACTGGACCCAGCTGGAACCGGTCAACGACACTTGGACAGTGACAGTCGGAGCGAATCCGACCGGGTAACTCGCCGCTAGCGTCCCGGTTCCCGTGATGGAGGCCTCCTTCACGAGCGGGTCCGCATCCCCTGCCGATTGCGGGATGCTCATGCGTACATCGAAGGTTTGATCGAGCAACGATCCATCGGCGGCATCGCGCACAGAAATGGCGACCGCGGTAGTCTGCTTGACCCGCTCGAAGCGCTCGTCGACCATCGAGTTGTTGGTACTGTCGCTGGTGATCCAGACCGGCTTGGCGTTCTTGTGCAAACCGTAAGATTCATGAAAGAACAGCAGCGACAACTCGCGGTAGTCGGCCGTCTTCCCAAACTCGGGAAAGTTCGATTCCCACACGATTTTGTTAATGGTGAATGCACCGTCGGCAGCGCTGGTGGTGCGTGCCACATAAGCAGCCGAGTTGCTCGGACTGAATGTCGACTCCGCTTGATGATCATCGTAATCGGCATCCCGTCGGCCCTTGTCGGTGTAGGCATACACCTCCATGGCCTCGATTCCGCTCTCCGTGCCGGCATCGCGCACCACGCCGCTCAGAGCTGCCTTGAAGACAGCCGAACACGAGCTGGACACCAGTACGGCAATGATGACTACAAGAGTCAATGCAAGCATGGTTTTTCTGCGAAGTTCAATCATGGGTTTCTCCTTGGATGACATCGGTTGGCTCACAGGCGGATTGGGCTTTGACAATCCGTCTGCGTTCCGTCATCCGATACAGCACCGGAACGAGGAAAAGGGTGATGAGGGTCGAGGTGACCAAACCACCAGCAATCGCTTGCCCGAGCGGAGCATAGATTTCGGCTCCCGATCCCTGTGAGAATGCTAACGGGACTACTCCGAAAATCGTGGTGAGGGTGGTCATCAAGATGGGCCTGATGCGGCTTGACGCCCCTTCGGCGATACACCTGTCGAGAAGTTCGAACGACTCGTGCAGAGGGAGAACCTGCAAGCCAAGCCTGCCAGCGTAGCGCTCCCGCAACAAGTTGATGTAGTCGATCAGGATGATGGCGTTGTTCACCACGATCCCTCCCAACGCTATCACGCCGGTCACGGCTAACAGCGAGATGGTCGAACCGAAGGCCAACAAGCCACCGACAACGCCGATCAAGCAGAAAGGAATTGAGACCATGACGATCAGCGGTTGGCGGAAACGCTCGAATTGAATGGCCATCACCGTATAGACCAAGAACACTCCGATGGCCAGTGCTGCTCCGACGGGGCCGAGAGAATCACCGATCAACTCGATGATTCCACCCTGCCGTGATTCGATTCCGGCTGGCAGCCCCTCTTGGTCGAGGTAAGCATTCATGCGGCTATTGATGCCGGAGGCGTCCTCGCTCACCAGCGTAGCCGACACCGTGATGGTCTTGGCCCGATCGCTGTGGTTGATTTGGGAAATGGTTCGTTCAGTGCGCAAACTGGTTATGTCGGCGAAAGAGACCACTCCTTTACTGGCGGTTGGTACCGTGATGGTGGCCAACGCATCCCAACCGAAGGGTTTTTCACGCAGGTCCGATTCCAAGCGGATCGGATACCGGTTGCCGTCAGTATGGGTGAACAAGCCGATGTCGATTCCCCTGAAGAGAACCATGGTGGTCAAAGCCGCCTCGTAACTCGACACTCCGACCGATCCCATCAACTCATGGGAGGCGTCGATGACGAGAGTCTCGCTATCGAACGACGCGTCGGTGCGGACAGCGACTACTTCCGGATCAGCAGACAGTACCTCGCCGATGCGGGTGGCCGCTTCATGCAAGCGTTCAAGGTCTTCGCCAACCAACGTCAGTCCGTAACCCCCTCCACCCGAGACATAACCGAGCAACTTATCATAGCCGCCATTGGTCACTTCGATGCGGGAGCCCGCTATCTGCTCGGACAGGCGGTGCTGGACATCCAGCATGATGGCATGGACCGAACGGGTACGTTCCCAACGATCGCTCAACAAGACCTTGGCGTAGGCTTTTTCTGGTGAATTGAAACCATAGCCCGAGCTTTGGCCTGAGAAGACCGTCATGCTGGTGATCTCCGGGACCGCTTGGCGTACGATCTGTTCGGCACGAAGAGCCTTTTGATGGGTTGTCTCCAACGGTGTCCCTCGGGCGAATTCCATGTCGATGTAGAAGTCGCCGCTGTCGGTCGAGGGAATGAAGGTGAAACCAAGGAATGAAGCGGTCAAGACCGTCAATCCCAAGATTCCCGCCGATACGGCGAGGATGAAGCGCGCTTTGCCAAGACCCCATTGCAAAGCCCTGCGGTACCACCGCTCGAGGGCGGCCACCGGTCGTTCACTGAAAGGAGTCGTGTTGCTGGCGTGAGGTTTCAACAAAACCCGCATCAAGAAAGGGACGACAGCCACGGCCACCACCAATGAAGCGGCCAACGCCAAAATCAAGGTGATGCCGACGTCCTTGATGATCATCCCCACGATTCCGGGCAGCAGCGTGATCGGGATGAACACCACCACTGTCGTGGTGGTCGAGGCCAGGATGGAGGCTCCGACCTCGTCGGCTCCGGCCTTGATCGATCCGATCACCCCCAGTTCCCCCGCTTTATAATGCCGATAAACCTGTTCAAGCATCACGATGGAGCCGTCCACCACCATGCCCAATGCGATGACCAGGCCCGAGAGGCTAAGCAGGTTCAAAGTCAAGCCGACCACCCGCATTCCGATCAAGGTGAACATGATGCTCAACGGGATCGATAGTGAGATGATGGTAGTGGCCCGCACGTCCGCTAGGAACAGGAAGATCACCACGACAGCCATCAGAACCCCCAACGCCCCCGAACTCACCACCGTCATCAATGAAGCTTCGACATTGCGGCTGTCGTCAGAAAGCACCGTGCATCGGATAGCTCCACCACTGGACCTCTCCAAATCCTCAATGACCGCTCGTATACCGCGGGAAATTTTCAACGTGTTGCCATCCAACCGTTTGGTCACCGAGATCAACATTAAAGGGCGGCCTTCGGAGTCGACATGATAGTCCGGTCGGGCGGTGGTTAGGCTCACCTCGGCAATATCGGAGAGGCGGATGATGGTACCTTGCCCGTCGGCGCCGACCGGAAGGGAAGCGATATCGTTCACCGAGGAGAATGATCCATCGAACCGCGCCGGGGTGGAACGGCCGTACCGCAAGGCTTCTCCGACCGGAAGGCGGATATTTGCAGCTGCCAAAGCCTGCTGGACCTGCAGGATGGGGATTCCGGTGGCTTGCAGCCGTTCGAGTTGCACCACGATGCGCACCTCAAGGTCATGTGCTCCCAAGACTTCCACATTGGCGACCCCGGGGATGCGGGTGATGCGGGCGATGACTTGTTCGTCAAGGTACCGTGTCAGGCTTACTCCGTCCGAACCCCCATCGACAGCGAACATGAACACGGGCATCATCGTGGCCCCGGCAACCATGGCAGTCGGCTCGCCCTGCAATCCATCGGGTAGGTCGGGCAGCAACCGCCTGATCCGGTCGCGGATTTCGGGCAGCATGTCGTACGGATCAATTCCGTCGCGAAAGGTGACCGTAACCCAACAGAAGGAATCGTAACTGCTCGACTCTATCGATGTGAAGTCGGGCAGGGTGACGAATTCCTCCTCCAATATATCGGTCACATCATGCTCGACATCGGCTGCTCCCGCCCCGGGGTAATAGGCGAGGATTTCAACCGTGGGGAGCGAGATGTCGCCCATGAACTCCATGTTCAGCCCTAAGAAACTATAAGCACCGAACACGCACAGCGCGATGACGAGCATGCCTATCACGGCGGGATGGTCGGCGGCGAAGTGGGAGATGCGCATACTTTAAGGTCCTGTCCCATTCACGACCGACACCCGTTGCCCATCAACCAACCGATGCTGTCCGTCGACGATGAACTGCTCGTCGGCCAATTCAGCGGGGACTTGGAACCACAGGTCGTTCTCGGCCAGGACGTCCAAGCGGACCCATCGGGCGGTCCCGGCCAAAGTGTCGTACACATAGGCGTTCCCGTCGATCGTCCTGACCGATTGGGGCAGTAACGGGACTTGTCCGCGTTCTTCATAGACCAACGTCACATTCACATGCATGCCGGGACGGAAAGCCTGGTGGCCCTCGCTTAGCCGGCAAGTGGCCCGGAAAGTCTTCGACTGGGGTTGGATATACGATCCGAGGCTTTCGACCACCGCCACGGCGCTGTGTTCCACAGGAGAGCCATACTGGCCGATCCGGGTCACATTGGCTTTCAACTGAGCGCGGCCTTGATAGATCACATCGAAGTATCGTTCGGGGATGTCAAGCTTGACCACCAATGCGTCGAGGTCGGCCATGATGGCGATTGGTTGGTTGCTTGCCGCCACATTCCCGACAGATGAAGGGACTTGCAATACCGTTCCGGCCACCGGGGCGGTCACAGTGGCCCAACCGAGTTGCATCTGGGCCAATTCAAGTTGTGCTTTGGCCCCATCGCGCTGGGCCAAGGCCTGTTCACGGTTCTGCAAGGTGGTTGCTTTGCTCTCATACAGTCGTTCGACCCGCTCGAAGGTGCTCTGTGCCACCAAATAGGCTGCTTGGGCTTGAATCACTTGCTGTCGGTACGGTTGCTCATCGATGGTGGCGATGACATCGCCTTGGGCGACGACATCGCCCTCGCGTACTCTATATTCCTGTATGGTACCGGAGACGAATGGGATGACCGGTATGAGGGCTTGGGCCTCGACTGTGCCGGACAACGAGATGCTTCGTTGCAAGTCGCCCGTCGACGGGCTCTGGACGGTGACAGCTACGGGCGGTTCAACATAAGCAATGCGCTCACGATTGCCCAGCAACAGGAACACTGCGGCACCGACAGCACCCAACACGACCAGCAGCCCAACATACCGTAGCATCGTAGCAATCAAGCGCCTTGCCATGAGATTCACCGTCCTGATGCAACTGTACTCCAAAAAAACCGTTTTTCACAGTCGTTACTGCTGGGCATTGGCCTGCTCGTCGAGCACACCATCCAGTGCCAGCGTTCCGCCGGGATTGAGGATCCCGTGCGGATCGAAATGGGTCTTGAGTGCTTTGAACAATTCGAATGAGGCCGCTCCGACATGGCTCGCAAGAAAAGGTGCGAATGATTTTCCGATGCCGTGATGATGGCTGAGCGCTGCTCCCGATTGCTCGATATGCGCTAAAATTCCCCTCTGGAAAGTCTTGTACTCGGCCAGTGAATCCATCTTGGCGATGAAGATGAAATAAAGGTTGCACCCCTGCGGGTAGAAGTGGGACATGTGGGTCATGCAGATCGTGGCCGGGCGGGAGTGAATGAAATTGCGAACTGTGTCGTAGACCTGCTGCAGGTGCGACCAAGTCGTGGCGCATTCCAACGTATCGATCATGATACCGTGGTCTTGCAAGTCCTCGCGTAGGTACGGGTCGGTGAAACGGCCGTGTTCCCAAGCCTCTGCAACGTAGCCGGATGTCCACATAGCCCTGTGGCGCCTGCAGATTTTTCTTATCTTCCGGCGCACCAGGGCGGTATAAGAAGGATCGCCGTCCACGGTCCCCAACAACAAGCAACGCCGGCCCGGTTTGTAACCGGCCATCGACAAGAAGGTGTCGAATATGGTGCCGCCGACCCCGTACAACGTCAGGGCGATATCGGTCTCCTCAGCATCGGAGAGCCTGAAGACGCTTGGAAAGCCGAATTCTCCCTGCATCACCTCGCGCGTGGCCGCCTTGGCCGCTTCCCAATCGGGGAAGATGTAGGAATAGCGCCGTCGTGCCTTTGGAAGGTAGGGATGGAGTTTGATCGTGGCGCTGTAGAGGATGCCATAGCAGCCCTCGCTGCCCATCATGATTTGATCGACATCGGGACCGGTGGCTTTGCGGGGATAGGCGCGGGTAACCAGGTCCCGCTGGCCGGGACAGACATAATCTTGAGCCAGCACCATGTCCTCGATCTTACCGTAGTAGGTCGAGTTCTGACCGGCCCCGCGGGTGACGACCCAACCCCCGACGACCGAGTATTCGAAACTCTGCGGGAAGTGGCCGACCGTGTAGTTGCGCCGTGCTTGTAAAGTCCGTGCGGCATTGTTCACCAATCGCTCGAGCGTTGGTCCATCCATGCCCGCTTCGACGGTGATGGTCATGTCCTCCTCGTTGAAATCGAGCATCTTGTTCAAGTGCCGGCGCATGTCGAGCATCACGCCACCGCGGACAGCTTCAAAGCCACGCGTCACCGACGATCCGCCGCCATACACATACACTGCGATATCGTTGTGTTCGCAGTAATCCACAATCGAACGCAGGTGAGCGCGGTTCTGCGGCCACAGTACGATGTCTGGCACGTTCTCGACGATATGGTGCCGCAAGCGCATCAGGTCCCCCATTGTCTTTCCATAGGCGACCCGCAACCGCTCGATTGTTTGGGTATGGCTGTTCTCAGGCCCGACGATGGCACTGAGGGCTTGGACTTGTTCGTCGGAGAGCCGGCAGGGCAGGTCGATGTCGATTGGCTCAAGGCCCATCGCGTGTTTCGTAGCGAACCAGCTGTCATCGAGTCCGAACTCGTCGCGCATGAGCCGGTACAAGCGCTTATTGGGGTGCTTGTAGACAGAGGCTGCACCCCATTTGAAGATGCTGCGCCAGCTTCGCTCATCCAGATTCCCTTCGAACCATTCGGGTTGGAAGGCAGGTTTTTGAGTGCTCATCGCTTGCTCCTATGGGGCTGGTTGCCGTTGGGGCGTTCAGGATACCCGGTGATGTCGCGGATGTCCTCGTAGAGGTGTTTGAGCGACCCATACATTTTTTTGTAGACCCGCCCATAGAGGCGATCGTAGAGGTCGCTGGCTTCTTCATGTGGCTCGAACGTCTGCATCGGCCCGCTCATCGCCCGGGCAGCCTCGAGCACCGAAGGATACCAACCCAAGGCGTGGGCGGCACACATCGCCGCCCCCAAGCCACTTGCTTCATAGGTGGCTCCCCGTTGCAACGGCAGACGCATCACATCGGCGGAGATGCGGCAAATCCAATCGCTTTGGCTGGCCCCTCCCGATACCCGCAATGCGCCTACTTTGGTCCCGCTGACCTTCTGGATTGCTTCCAGACCCTCGCGCAATGCGAACGCCAATCCTTCGATGATGGCTCGGTAGACATGGGAGCGCTCATGGACGTCACCGAAGCCAATCAAGGCCCCCTTGGCGGAGGGCTGCTTCAGACCGGCTGTCCAATAGGGTTGCATGACCAATCCGTGCGCCCCCGGGGGTGTCGCCTCGAGCAACGAATCGAGCATCCGTTCGGGCGAGATGCCGTGTTGCTGCGCTTCGAGCACCTCTTTGTAGGCAAACTGGTTCTTGAACCACGAGATCATCCAATAACCGCGGAAAATCTCAACTTCGGGATTGTACATGCCGGGCAGGAGAGCGGGGTAGGCCGGCATGAACCGAAGCGGTTCCATATAGCGGGCAGTGGTGGTTTGAACCGTGGCGGTCGTACCGAACGATAAAGATGCCATGTGCTGGTCGATCACTCCGGTTCCAAGCGTCTCGCAGCCTTTATCGCTCCCCCCGGCGATGACCGGCAGGCCGGCAGGCAATCCGGTTTCTTGGGAAGCTTGGGCCGTGAGTGTGCCCACTTGATGTCCGGCAAGGACAAGTCTGGGCAGTTTTTCCTCTTCGACCGGGAACATCCTGCCATTGCGCTGAGTCGGCAAAGCCCAGCGCTGCTTGACATAATCGAACGGGATGTGGCCGATCTGGGAGGCCAGGGCATCGGCGTGCTCGCCGGTGAGAAGCCGGTTCAAGAAACCGGAAACCTGGACGAACGCGCGGGTCTTGGCCCAGATCGCAGGCTCGTATTGTCTGATCCAATTGCAGGCCGCCGCCGCTTGTGTCCGTAAGATCGGCTCGGCCATCCCGATCGCCAGGTACCCCAAGTTCTCAAGACCGCGCGGTTTGAAAGGCGGGTCGGCTTTGCGTTCATCCATCCACAGGATGGCCGGCCTGAGCGGCTTGCCTTGATGGTCCAGGCACACCATCGAATCGCGTTGCGTCGTCACCACCACAGCACAGATACGCTGTCTGATCTGTTCTTGGCTGCAGAGTTTCCGGCAGGCCCCGCACAATGCGTTCCACCACACGGCTCCGTCTTGTTCGGCCCAGCCGGCTTTCAAACTGAAGTAGGGTCGGTATTCGATCCGTTCCTTGGCTTGCAGGCGTCCGGCGGGATCGAATGCCAATGCCCGCAGGCTTTGTGTACCGCAATCGATCGCCAACACCAGGTCATCGAGCTTGTCCATCATCTCCTCCCTCGGCGGGTTCGACATCATCGGCAGCCACTACGGCGACGTTCAAACCAAGCACGCCCGAGACCAGTGTATCACCGATATGCACCGGCAGGGGAAAGCTCATGCAACGAAGTTCGCCAACGAAACGCTTCATCATGGCCAACGGGACGGCTGCACTGGTCCGGACAGGAATCCTGTGCGCGCTTGCTGTGGCTTTAACGGTGGTGGTCAACGTCCGCATCGGACTGATCGCCTCGCTCACAGCGTAAGCGTGTCCTTTCGGACAAGCATATCCACTGACTTCGACAGTGCCGTCGCTATCGATCGCGATGGTGAGCGTGCACCCCTTGGGGCAGACGATGCAGGTACAGTTGCGTTCATTGTCCATCGACGGCCTCCTCCAAGCACACCGAACATGAATCGGCTTGCTTGGCCGTCATCTCCAACGCCCCCCAGCCAATGCCGAAGCGTTGCATCTCGGGTGGCCTGAGCGCATCATAGCGCTCTCGCATGAGGATTTCAGTCCCGAATCCTGTCTGCAGCGTCCCCCCATGGGCCATTGTCCGCCGCACCCGGAAGAAACAGTCCGCTCGTGCTTGAGCGCTGGCCACATCGATGTATTGTGGCACGACATAGGCCAGCGGTCCTTGAGCGACAACCGGAACGAGGGTGCGTCGATGTCGTTCTCCTAGAGCGTACGATGCGGCATTGGCTCCTGCCAGGGATCCTGATTCGGAAACATGGTCGACCAAGTCGGCCACATGGACGCAGTTGCCACAGGCGAATATGCCGTCGACCAAGGTATGCATGCCTTGGTCGATAAACGGCCCCTTGGTGACCGGATCCACAGGAACCCCCAACGATAGGGCCAATTCGTTCTCAGGAATCAATCCGACTGACAAGATCACACTGTCGCAGACAAGTTCGCGGGCGCTTGCGGCAATCGGGTGCAATGCTTCGTCCGTATCCGCCACCGTGACGGCTGTCACCCGGTTGCGCCCATGGACGGCCGTCACGGTCGAACCGAGTCGCAACGGGATGTTGAAATCCTGCAAGCATTGGCGGATGTTGCGTTGCAAGCCGGACGGTTCGTGCTTGATCTCGTGCACGCCCAGCACCTCGATCCCCTCCAGTGTCAGCCGGCGTGCCATGATCAGGCCGATGTCGCCCGACCCGAGTACGATTGCCCTGCGACCCGGAATCCAGCCTTTGACATTGACCAGGTATTGGGCTAGGCCGGCAGTGAAAATTCCTGCCGGCCGATCGCCATGGATGAACACTTGCCGGTCGGTCCGTTCCCGGCACCCGGTGGCCAACACCAATGCACCGGTTTTGATTTCCTCGATGCCGCCTTCATGCACGCACTGCAACGTGAAGAGGCCTTCATGGCGCACGATGCTGCTGACGAAGGTCAGCACCATTGTCTCGATGCCGCTCGAACGCACGACGGCGAGGTCTCGCCGGGCATACTCCGGTCCGGTAAGCGAGCGGCCGTAGCGGACCAGGCCAAACCCGTCATGGATGCATTGCTTGAGAATCCCTCCAAGGCGTTCCTCCCGCTCGATGATCAACGGGACAGCCCCACGGGATAGCACAGCCAAAGCCGCCGACAATCCTGCCGGCCCGCCGCCGAGGACGACAACATCCGCCTGCCGCGCTGTGTTCATGGCCTTTCCTCGTCCAACGAACCAAGGCACACTTCCGATCCGGTTCCCTTTTTATGGACCTGCCATGGGGGGACATTCGTTTCCCGGGCGATGATGTCGATGACCCGGGCAGTGCAAAAACCGCCATGGCATCGCCCCATGCCAGCTCGGGTGCGCCGCTTGACGGCATCGGTGCTCGTAGCCGGTAAAACTCCATGCAGGGCATCGACCACTTCGCCTTCGGAAACCTCTTCGCAGCGGCAGACGATTTTACCATAGGCACCATGGGACGCAATCAATTGAGAGCGTTCGGACAGGGACAGCCGTTTCGGATCGACTGGACCTTCCCTGCGGGCAATCCAGATTGCTTTCGGGTGGACGGCCATGCTGCGGCCGGCCAGGTCCACTACCATCGCGGCCACATCGACGGCGATGGCGGGAGCCGAAGCCAACCCGGGTGATTGGATGCCTGCAACATGCACCAAATTGGAGATGGCGCGACTGCTTTCAATGATGAAGTCCTCTTCGTAGGTGCAGGGGCGCACCCCGCAGAAGTAGGTGATGATCTGGTTCATGTCGAGCTTGACGTTCAACCGCAGATGCTTTTTCAATTCGTCCAATTCATGGCTCTTCGTGGTGTAGTCTTCACGCCCCGGATGCTCGCTGGCGGTCGGTCCGACCAAGATGTTTCCTTCCAAGGTCGGCACCAGTCCGCCGCCTTTGGTGCGCTGTTTGGCTTGCATCAAACGCGGTTTGCTTATGACGTGCGTGATATAACCGGCGGTACTTTTGTCGAGGATGCATTCGGTGCCCCGGCGCTGATGCAAGCTGAAAAAACGGTCGCCGGCCATGGCAGCCACCACATCGGCCCAATTGCCCGCTGCATTGACCACCACGCGGGGCTTCAGTGTCCCGCGGTTGGTCTTGATCGCCGTGATGGCCCCATGCTCGCACTCCATCGCCCATGCGCAGGTCTCGGTGCAAATCCTGACTCCGTTGCTTATGGCGCTCTCAGCCAAAGCCACGGTAGCCATATAGGGGGAGATGATGGCGGTGCTCGGCAGGAACAATGCGCCGTGCTGGTCTTGCGTTACAAAAGGTTCGGCGGCTGCAACCCGCTCGCGGCTCCAGCGCTCCCATCCGTCAACCCCGTTCCTGCGAGCCCGCTCGGCCATCAGGGGGTAAAGTGCGGCAGTAGCGGGACTGCCGAAGAGCACCAGCGAACCGGGGCGCTTGAACTCGATATCCAATTCGCGGCACAACGGTTCCCACAACCTGTTGCCCCTGACGTTGTAGGTGGCTTTGAGCGTACCTGGCTTGGCGGCGAACCCGTCATGGATCATGCCGTCGTTGCGGCTGGACGTGTGCACGCCGACATCGTGTTCCTTCTCCAACACGATGATGCTCAATGCCCATTTGGACAATTCGCGGGCGATGGCGGTCCCGATCACGCCACCACCGATGATGGCGACGTCCACCTGTGTCCCGTCCAATAATGTGTCGTTCAGTGGGGGCATCTCCAAGGTTTCTTCGGCAAGACCGGCGACGCGGATGTCATTGACCACACCCCGGTAGCCGAACTCGGTTGCCGCCCAGCCTGCTTCGACTTTCTCGGCCCATGTGGACAATTCCCCCTCCACATGGAGGGAATCCCCTAGCAGTGACAGCTCCACTGTCGTTCCGAAGCGCTTGCGAAGGTGTTCGGCAGCTTTCGGTAACGGAGTCGTCATGGCGGTCTCCTTGGTAATACCAGCATACCAGATGGTATGCCACAGGCCGTCTGCTGTCAATGAAAATATGTCAACCTAGTTCCCCATGGTCGTTGGTATACAGCTTGCGCAGGTTCTCCTCGCTGAAGGCCAGCAATTCACGCATCGTCGTGGCGCTGGATTCGGCATCGTGCCGTTCGATCGCCGCCACGATACGCTGGTGGGCTGCAATAATTGGCGCGACCACATCGGTGGCATTGTAGAATTCGACCAAGATGCGGTGGTAGATGCGTTTGAAACTGTTGAGCAGCAGGGGATAGACCGGATTTCCGCTGGCGATGGCCACCAAGAGATGGAACTCGTAGTCGACATCCGGCATCTGGCGGTTGGCGACGATCAGATTCTGCTCCCGCCCGATGATGGTTTGCAGCGCTTTCAACTGTCCGTCAGTGCGTTGTGTCGCCGCCATACGGGCCGTCTCAACCTCGAACAGGACCCGCATGTGCAGAATCCCATCGAGCAGAGGAGCCGAGAGCCGGCCTTGGCTGTAATTGAGCATCGACAGCAACATCTCGATCGAACCCTCGCGACGGTAATCGTTGACGCGCACCCCTTTGCGGCTCTCGATGGTGAGCAAGCCCCTGCTTTCCAAGGTCCTGAGCCCTTCATGAACAACCGGGCGTGAAATGCCGAACAATTCACCCAGCTCGCGTTCCGAGGGAACCTTTTCACCCGGCGAGAGCCGGCCGGACAGAATCAGGGCTTCGAACCGCTCGATGAACTCGTCTTTCAGCGAACGGGTGGATATCGGTTGGAACAGATCGTCGCCTTCGAGCATGCAGCACTCCTCTGGTATGACCACAGACCAGTGTAGAGGGCTGCCGTGGACAGGTCAAGCTTTGCCAGCCAAACCGACGGCATTGCTGAGAATCTGCTTGGTGGCATGAACCAACGGCAACGGGATGTTGAGCAGGTCGTCGTCGAGCTTTATGTTGAGCATCGAATAACGCAGTGCCACCGGTGGATGGAAGGTGTGGCGGTACACAGCCAGCGAATGAGATTTGACATTGATCGAAGTCTTGACCTCGATGGGGATGATTTGGCTGTTGAACTCGGCGATGAAATCGACTTCGGCCAAATTGCCTTCTTTCCAATAATGGACACTCGTGTCAAGGAGCAACAGTTCTGAAAGGACGTACAGCTCGGTCAGTGTGCCCCTGAAACGGCTGGTGTCGGCGCTGTCGTGCAGCACATCCTCGGCTGACGAGCCTGCCATCCGCCTGAATAGGCCGGTATCGATAGGATAATGCTTGTAGCGGCTGACCAAGAACCGGTCAGCCGGCGCTCTGTCAGGGCTCTGCATCCTATGGATCTTGATGGCACAGCCATGGGCGAGCAGCGCTTCGATGAGGTGTTCCACTTCCCAGGCCCCGACACCGTTGCGAGGTCGGATCCGGTTGAAGCGTGAGTTCTCCCGCCCCATTTGGGAAGCAGTCTCGCGCCACAATGTATCGGAGCCTGTGGGGAGATGGACATTGTCTATCAGCAACGAGGCCAGCAGGTCGTCCAGACAACGGTCGACCTGCTTCATGTCCCCGGAGGCCAACCATGTTTCGACAGCTGCCGGTATGCCTCCGACCACAAGGTAAAGGCGCAGGGCTTGTTGCAGGCCTTCGAGTTCACCGGGAGCCAGTTGCTTTACGCCGTCTTGGTCCCGGATGGCACCAGGAATTCCACCGTGACCTATTGCGGTGAGAAACTGAGCGAACCCAAGCCTCTCGAGCACTAGTTCCAGCCTAGTTTGGTACGCACGACATACGGCAGGATACCGCCGTTGCGGTAATAAGCGAGCTCGATGTCGGAATCGATGCGGCAGCGCACTTGGAAGCTTTTCTCCTGGCCGTCATCACATACTGCCCTGACGGTCAGCACTGCGCGGGGGGCCAAGTCGGACGGGATTTCGATGTCGTAGCGTTCATAACCGTCCAGGCCAAGTGACTCGCGGCTCTGACCCGAGGTGAACTCCAACGGCAAGATACCCATGCCGACGAGGTTGCTGCGATGGATCCGTTCGAACGAGCGGGCCAGCACGGCTTGCACCCCCAGGAGTTTCGGTCCCTTGGCAGCCCAATCGCGGGAGGAGCCGGTGCCGTATTCCTTACCAGCGAGGATGATAGTAGGAATGCCAGATGCTTGGTATGCCATGGCTGCATCATAGACTGCCATGAGTTTTCCACCGCGTTCCATCCGGGTCAGGCCACCTGTGCTCGGAGCCGACAGCGCTTGTTTGATGCGGATATTGGCGAATGTTCCCCTCACCATCACCTCGTGGTTGCCGCGGCGCGAGCCATAGGAGTTGAATTGCTCCTGGGGTACACCCGCTTGCGTCAGATACAAACCGGCCGGTGAGGCAGGATCGATCGAACCTGCCGGACTGATATGGTCGGTCGTGACCGAATCGCCCATCGCCAGCAGGACTCTGGCCTGCCTGATCGACGCGAATCCCAAAGTGGCTTTGTCCAAGTGGTCGACAAAGGGGGGGCGGGCGATATAGGTGGAATCGGTTTGCCAGGCATAGGTCGTGCCGTGTGCGACCGGCAACTTGCGCCAGCGCGAATCACCGATGAACACATCGCGATAGCGCTCGGAGAACGCTGAAGCGGTGACATGGTCAGCCATCAGGCGTTCCACCTCGTCACTGTCCGGCCAGATGTCGGCCAAGTACACTGCTTTGCCCGTTGTGTCGGTCCCCAGTGGCTCGCTGGCGAAGTCGATGTCCATCCGTCCAGCCAAGGCGTAGGCTACCACCAACGGAGGGCTCATCAGGAAGGACGCCCCGACGCGGGCGTGGATGCGGCCCTCGAAGTTGCGGTTGCCCGACAACGCTGCCGCAAGGACGACCTTTCCTGCTGTGTTGGCCTGCTCGACCCCTTCGACCAAAGGGCCGGAGTTGCCGATGCATGTGCCGCATCCATAGGCAGCGATATGAAAGCCCAATTGCTCCAAGCTTGTCAACAAGCCCGCTTTGGACAGGTAGTCCTCGACAACCCGTGAACCGGGGGCGAAGGATGTCTTGACCCACGCTTTGGCGCGCAATCCTTTAAAGAGGGCATTTCGGGCCAGTAAAGCGGCCCCCAACGTCACCGTCGGATTGGAGGTGTTGGTGCAACTGGTGATAGCGGCGATGGCGACAGCGCCATCTGTCAGTTCATGGGTGTTCCCGTCGATGGAAACCGTGGCGCTATGGAGGGCGGGGATGGCTTGCTTGATGGTTTCTGCTGCCCGCTTGAGGGGGATGCGGTCTTGCGGCCGAGCCGGGCCGGCGATGGAGGGTTCGACAGAAGCGAGGTCGAGTTCCAGGACATCGTCGTAGACAGGTTCATGCTCTGGGTCGTAGAACAGCATTGTGGCCTTGGCATAGGCTTCGGTAAGGATGGCCTGGCTATGGCGGCCGGTCAGGTGCAGGTATTCGATGGTGCGTTCATCGATGGGGAAGTATCCCATGGTGGCCCCGTATTCGGGGCTCATGTTGGCGATCATGGCTCGGTCGGCCACCCCGAGCGAAGACAATGCCTCGCCGAAGTATTCGACGAATGATTCGACCACCCCGTGCGAACGAAGCATCTGGGTCGCCGTGAGCACCACATCGGTGGGAGTGCAAGCCGGATTGAGCTTGCCGCGCAGGCGCACGCCCACGACTCGCGGGACATGCATCCAATAGGGTTCGCCCAACATGGCGGCTTCGGCTTCGATACCGCCGACACCCCATCCCATCACCCCAAGACCATTGATCATGGTCGTATGGCTGTCGGTCCCGACCACGCTGTCGGGATGCACAAGCCCGTCTTGGTCGACAGTGACATCGGCCAAGTGTTCCAGGTTGACCTGATGGCAAATGCCGGAATTCGGCGGCACGATGCGCAAGTTGGAAAAGGCCCCTTGGGCCCACTTGAGCAAACGGTAGCGCTCGGTGTTGCGTTGGTACTCCAGTTCGACATTGTGTTCCAGCGCGTCTGTGCGACCGTGCCAGTCCATTTGTACCGAATGGTCCACGGCGAGGTCGACCGCAATGCCCGGATTGATCAAGGCTGGGTCCCCACCTGCTTCGGCCACGGCATCGCGCAGCGCACACAGGTCGGCGATGGCCGGGACTCCGGTGAAGTCTTGCATCAACACCCGGTGGGGGAAGAACGGAATCTCACCTGAGCTGTCGTTCGAATGGGAGTGCAAGACCGCTTCCACCCGTTCCCACCCGCATTTCCCTTCAGCGCATGAACGCATCAAGTTCTCCACCAACAGGCGCAACGAGTAGGGTAACGCACGCAGTCGCTCCACGCCGACCGAAGTCATGTCCCAATACCGATACGTTGTGTGGTCGACCACTAGGGTCGCAAGGCGTTTAGACATGTCCATGGTGACCTCCGTTGCCTCTTAGCATATCCAATCCACGTACTTTCAATCAAGACAGCTTTATCCTTGACAGCAACCTGAGTGCGACAGTCATACTGGCACAAGAGGTGTATGACGATGCGTGGCAAATCGATGGTGGTTTTAGTGGTGCTGTTGGCTCTGGCTACTCATTCTTTGGTGGCGTTTGATGGCGATTTCTTGAACATCTGTCGTTCGGGGACGCTCGAGGAGATAAAAGCTGCCATAGCTGATGGCGCATCGCTTGAGACCGTCGATGGTGAACAGGCCACCGCATTGATGTACGCCGGTTATGACAATCCCGATCCAGAGGTGGTGCGCTATCTGGTGGATGCGGGTGCCCGGGTGGACGATGTCAATGAGTACGGCATGAATGCTTTGATGCATGCTGCTTCGAACAATAGCGCCCCTGAGGTGTTCGACGCACTGGTTGCGGCGGGATCGGACCTTGACGCAGTCGACACAAATGGATGGAACGCAGTGGTTTGGGGAGTGCTCAATCCTAATCCGGCCTTTATGGGTCATCTGCTCGAGCGGTATCCCGATAGGTTCAAGCAGTCGTTGCTTGAACTGACCATCGTGACGGCTGCTTTCACCAGCTCAATCGACAACCTAACCCTGCTGATGGCAGCGGGAGCCGATCCGAACCAGTCCGATATCAACGGCTTGACGGCCCTGATGTACGCCGCTTGGTACAACCCTGACGCAAGAGTCGTTCAAGCGTTGCTGGAGTCGGGCAGCGATGTGAACGCCTTCGACGTGCAAACGGCGACTGCACTCATCTATGCCGCCGCCTACAATCCTGAGGTGGCAGTGATCGATGCCTTGCTTCAAGCCGGAGCCCATGTCGATCCCATTGGACCATTGGCGATGAACGCGCTCATGTGGGCAGCTGCAAGGAACACCAATCCGGTTGTGGTCGAGCGTTTGCTCGAGGCCGGCTCCCCAACCGACCTGATTTCAGAAGACGACCTGTCGTTGCTCGAACTGGCTCAGGCGAATGAAGCCTTGCAGGGCACTGAGGTGTTATCACGCCTGCAAAAGTCCGCTCCGTGAAAATCAGCCCTTATCACGCTCCAGACGGATCGGGATTGCTTTGCTGAGAGCTTCTTTAGCAGGAAGGAACATCGTGGCGATGGTGTGCACCAGCTTGAAACGCAATGCCGACCAATCCTCGTCGATGGCGATTTGCCTGACCGGTTCGTAAAGCAGTGTGCCAAGTGGTTCCCAACCGTGGTCGCGGTCGATGGTTGCGCTCTACCGTTTCGATGTTTTCTTGGGATAGGTGGACCATGTCGAGGCTTGTTCATCCGACAGCTTGCCATAGGGTTGCAGCACATGTGCAATTAAAAGATATGAGTACGATGCACATCAGTTTGATTGTTCCGAAATATTAAACTTGTTTTAAATTATAGATTACCCAAAACGGGGAAGTAT
>CAZJAK010000033.1:0-25577 GCA_964543935.1 uncultured Spirochaetaceae bacterium
GCAGGAGTCGAACGAATTCAGGATACTCCATACTCGGTTTGGTTTAGGGCCACCCCCCTGAAGGCGCTTGCCGACTATGTCTACCTTCATGGTCACACATGGACTTCAAGCCATCCCTTGGTTGAATCCCTACGTATTGAAGAGGAAAGCCTGAGAGAGATTACAGAAGAAGACTTCCTGGGATTGGAAGGGAATTATTCAAACCAACGGGTGACTAGATTTTTGGAAGGACTAAGAAAGGAGTTGTTCCCATGAGTATAGCAATGATAGAAGAAAGATTGAAATCATATCACGTCTCATCAGAAATTGAAGAACTACAAGCACTAAGAGAAATCACTCAAGTCAAGCTACAGAACATACGTCTCCACCATCATTGCACGCTGGGCGGAGCGTCTCTTGCCTGAGACTCGTATTCAGTGTCGTTTGGTTGACTTGCCTGAACAAATATCATCGGCAGCATACCAACCGGTGAGTATGGCGGTAGGGATTCCTGCGGGTGTATAAGCCCATTGTCCACACTGATACACATCCGCTATGGGCGTCTTTACCGCGGAGGCGATGCGCAACAACTTATTCACCGCTGGGGAAGACCGCTCGAACGTCCACCCCGTGATCCCACCTTCGCTACTGCCGAATCTCTTTTCTATCGTCAACGGGGAGGCTGAAAATTGAAGCTCAATGTTTTCCAACAGCCCGTTGAACAAGGTCCGGTTCAAAACACCGATCATGGTGTGTTCGATATGTAGGCGGAATTCGTCGTACCAGTGCATCGCTTCGACAAGTTTCACCAGATCGTATTCCAAAAGAAAACTGAGCTCCACCCCGGTTTTCCCTTCTGGTGACAAACTGGCATCCCTCAGCGCTGGGATCGATATCTCATACGTCGTCAATTCGCAGTACCTTGTCACCCAAGCAAACAAGTCCTCTTTGAGATTCTCCTTCCCCTTGTCCAGCAAGCGCCTCAGTTCCGACAGATGCGTCTCGCCCAATCCTTGTTTCGACGGGGTATAGAACACATGGCCGTTGGCAATGGCGGCGAAAACCTGTGGGGGGACAGCCACCCCCAAGAAAAGGGAAAATACCGAATCTCCACCCCTGCTGGCGAATACTCTATGTGCTTGGTCTTTTATCGATGCAACCGATTCTTCGTCCAAACCTGTGGAATCAAGATTGCGGTACAACGATTTCAGGTCGGCACACCACAGCAGCTTGTCATAGGTGTAGCAGTTGCCTTTGTCGTCACAAACCATCCGCTTATCTGGCTGTACGTTCACTACCTCAGTCTCGAACTGGATCCCACCGCCATGTGCCAGCACATACGAGGCCAGCTGTTGAGGAAGCTGACCGGTGCCTCCTTGCGGATAAAGGTAGTCCTGATACACATAGAAGTACCCCAATGCGAAGAAAGCCGGGGTATGTTTGAAGAAATGTTGCGTGACGATGTCATTCAAGGAGCGGTTTGAAGAGAGTGTGGCCACATAAGCTTCGACCGGTTCCTGCATCCGCTCCATGCGTGATACGGCAAGCAGGAATCTTCCCATCCATGGCAAAAGCTCTTTGAAGAGATATTTCCTGTCTTGCTTGAAATTCTTGAACACAGGATTTTCGAATCCATAGATGACACCCATCTCCTTATAGACCTTGCCGATCACTCGGAAGATGTTGCGGATGTCGCCCACAGAATCGGGATAGAGGGCTTCGAGTGCTTGACGGTAGCGTTCCACACCCTCTTTGGCTTTCATGTCGATAACATGTGATGCCACTCCGATCGTAACAGGGCTGTCCAGCAATTCCAATTCGATGCCAAGTTCTTTCAACATCGGTCTGATGATGCCTGAATTCTCGATCGAGCGTGCTCCCGTATCGAATACATACCCGTTTCTGGTAAAAGAATTCAACAATCCTCCACAGGTCGGAGTCTTCTCAAGCACCAGTACCGAACGCCCGGCTTTGGAAAGGTATGCCGCTGCGGACAAGCCCGCCAATCCCGCGCCGACAACCAGCATCTCATGGTGCTGTGCATTCATGCCAGACCTCCCATCTGAAGGCTTTTTTGCCAGAGCTTTTCGGCAACTAAGGCATCAAGGGCATGGGGAGCGGGAATCTCCTCGGTAGTGAAATTGAAAAACTTGCCGCTGATTCCTTCGACCTCATCTGAAACTCCAAGGTAATAGAGGGCTTGGGCCGACAGTTGCGGAGACCTGGCGGAGGGATTGATCATGTGGTGTTTGAAGAACTTGTAGAGCTTGCCATTGTTCTCCCCCATGTTTGTCTTCACGTCCCCTGGATGCATCGCATTGATCGTCACTCCACTGGAGTGGAAATACCGGGAGAATTGGATCATGGAGAGCAGTTGTGCGGTCTTGGCCGATCCATACGACTTCAAACCGGTATAGAGATGCCGCTCCCATCGCAGATCATCGAGCCTCAAACCTGCGATTGCGAAGCGGTGTCCTTCTGAGTTCACATAGATGATGCGGGCGCGCCCTTGCTGTCTCAACTTGTCCTTCACCCGTTGATTGATGATGAACGAAGCAAGATAATTCACTTGGAACACTTCTTCGATATCGTCATCGGTGAAACGTCTTGCGGTATTGTAGATGCCGGCATTGTGGATGAGCACCGCAATATCCTTGTCGATGGCACCGAGCATGTCGGCGGCCGCATGGATCTGATCGAGATGCGAAAAATCGGCAATGTAGCATGTGCACGGGACATGGTGTTCGCGCTGGATCTCCTGCTTCAACCGTTCCGATTTTTCCTCATTCCGGTTGATGAGCAGCAGCTCGGCCCCGTGGGAGGCGTACAGCATGGCCGTCTCCCGCCCGATCCCGCTGGTGGCACCCGTGATCACCACCAATTGCCCATGAATATCCTTGGATTCTTCCTTGGGGATGGCTTTGTTGTTCCTCAACATGGCCAAGATGTTCGACCATTCATACTCTTTGAGATATGGATTCATATTCGCTATCCTTCATCCAAATTTTTTATGCATGAACTTACGATACGCTTTCCCAAACCGAGGGATGTTGTCAAAGATATCGCCCCACAAGTCGTAGTAATCGCGCTGCTCTATGATTTTCCCAATGGAGTTCAAGGTGATCCTGCTTGCACCATAGATCGAGGAATTGGGATACTTCTTGAAACTCAGGCTCATCTCCCACTCGATGAATATGATGTTCCCGTCTTGGGAGGCATGCTTTACATCCATCTTCAAGCCATTCGAGCGTGCGATCAACCGCTCCGTCATGGCTTTGAATTCGACTATGCCGTGTATCTTCTGGACGCTGTCGCAAAAATAAATGTCATCGTCGTAATAGGGCAATATATGCGACCAGTCGGGCTTGCCCTCTCTGTTGTAGATGTTCGTCCATAGCTCTTTCAGCTGTTCTTTGCTCTGTATCGAATATTCCATATTGGCACCTATGCTCTCGTTCATGTAAGTTATAGCATGATTTCTAGAATCATTTACAAATTTGTCACTTGAATTGACCATTGTGATGCGGTACTGCTTACGATCGGACCCACTATGATGAAGAAGCAAAAGTGATCTGGGCCTCCCCACTCAGTGTTTTGCTTGACGCCAGAATACCCGTGCCATCATGATCGTGAAGACATACCAAGGAATGAGTGACAGAAGGCTGAACACCAATCCGACAGTGCCGAAATTCGACGGGATGAGCATGAGGAATGCCGAGATGAATCCAATGATGGCGGCATTTCTTGTGAAAAAGCGGCTCTTCAGCATCGCTGCAGAGATAAGGAATAGCGCAATCCCGTTCAAGACATAATAGATGTCGAATGCTGTCCCTTTCCACGCGAGGATCATGTTCTGGACAGAAGCGAAAAACACCTCGTCGGAGAGCCCCGAAACACCGCTCCAATACTGCTTGCTGAGAGTAACCATCTCAACCGCTTTGTTCGATGCGAAATAGGAGGCGATCCCCAGCAACCCGAACAACGTGGCAAGCGTCATGCTTGTAGGGTGTTCAGCGACCAACATTAGCAACAAAGCGACATACAGGATCGCTAACAGGATGTTGTTGACGACATACAGACCATCGAAATGGATAACTCCCAAAAACCAGTTGCGACCAAACAAGTCAAGCCACCCCTGCACCGTTTCGGGATGGGGCGAAAGCACGAAGACGATGATCTGGGCAGGTATGATCACCAACATCGTGACGGCAGCCCACAAGGCCACGGCGTAAAAATTCTTGTTGTGCACTGACTGTGATTCGTTCATCGGGTCCATCCTTAGCAATGTCGCTCTCGGCCCATCAGCTTACCGCACGGAGGCTCAGCATGGATAGTTGTGAGGGCACCATGCCTCATTTCACTTGGTGCATGTTCAGAGAAAGAGGCTGCCCGCGTTGCGTGGCAGCCTCTTTGCTAGCGGACTTTGTTCATCAATGCACCATCGTGCAATCACCGGCATGGCCATTGGTACCATCGTACACGAAGTCCTTCATGGCCAAGTGGACAGCTCCGGTCTTGAAGGTGAGCGGCAGAGCAAGGATGGCGGGATTTTCAGGCAGGAACTTGCGCTTTGCATCGGCGAGCGCTTCCTCAAAGGTCGCCCTCGTCTTCAAGCCCATCCCCCTGGCAATCCCCGGCTCGCGGGCACCGACAATATAGATGGCCGCTGTGTTCATCTCGGCGATATGACCGCAACTCATCATCGAAAAACCATGGAACGGGTGGAACGCATTGCAGTAACGGTACTTGCGGATGTACTCCTCGTTGGTGGCGAAGTATTCGCCATAGCGATGGATGTCAGGCAGGACGTTCATGTAGTCGTGCTGGAACATGGTGTACACTTCACGAAGATACGGCCACCGCTCGTCATGGAAGTATCCATCGCAGATGGAGGAGACGATGAACACGCAGCGGTCGCTCATGATCCGCTTATGGCGGATGACTTGGGCCGAGAGTGCTTGCATCATCTGGATCGGATTGGTGCCCATCCCGTTGCCATAATGGAAATTCGTCGGCATGCCGAAAACGATGCAATCGTATTTCTTCTGTGCGAACGGCACATAGGTGCGCTTGTCCGCAACCGCCCAACTGACCGGTTGCATCTCCTTGGCATACCCGCTGAAAATGGCCATCTGCCGTGAAGCTGAATCAAGCACCCCGTCACAACAGAAAAATTTCTTGCCCATCTTCTCTTCCATAAGCATGCCCTGCTCGTCAAACTTGTTGCGCATCTCGCTGGTCCCCGAGACAGGAGTGAAATCGACCCGGTGCATGACCGAAGGCACATGGTGGGCGGCGATGCTCTTCCAATGGGTGATGCCACAGGTGCAATGCTTGTATCCACCCGAATACCCGCCATACGGATTGCCTTGGCAGTGCCCGATCATGATGGCGACGTCGGCATCATAGACATACTTGTTCATGATGACATGGTCGCCATGATCGGTATAGCCGATGTCGACCAAGTGGTCCCAATCCTCCGAATCGTGGCTGGTGACCTGTCCCGAGGGATAAAAATCATTAAACAGCTTGTCGCCGAGGATCTTTTGCATTTCTTCGACCGTGGCTCGGGGGTGCAAGCCATTGGAGATCAGCAACAGGATGTCCTTCTTCTCGACCCCGACACTGTACAATTCATCCAAGCAGGCCTTGATGGCGATCTTGCGATGGCTGGTTGGTTGGAGGCCTCCCTTGACGATGTCCGGGACAATAAAGACGACCTTGCTGCCCGTACGGGCCAACTTCGCCAGCGGAGGCATCCCGATCGGGTTGCGGATGCTCTTGAGGGTCTCGGCATACAAGGTATCCCAATCCTGGGCAAGAGCCGGCGGGTCCTTGATGGTCACGCCAGGAATGAACACATCGGTACTATCGGGCAGATTGGCCGAAATCGTTCCTTCGCCATACTCAAATTCAAGTCTCATCTTACACGTTCTCCTTTACATACTGTTTTGCGAACACCTTGTACAATGCACTGGTATCTTCATTCCCATGGCCGTTGGCATGGGCGAGTTCATTGTACATCTGAGCATACCCTGCAATGAAGCTCGGCGCATCAGAATCCTGCGCCATTTGAAGGGCTAATTTTGTATCCTTGATCAGCAGGTCGACGGTGAAGGCAGGATGATTGAAATCATCGTTGACGATATTCTTCCCCACCTCACGGAACAAGCCGCTGACCGTGGCTGCGCTGGATGAAGCAACCGTTTGATAAAAAACCTGTGGATCGACCCCGACATGCTTGGCTATCGCCATCACTTCGCTGGAGACCGCATTGATGCAGGTGAACATCATCTGGTTGAGCAGCTTCAGCGCATTGCCGGCCCCGTGCTCCCCGACGGGGATTGCATTGGCTGCAAACGTCAACAACACCGGCTTCACATATTCCAACGCATCCGTGTTTCCACCTGTGGGCAGCATCCATTTACCCGTGGCGGACGGCCTGCCGAGTATGGGACAATCAAGGTAGGCGGAGCCGGTGGCCTCTTCCAAGCGCACGGCATGAGCCCGCGTGGTCTTCGGATCGACCGTGCTGGTATCGACCACCACCTTCTTTGAACCGAGACCATGCACTACCCCCTGCTCGGCAAAAAGGACTTGCTGGAGTTGCTGCGGCCCCGGCAGGGACATCAGCACCATGTCGGCCTTCCGCGCCAAGTCCTCGGGATTCGTCGCCAGCTCTGCTCCCAGAGCCGAAGCTCTTTTCATGGCATCGGGGAAGACATCAAAGGCAACAACTGTGAAGCCCCCTTTGAGCATCGCCTCAAGCATGCAGACGCCCATGCGGCCGCAACCGATCAGACCGACCGTCTCAACCTTAGTTTTCGATCTTGTCCAAGATATCATACAGGACTCCTCCTTCAGCATGCTTCGGTACATCGATGTGCAGGATTTTTGAGAGTGTCGGGCACACGTCGATGATGCGGGCAGGCAGCCGCCTTTCGTAGTTCGGTACTCCGGGTCCCACCATGATCATGCAGGCGTGCATGTCGTGTAGCGTCGGCTCGGCCAAATGGACGCCGGTGAAATTGCCGCATACCGCGCTGTGGTCCCCGCCATTGAGGGCTACCGTCTCACCAATCAACTCGGGGAAGTTCTTGCACAGGATGGCCTGCTCATACAGCTCGGGATTCGCCCTGACCCGCTCAGACCCATCGCGGTACTTGATGGCAGTGCGGTAGATGAAAGGATGGGACATGTAACCGGGATTCCAAGCGTACAGGACATCGCCGACCCGGTCGTAGCCCGGCCCTTCATAAATACCGAGACGGGCGGCCTCCTTCTTTTTCAAAGCATACGCTACAACATTCTTTCCGTTCTCCGGATTCTTCATGCCCATCAAGCAATTGATGATCTTTTCCTGCACCTGTTCATAATCCTTCGGCTCCACAATCCCTTGCGGGTCGCGTCCCTTGAGGTTGATGAAGATGTGGGCATGGCATGGCTCAAGCGGATGACAGAGGGTATGCTTCCAATCGATGGAGAGGTTGGAAGGATCGTCGGTGGAGAGATCGAGGTTGTACTTAAGCAGCCCGGCTCGCTGCAGGTGCTCCTTCACGAACGGATTCCAGTCGAGGTGGGTCATGCCGTGGTCGGAGATGAGGATGACGTAGGTCTGCGTGAGGTCCACCGCCTCGAGGATCCTCCCGATATTCTCGTCGACCTGCCGGTACGTCTCACGGACCATGTGCCAACAGAATGGAGCGGTTTTCTCGCTATAGACCCGGGAGGCTGGCTCGATGCCGGAGTAGAGGGCATGCTCGATGTGGTCGATCGTACCGACCCACGAGAAGGCCATGTCCCACACTTGGTGCTCGAGCACGTACTTGGTGGCCTTGCCCCACCAGTTTGCGTGCATGCCCAGTTGTTCCAGATAGAGGTCGGACGACATCCACCCATCCATGAAAGCCCAGGGATCGTCAACCTCCATGTACGTTCCCGCAACCTGTTCGACCTCTTTGCTCAGCGAAGCCGGCACCGAATAGGGGTCGGCCATATTGATCGCACTCTGGTAGAGCTTGAAATCCTTGCCATCCGTGCTCAGCTCGAGAATCTGGAAGCGGAAGCGTCCGTTCCTGGTATAGTCCCTGGCATCGAAATTGCGGGTGATCCACGGGCCGTATTCGCCCATCGCGATATCGGTGATGGCAGCCTTGGCATCCTTGCCCTCACTTATCAACATCCTGTCGTAGCCGGCATCGGTCGAAGCATACACCAGGACATGCATCGCGTATCCCTTCACATAGGTAGGAGGAACCGTGATGTCAAACTCTAGGCAGGGCTGCTTGCTGTGGGGAAGGTTCGTCCATCCTTGGGCGGGTTTGGTTTGGATTTTTACTGCACGACCAGGGATTTGATTGCAATGCAACAACTTATTGGAAAAACAAGCACTGGATGAAACATCCCACAATGGCATGAAGAAATACCGGAACGGTGGATTGAGTGCACCGGCCAGCTGGCACCCGTTCTCCTCGCTAATTGCCCCCATCGGGAACGTCACCGGCCAATTGACCAGGGCAACCTTTTTGCCCTGCTTGATGCCGACATCCCAGAGGGTCTCGCAGAGCACCTCGTTGCGGTCGAACGAGGTGTGCCAATGATCGAGTTCCTCGCCAGGATGCTTGACCATCAAGCTCGGCACCCCATTGGTTCCGCTTCCCGCCCCACTGACTATCGCCGTCCACGCTGCTGCCGTCAACGGAGGGAACACCGTCTCGAGTCGAGAAAACACACCCTGCCCCATCAACTTGGCAGTGTTCGGCATCACACCTTCAGAGACAAACTTCTTCACCAAATCCGGCATTGCCGCGTCAAGGCCCAAAAACAGGATCTTCTTATCCATCGCCATATTCCTCATCTCCTTCCCTATGCATCACCGGCAAGGAATCCGGCTGTCCATCGCTGCCTTCCTTACCCCACGCTGTTAAGAACAAGTATCAAAGCCATCACCGGAAGCAGGATGTACACCAACCGGGCGATGACATCCCGCTTCAATTTTTTATAAACATTGAGCCCGAGGAATCCGGCCCCCAGCGCTGCCGCCAGCGAAGCCGCGACATGCGGGGCCACCGAGGCATTGATGGTGCGGTACACGAACAGATGCATCGCCGAAGCATACAGGCCTGCAAGCAAGAAGCTGGATTCAAGGCTGGCCTTCAGGTGCAACGTGTCGTCGCACACATTCAGGTAGTAAAGCAGCAAAAAGGGGCCGACCACATTGAACATGCCAGCCGAAAGACCGGTCAGCAATCCAGCTGCGACTGCGAACGGCCACTTGTGGTACATGCCTGTGCGCATTGTCCGGCGCATGGCGAACGAGATGGCGGTAACCACAACCAACAGACCGGACAATATGACTCTCAAGACCAATTCGTTGAATCTGGCCAACAACCACAACCCTACATTTATGGTTGCCAGACAGCACAACATCGGCAATAGGATGGTGGACGCCTTCACATTCGATCTCAGCTTCAGCGACATCTGAAAACCGATGGCGACAATGGTCAGCGCCGAGATGGCCGAGCAACTGGCCATCGGCAAGAACAATGCCATCAAAGGCATGGCGACGAGGGCATAACCGAAGCCCGTGCCGGCTTGCACAAAGGCAGAGAGGAAGTTCACACCCGCGACGAGCGCCACTTGGGCCCAAAGCGCCATAGCCACGTCACCACCATCGTATCTGTTCGGTCACATGGTTGCGAATCTTGACGAACTCAGGATCAGAAACCTTGCGGGGCCTCGGCAAGTCAACGACAACCTCCTCGCGGATCTTGGCCGGTTTGTTGGTCAGTATGAGCACCCGCTCAGCCAGATAGACGGCTTCCTCGATGTTGTGGGTGATGAAAACGACCGTGGTCCCCATCTCCTTCCACAAACGGATGACTTCATCCTCCAGATAAAAGCGCAACTTGATGTCCATCTGCCCATACGGTTCATCCATCAACAACAGGTCGGGCTGCATGGCGAAGGCCCGCCCGATGATGATCCGCTGTGCTGTCGAGACTGACAGCTGGTGCGGGTAGCGGTCGCGGAACTGCTCGAGGCCAAGCAGTTTGATCATATTCTCCACCCGCCTGTCGATCTCATCCTTGGCCAGTTTCTTGATCTCCATCCCGAAGCGCAAGTTCTTCTCCACCGTCAGCCACGGCATTGCCGAAGGCTCTTGGAATACAACCGAAAGATTGTGCCTTTTGGGATCGGCAGGCTCGCCGTCGATAAAAAGCTCACCCCTGGTCGGCATGTAGATCCTGGTCAACAGGTTGAGGAAGGTGGTCTTCCCGCAACCGGTGGGACCGACCACACACAAAAACTCCCCCTTCTTGATGGTGAAGGAGACATCATCGAGCACATGGAGGTCACCGAAGTATTTGGTCAGGTGTTCCACCTTGACCTTAAATTGTCCACTCATCGCACACCACCCCCTTACAGTGCAAGATCCGTGTTGTCGGATATCTCGGTCCGCAAACGAAGGAATGCTGGATCCATCATGTTTCTCGGCCGACCGAGCGGTGACAGATCGTAGATTTGCTTGACTTTGGCGGGGCAGTTGCTCAACAGGATGATCCGGTCGGCCAAGAAAACCGCCTCCTCGATGTTGTTGGTGACGAAGATCACCGTCCGCTTCTCTTCCTTCCAGATTCGGAGGACCTCTTCCTCCATCGCATAGCGCGTCTGTGCATCCAAAGCACCGAACGGCTCGTCCATGATCAGGATTTCGGGATCGTTCGTGTAAGCCCGGGCGATGCCGACCCGCTGTTTCATCCCGCCGGAGAGCTCATGGGGATAGGCGTGCTCGAATCCCGACAGCCTGACCAAGTCGATGTATTTTTGAGCGATCGCACGGCGCTGCTTCTTCTCCATCCCTGCCAATTCAAGCCCGAACTCGACATTGCCCATGACTGTCCGCCACGGCATCAGGTTGAGCGACTGGAACACCATGCCGATCCGCCGGTCATTGCCCTTGATCTCCTCCCCCTTGAGGAACTTCTTGCCTTCGACGGGCGTCTCGATTCCGGCGATCACGTTCATCAACACGGTCTTGCCACAGTGACCGGGCCCGAGGACAACAAGGAATTCATTGTCGTAGACCTCCAGGGAGACGTTCTCGACAGCTGGTTTGACCTCGTTCTTGACGACGAAACTTTGACTGATGTTTCTCAGACTCAGGATTACTTGCTTTTTCTTGTCCATGGACATATCAACCTTTCAATGAACTGAGTCAGGATCGCCAGGATCGCACCGACGATGCCGATGGCGATCATGCCTGTAAGGACCAACGGCATGTCGATCGAGTCCATGCCGCGCGAAATGAGAAAGCCGACTCCGGAATCGGCTCCCAGCATCTCAGCGGCCAACACCACCATCCAAGCTGCGCTGGTGGAGGTCCTGACCCCGGCAAAGATGGCATCGAGCGAAGAGGGAATCGCAATTTTGATCAATGTCTGCATGGGGGTGGCGTTGAACACGGTCCCCACGTTGAGATACATCTTGTCGACCGCACTGAGCCCGGCTTTGACATTGACCACGATGCAGGCCAGCGAGCCGAATATGACGATCAGGATCTTGGGGAACTCGCTGATGCCGAACCATAGGGTGATCAAGGGGATCCACGCCAACGGAGGCACGGCCCGGAACGCATCGAACATCGGAGTGAAGAACGCCCTAGGTTTCGGGAACCATCCGATGATGATGCCGAAGATGATGCCGAACGTCCAGTCGAAGGCCAACGCCAAGCCGATCCTGCGCAGGCTCACCAGGGCATGCATGATCAGGTTCATCTTTTTCACAGGCCTGGTGAAAAGCCTGACTGTCCGGTCCCACACCGCGGCAGGAGTCGGAAATCCGGAACCAACCTTTTCGTTGAAATCCTTTGAGGCGATCAACCACAAACCAAGCAAAAGCAGGACCGATAGGACAGGAAGGATCTTGTACAGCAATTCCAAGCGACGCTCCCTGATCTCCGCCTTGCTCATGTTCATTGTAGCAGTCTTACTCATAACCGTTTCCATCCCATGAAAAAATCCTCACACTTTGAAATCAGTGCGGAGATGACCACCCCGAGAAGCCCGATCACCACAATGCCCAAGATGACGAGATCCACGCGTCCATAGGAACGCCCCATGAGGATCATGTAGCCGAGTCCGCTGGAAGCCGCCAACATTTCGGCAGCAACCAAGGTGGCCCAGGCATTGCCGATGGCCACCTTGATTCCTGCAAATGCCATCGTCAGCGACGAAGGTATGCCGACCTTCCAAAAGACGGTGAAATTGGATGCTCCAAAGGTGATCCCTACATTCTTCAGCACTTCCTTGGTCTGCCTGATCCCCGTATAGGAATTGATGAGGCACGGGACGAATGCGGCAAAGAAGACGATGAAGGCCTTGGCTTTGAGCCCGATGCCCATCCACACGATGGAAAGCGGAATCCAAGAGACAGGAGGAATGGGACGGATGATTTCGAAGATGGGGCGCATGAACGCATCGAAGGCCTTGTACCAACCCATCAACCACCCCAACGGGATGCCGATGGCGATAGCCAGCCCAAACCCGGAGAGGGCGATGAGCAGGCTGGACCACACGTTCACCAGCAGCAAGGCGCCATCAGGATTCGGGTCGGAGAACTTCACGATGAACAGCTTGAACACTTCCAGCACACTGCACAACTTCTTGCTGTCCACCAGACCGGATAGCACGACCGCTTCCCAAACCAAGAAGAAGGACAGAATGCCGGCGACTGCAAGCATCGCATCCCTCAGTTGGGTCTGCTTCCTTTTAGATTGTACATAGGCAACACGTTCTTCGTTCGTCATCACATCCGGTGACTCACTCATCTCGCCTACCTCCTCGATTCAATTTCAGCTCGTATGGCAAAATCTCCGACAACAAGGTGAATCCTGGACCTTCCCCCGCAGTCGGTAGCAAACAGACCGTTCTGCCCCCCAATCAAGGGAGGCAGAACATCGTTCGTGTTTATCGTTTGAGCAATGCCTTGACGGCAAGAGCCACTTCGTTGGTGACACGCCTCTCATCAAGAATCTTGGTTCTGTCGGCCATGGTGTACTTGCCTTCGTTCACGAAGAAGTCATAGCCACTCATGATGTCCTTCTCAATCTGCAACAGATTGCGTTTGGTATACAGGCCTGCCGCATCCGGACTTTCCTTGGTGAACAGCGCGATGTACTCATCGACGGTATTGCCGCGATACCACTCCATGGTCCTCTTGGCGACGCTTTCAGTAGCGAGGAAGCCTTCCTCCTCACAATGTTCAAAGTACCACTGGGCGGACTGCTCGAGGTTCTTGGGCGATGCATACACCCATTCGACCGCAAGGTGGAAGACCGCTTCCGTGACGGCGACGAGGTCCTTGTTGCTGGCCAAGAATTTCTTCTGGGCGAAGGTTGCACAGGGGAACGGGAGCTTCAGTTGGCCGGAGTCGGTCACGCGGAAGAAACCATAATCATCGGCAGCAAGGGCGATGGCGTTCCAGCAGACCAAGACATCACCGGTCCCACCATTGAATGCCGTCAAGCTGTTGGCGTTATCCATGTTGACGGAAACAACATCGGTCAAGCTGAGGCCGATGGTCTTCAAGTACTGCGCCAAGACAGCCTGTGCGGTTGTCCCGGTGGGATACACGCACTTGACGCCCTTCCAGTTGGCGGGATTCTTGGGATCGGCGGCAATCTTTGACCCCTGGCGTGTAAAAATGGCCATGTTCTCTTCGTAGTCGTTGACATCGATCAAGGTGAGGGCGTCGTACTTGGACAAACCAAGGGCGATACCGCCGAGTCCACAGGATGCGATGTCCCAAGCGGCGTTCGCTTCCATCATCGCCGGCCCGTTGGTGAAGAAGGTGTATTCAAGGTCGATGTTGAGGGCATCGAACACACCCAGCTTGTCCGCAAACAAGTACGGATAGGACAACGGGGACCCGGTGAAGAAGCCGATGCGCAGTTTTTGCGGTGTGGCAAAAGGCTTGATCCCCCAAGTCATGTCGGCAGTCGGTGCCGCAGCAGTCGCCGCCGCTTCCTGAGCCCCACCTGCGAATGCAAGATTCGCAATGAGCATGAGTGCCAGAAGAACCAGTACCAGTCTTTTCATGTGTCTCTCCTTTTTGACAAGAAAGTATATACAATGTGTTGCAGACAGTTCCGCAACTCATATTCCCACATATTGCTTGAATAATTCATCCATTGGTCTAATTGTATTATCATATGGTTCATTTGTCCAATATTTTTTTACATTGATACCTAACTGCCCCACGAATGCAGGGAATTTTTTGTATATTTTTTTATAGTAATTTTTTATACGATGTTTCGTTCGCATCGGTACAAGGTGATGCACCTCTCGACGACCAGCAGGCATGAAGCTCATCCGCACCTCCCGCACTGTACCCGAGCAATGTCCTGACAATGCATCCAGGCGCAACTTGGGGCTAAATCCTGCTAGAAACTGTCTAAATGGGGCCACAGTCCGCCGTTCGTGCCGCAGGTACTCCCTTCAGACATGCTTGCGGCAACATTCGACCACACCATCAAGGCCACAACGAGCCATCAGGGAAGATCCGCCACCGCTTAGGCCTTCGGAAATCCGTCTTTATCTCTTTAAAGACCCAAACCGATAATTGTTTTAATATGTCTTTACAAATAGGTTATAATTTTACAAATAAACATTGGAAGAAATAATGTTTGACAATCAAGTTTCATTGTAATAACATTTGCACGGGAGATTTCCAGACACCATGTGCGAGGTGTTTCGTCAAGAACGTCTGGAACATGACCGACATGTCCAAGTGGAAATCTGGCTTGCGGCTGTGATGCTTCTTGCCGCAGGTTTCCAGCATTGCGAGGTAGCTGATGAAGCACTATAAAGCGTTGATTTTCGATTTTGACATGACTCTTGCGGACACTGCAAAGGTCATAGCGGATTTACTCAATGCCAGTGCCAATGATTTCGGATATCCATCGATGAGTTTCGACGAGGTCTTGCCGGTTATCGGGCACACCCACGAAATCATGTTGTCGCATGTCACCGGTCAAAAAGACCCGCAAAGCATTTCACACATGAGAACACATTATCGCCAGTTGTGCCGCTTGCGGATGGCGGATAAAACCGAGTTCTTCGACGATGTTCCCGCTTGTCTTATGAATATCGCCAGCAAAGGAATCAAGATCGGCCTGCTATCGTTGAAGCTCCGTGACGTATTGATGCAGTCCTTGGAGAAGTACGACCTAGCCCAGTATTTCAGCGCTATCGCGGGGTGCGAAGATGTCGCGGCCCCAAAACCCGACCCCTCCGGTCTCTTTACCGTATTGAGGATATTGAACCTCGAGCCGAAAGACGCCCTTTACATCGGCGACAGCTTGGTGGATGAGGGTGCGGCAAAAGCGGCGGGAGTCGATTTCGCCGCCATGTTGCGCGGTGGGACGACCCGGGAGCAGTTCGACCTTACATTCGTCACACGGTTCTATCGGACTGCTCAAGAACTTTCAGACGACATAGACGCTACGTTTTCAGCCAAGCAAGGACAGGAGTCGATATGACAGGGAAAAAAGGATTGTTCAAACGCCATGAGGAAGATGAGGTTCTGGAAATCAAGGTTGCCGCCACTTTGGCTGCAGACAGCGAATCGCGCTCATTCAAGATAGCCAAAACCATCCAAGACGCCCTGGCTTTGGCCTTGGGGGTATTCACCCTCTACACCTGTTTTACCGGGCTGTTGACCGATGTCATCCAACGGAGCGTCTTCCTGGCCTTTGTCATGCCGATGGTATTCCTGAACGCTTTCACCAAAAAACGGAACGAGTACGGCCCGATCATGAAATCGACTGCGGTCCTCTTCGCCGTCCTCTCCGTATTCGTCTATACCTACACCGCCTTCAATTACACCAAGATGGGGACCACCTATGGAGCGTTCCCACCCGTGTACCTGATCGTGGCGACCTTGGGTGTCCTGCTGGTGCTTGAAGCCGCCAGGCGGATCATGGGCCCCGCCATCACGATCATCGCAGTAGTGTTCATCCTCTACGCACTGTTCGGCAAATACCTGCCTAGCGCACTGTGGAACCGGGGCTACACATGGACCAGAATCGTCAAAACGCTCTATGTCAGTTCTGCCGGAGTCTTCAGCACCCCGCTGGGGACGGCCTCTTCCATCATCATCATGTTCGTCATCTTCGGCGCCTTCCTTGAAGCAACGCGGGGATCCGATCTCTTCATGGACATAGCTTTTGCCTTGACCGGCAAAAGCATCGGCGGGCCAGCCAAGGCCGCCGTCATATCCAGCGCATTGGTGGGTTGCATCAGCGGAAGCGCTTCGGCCAACGTCGCCACCACAGGGGTCTTCACCATTCCACTGATGAAAAAAGCGGGCTATTCCGCCGAATATGCCGGAGCAGTCGAGGCTGTCGCTTCGACCGGAAGCCAAATCATGCCGCCCGTGATGGGCTCCGCGGCCTTCATCATTGCGGAAACCTTGGGCATCCCCTTCAAGATGATTATCGGCGCCGCCATCATACCGGCGCTGTTATACTATGTCTCGGTCTATTTCTCGGTCCACTACGAGTCCTGCAAGCGCGGTCTTGTCGGGATGGATGAGAAGGATATTCCCGATGTCAAGAAGACATTGCGTAAGTACGGCCTTTCAATCATACCGCTTTTTGTCTTGATCATCATGATCGTGATGGGCTATGGCGCCATGTACACGGCCTTGTTCGCCACGCTGTTCGCCATTGCCCTCTCCTTCGCCAACAAGAACACCAGGATGGGCTTCAAAACCATCGTGACCTCCCTGATAAAGGGATGCAAGGGAGTCATGAGCATCGCCACCGCCTGTGCCGCGGCCGGGTGCGTCATCGGCATCATTTCGCTCACCGGCCTTGGGCTGAAACTCAGCTCATTGATCATCAACATCTCGGGAGGCCGCTTGATTGTCGTGCTCCTGTTGACCGAGGTGGCCCTCTTCATCCTGGGGATGGGCCTGCCCACCGCTCCGGCCTACATGCTTGTCGCAGTGTTGGTCGCTCCCGCGCTCACTCAGTTGGGAGTGCCCGAGCTGGCCGCTCACATGTTCGTGTTCTACGGAGCTTGCCTTTCGTCGATCACTCCGCCTGTGGCCATGGCGGCTTACACAGCGGCAGGAATCGCCAACGCCAGCCCTATCAAAATAGGCATCCTGGCGGTCAAGCTAGCCATCGTGACCTATATCGCCCCGGTTTTCTTTGTCTATTCCCCCGAGTTGATCGGTGTCGGCTCAGTATCTCAAATATCACTGGCGTTCGTCTCAGGAATCGTGGGGTGCCTGGGCCTGAGCATAGGTATCGTAGGCTACTTCAGAAGCAAGCTGAACCCAGTCATGAGAATCCTTGCCATTGGTGGAGGACTTCTGTGCGTGTATCCCGGGTTGCTGACAGACTCAATCGGCTATGCTCTTATAATTTCAGTCATCGGTATCAATTGGATCCTGGTCAAAAGGAAGCATGTGAAACAGGTTGCTTGATTAAACAATCGGACGATTGTTAGAAAAAAAGGAGAGAGGAACATGAAAAAAGGATTGTGCGTCATGTTGATTCTTTGCGTAACATTTTCGATGTTCGCAACGGGAGCGAAGGAGATTGCAGCTCCGGTCCAACCAACCGGAGAATTCAAGGGATTGACCACCAAGACCACCATATCGTTGGCAGCCAATCCGATCGGACAGTCTTCGTATCAACAGGCTGCTCAAATCGCTGACATTATCAACAACAGCGGGAGCAACCTCACTGTGGTCGCCGAGGCCACCAACGGGTATGCAGAGAACGTCGGACTTGTCGCCCAGGGCGATGTCGAGATCGCTTTCACCAACAACCTGATGCTTTCCGACGGGTATTTGGCCACAGGAGACTATACCGGCATAGCCCCGAAAAAGACCCTCGGCGTCATCTCGTTGTCCTGCAACAAGACCCATGTCATCGTGCTGAAGAACTCATCGGTCACCGAAGTCTCCTACGAGAAGTTCAAGGGAAAGAAGATCGGTATCGGCCAGGTTGGCGGGACATCACGGTTCGACGCCTTGGCCCTCATGGCTGCACTGGGACTTAAGCCCGGCGACTATACCGCAGTTGAAGTCAAAGGTGCCGAGCAGACCGAGATGATGAAAAACGGCCAGCTTGACGTGTTCATTTGGAACGGCAAAGCCCCGATCGCCACGGTCCTCGACTTGCTTGCCTCCAAGGATTGCGTGTTCTTGGATATCCCCTCAGACATCGTCAAGAAAATCATCGAGAATTCCAACGGGGCCTATACCGAGCAAGTCCTCGACAAATCCTACTACGACCAACTCGACCGCGACGTAAAGACATTCGGCAACAACGCAGTCTTGTTTGCCGGCGCCGATGTCCCAGAGGAAGTAGTCTATGAGTTCGTCAAGCAGTTCTACGGGCACTTGGACGAGTTGAAGAAGGTCAACAAGGCTTTCTTGGAAGTCGTTCCTGACAAGATGCTGGAAGGCATCAGTGTACCGCTCCACAAAGGTGCTTTGCGCTTCTACAACGAGATCAATCTCCCCGGTATCGCAGCCTTCAACAAGTAATGGTTTACATGCTCCCAGGCCGACTGCCTGGGAGCATGGTTGCATGCGGATGTTCACGAAGCACAACTGAAGATCCGCGAACATCCTGGACAACTACTGCACCAAGCGTCAATTGTTTTTACAATAGTAACAAAGTGTGCTAGTATGTGTAGCTCCAACTACCCATAACGTGATAGGGTGAATTCCGTCAGGCGGAGAGTGTGCAATGGCAGAATATAAGAGTGGCAACCCTCAGTATATGAAAATCTACGAAGAAATTCGCAGGAAGATCATCGAAGGAACCTTGGCACCCGGGATGAAGTTGAGTACCGAGCAGGAAATTGCGAACCAATATGGAGTGAGCAGGCCGACAGTCAGGCTGGCCCTCCTTGAACTTGAACGGGAAGGGTTTTTAGAAAGATACAGAGGGAAAGGCACCTTCATCACCCAATCGAAGAAGAGCGCTTCCACCAAGCATGGCAATGTAGCGATCGGCATCATCGTGCCCAGGCTGGCCGACATCTTCATCGGAAAGATCATCACCGGAGTCCAAGAGGTCCTGGAAAAGAATGGGTACACCATTTCGGTACATTTGACGAACGACAGCATCGCAAAAGAACAAGAGATTGTCGAAAGCCTGATAGAACGCAAAGTCGAGGGATTGATCATCCACCCTACCGCTGCTCCAATCTACAACCCTGCTATTTTCAAACTGATCGAGAAACAAATCCCGTTCGTGATGACGGGCAGGTGTTACAAATTCGCAGCTTGCAATTCTGTTGAAATGGACAACTTCAAAGGAGCGTATGAGGCAGTCCGCTATCTGTATGAAAAAGGACACCGCAAAATCGGCTTGGTTTCTAAACCGTATCTGACCAAATCTTCAATCGAACACCGCGTCGAAGGCTTTTTCCAAGCTTTCAAGGATTTGGACATCCCGGTGTTGCTCAGGCACGTCTTCCTGGATCTGGTAGATACCCGTTCCGTGTATTGGGTCGAGCAAACATCTGAAGACAAAGCTGTCATCCACAACCAACTGCGTGAGTATCTTCTGAAATCAACGGACTTGACTGCAATCATCGCGCTGAACGACCTCATTGCGACCGACCTGATGGCTGTGCTCGAAGAACTCGAAAGAAGACCGGGTGTGGACGTTTCGGTCATCGGATTCGACAACGTCACCTTTGCCAACCAAGTCAAACCTCCCCTCACCTCGGTCGAAACACCAACGGTTGAACTGGGAAGGCAAGCCGCTGAGTTGCTGCTGAAGCAGATCATGGATCCAAATCACCAACCAGAACACATCTTGCTTCCATCAAAGCTTGTGGTGAGGGGCTCTGTCTCTGAATGTCGATAAGGCCTTCCGGCATCGCTAACGCATGATCATAATCCCCGCATCATCGTCAGACTAACGCTAGTAGAAAGTTCATACGCTCTGTTCAACGCAGCTGTTGCAGAAATCCTCGTCCCCCGTGCAGGGGTTGGTATGGACCATGACATGCTTGACCTGCGGGAAATCCCGTTCAATGCGGTCGTGCACATCCTGGGCGACCGCGTGGGCCACTTCCAGGCTTAAATTGCGGCAGCAGCAGATCTCCACCTCGACATAATAGCGGGCTCCGGTGCTGCGGGTGCGCAACAAGTCGATCTGTTTGACGCGGGGATTTTTCACGATGCTCATTCGCAGGTGTTCGATCGTGGCGGGATCGACCGAACCATCCAACAGCACGTTGGAGGCGTTGCGGAAAATTTCTATGGCAGATTTCACGATCAACAGCGCGATGACGATGGCGGCGATCGGATCCATGACCGGCAAACCCGAGCGGGCCCCGATGACCCCGGCCAATGTCCCGCCCGAGGCGAACACGTCGCTGAGATGGTCGCCACATAACGCCTGCAACGAACTGAAATGGGTCTCCTTCCAAGCTTTGCGCACCCGCCAATAGAGCAGCAGTTTCACCGACATCGACAGCAGGGCACCGAAAGCCGGCAACAAGGTCGGTGCCACGATCGTCTCCGGTTGCATGAGCATCCTGCCGCCGTTTATGCCGATGGCAACACCGGTGGTGAAGATGACCAACGCCAAGACGACCGCGACGATGCTTTCGATCTTGTCATGTCCGTATTGATGGTTCCCGTCGGCCTTGCGGCCCGAGGCGGCCACCCCTCCCATGACCACCGTATAGGTTACGATGTCGCTGATGGAGTTGGCTGCATCGGAGATCATGGCGGCCGAGTGCCCGATCAACCCGGTGGTCAACTTCACGGCAGCCAGAACGATGCTCGCGACAATCGACGTCAGCGAGACCCTGAGGGCGGTTTTCTCAGCGCTATGCTCTTTTGTCAAAACCAGACTTCCTGAATACGGGAAACGACCCGTGGATGATTGTCCCGCCCAACGTGCTGTCCATGCGAACCGGGCGCCCGCGAGGACGCTTGGCAATCGTTATGCGGAAACCTAGCACGAATGGAGGAGTCTGTCAATCAATTCTTTTCAATAGTATAAGTTAGCAAATGCTAACCTCATGTATTCAGCGGGAATGGCGCCCTTTGAGTACCTCGACCACATCGCTGAGTTGCACGTTCTTGTGGGCCAACAGCACGATCATGTGGTACAACAAGTCGGCAGCTTCGCCCAAAAAAAGGCTCTTGTTGTCATCCTTGGCCTCGATGACCAACTCGACCGCCTCCTCGCCCACTTTTTGGGCAATCTTGTTGATGCCTCGCGAAAAGAGGTGGTTGGTGTACGATCCCTCGACCGGGTGTTCGCGACGGTCGTGGATGACCTCCTCCAGATAGAGCAAGAACTCGCTACTGGTCATGGCTTCAGGATCGTTGCTCTCGTTGAAGCAGGTATCATGGCCGAGATGGCATACCGGACCCGCCGGAACGGCTTTGATGAGCAACGTATCGTTGTCGCAATCAAGCTTGATGTCCCTCACGGTAAGGTAATTCCCGGATGTCTCGCCTTTTGTCCACAACCGTTGTTTGGAACGCGAGTAAAAGGTGACCAAGCCGCGCTCCTCGGTGATGCGCAAGGCCTCTTCGTCCATGTAGCCCAGCATGAGGACGCGATGGGTCACCGCATCTTGGACAATGGCGGGAACCATTCCATTCCCTTTGGCGAAATCTACGGAAAGCATGCTCGATCCTCCCCTAACATGTCAGGCGTACAGATATATCATGTTTTTTTAAAAAAATCTTCAACTCGGGAATGTCCAGCTCATGAAAATGGAACAACGAGGCCGCCAATGCAGCATCGGCGCCCCCCTCTTGCAAGACTTGCCTGAAATGTTCCATCGTTCCGGCACCTCCTGATGCGATGATGGGCACGGCAAGCGACTGGGAAAACCTGCGGGTGATTTCCAGCGCAAAACCCGCCTTGGTCCCGTCATGATCCATCGAGGTCAACAATATCTCACCGGCACCACGTTCGACCGCTTCACGGCCCCAGGCAAGCGCTTCAAGGCCGGTAGGGGTCCGGCCCCCGTCGACATACACCTCCCACCCGGGCCCTGCGGCGTCGTCGAAGCGCGCGTTGCTACGCACATCGATGGCACACACCACGCATTGGGAACCGAATTCTGTCGCCAAACGACCTATCAAGGCGGGATCGCGTACAGCCGCGCTGTTGATCGATATCTTGTCGGCACCCGATTCCAACAAATTCCCGACATCTTGGACAGTCCGGATGCCGCCACCCACGGTGAAGGGGATGTCGATGACGTCGGCAATCCTTTTGACCAAGGCTGTAAAGGTGCCACGGCGTTCCACCGTGGCGGTGATGTCGAGGAAGGTCAACTCGTCGGCTCCTTGGGCGGCATACAGCGAAGCCAGTTCGACCGCGTCCCCGGCATCCCGTAAATTCACGAAATTGACCCCTTTCACGGTGCGACCGTCGCGCACATCCAGGCAGGGGATGATCCGTTTGGCCAACATGTCTGTCACTCCTTTGTTTCACCACTGCCGTAGCGCAGCTGTACGGGCGTCGAGGACACCATCGTGGAGGGCTTTGCCGACAATCGCCCCGGTGCAACCAACCGTTTCAAGCCCAGCGAGGTCATCCAACGACGAGACCCCCCCGCTGGCGATCAACTCGAGCACCAAGCCATACGAGGCGGCTTTGGCGATCAATTGGCGGTACAAGTCGAACGAGGGACCGCCCATCATGCCGTCCTTGGAGATATCGGTGCAGATGACGGTGGTGAAGCCCTCGCACAAGTAGGCGCACACATAGTCGATGACAGCCAAATCGGTCACCTTGCTCCAACCGGAAACGGCGATGCGGCCATCGTGGCTGTCGGCTCCCAAGATCAAACGGTTCGGTCCCCATTGCCGCAACAACGCGCAGGTAAGGCCCCGGTCCGTCGCTGCCAGTGTACCGACGGTGGCCATGGCCGCTCCGGCACCGAAAACGGCTGCGAAATCGGCACCCGTTTTCAGTCCGCCTCCAACATCGATAAGCGCATCGGTCTGAGCGGCGATCCGTTCGACGATGGCCAGGTTGACGGGCCTGCCGGCTTTTGCACCATCGAGATCGACCACATGGAGCCGTTTGAAGCCCGAATCCCAAAACGATTTGGCGACATCGACCGGGTTTGTTTCATACACGGTAGCCATGGAATAATCGCCTTGGCGCAGGCGCACACAGCGGCCACCGATGATGTCGATGGCGGGGATTACATCCATGGGCTGCCCTCCGTCCAATCATGATGGATGAAATGCTCCAGCAAGCGCAATCCGACCGGACCGCTTTTTTCAGGATGGAACTGGACACCGAAAAAATTATCCTTGGCCAACGCTGCACTGAAGCGGCAGGGACCGTAGGTACAGGTTGCTGCCGTTTCGGGAACAAGCGGGACATGGTACGAATGCACAAAGTAACACCAAGCGCCCTCGTCGATGCCAGTAAAGCGTGCTGTATCCAACTCGTGGACGGTGTTCCATCCCATGTGGGGGACTTTGATGCCACCGGACTGAAACCGCACCACCGGGGCATCGAAGAGTCCAAGGCAGTCTGTATCGTTCTCACTGCTGTGACGGCACATCAATTGCATGCCCAGGCAAATGCCAAGGAACGGTTGCCGCAACGAGCGCAAAGTCTCGTCCAGACCGCTGGCTTTCAAGTGGTGCATGGCGCTGGAGGCCTCGCCCACCCCGGGGAAGATGATCCGAGCGGCTGAAGCGAGCTTGAGCGGGTCATCGGTGACCGTGGCGTCCACGCCCAGCCTGGCCAAGGCACACACTACCGAACGGATGTTGCCTGCGTTATAGCGGACAATTGCTACCGACAACGCCATCACAACACCCCCTTGGTGGAGGGCAGCGCATCATCCCATGGATGCCTGAACACCGCCGACCGCAAAGCCCGGCCGAACGCTTTGAACAGCGCTTCGGCCTGATGGTGGGCATTGCCCGCCCCCACGGACATATGCAGGGTGCACTTGGCTTCATCGCTGAACGATTTGAAGAAATGGGAGAAAAGCTCTACGGGGAACGTACCGACCATCTCCCGTGAAAAGTGCACATCCCACACCAGATAAGGTCGACCCGAGAAGTCGAGGGCAACGGTGGCGGCACATTCGTCCATCGGCACCACGGCGTGCCCATACCGGTTCACGCCCCGCTTGTCCCCCAACGCTTGCCGCACGGCACTGCCTAGCGTCAACGCCACATCCTCGACCGTGTGGTGCTCATCCACTTCCAGATCGCCCGTTGCAGACAAGCGGCCATCGAAGGCAGCGTGGCGGTAAACTTGCTGGAGCATATGGTCGAAGAATGGCAAGAGCGTCGAGATGGCGGCCCGACCGGTCCCATCCAAGTCGACTTCACAACTGACTGTCGTCTCAGATGTCGCGCGCTGCAAGGCAGCCCGGCGAGGGGCCTTGGGACAACCCTCTCCACCGATAAGCGCCACCACCGAACGCCAATCATCGGCCTGCACATCAGCGCTCTCTGTCCGGACACCGCTGAAAAGCACACGGCGGCACCCCAACGAAGAAGACAGGCGCAGACAGAACGCATCCGAACCGATGACCAACGAATGTTCCATGTCCCATGCACCATCGCCGTAGCGTTGGACCAGGACATCGAACGTATCGGTAACCGCCACGTCGTCGAACACGATCGACTCGCGTTCCAAAAGAGCCGTCAACCTCCGTTTCACCAGATCGTCCACATCGGGGCCGTCCCCGCTGACAAGCACCAAGCGGTACCTGCCCAAGCGCATGATGAAGAACAGAGAAGTGATAGCATTGCGCTGCAGCGGTAAATCGACCGCTTGGGCAACCTCGACCGGCTCAAGCAAGGTCGGGTACATCGGGATGAACAACACCGCGTCTCCATTCATCGCAAGCCCTCCCATTCCTGCAAAGCCGTCATGAGCGTCTCATTCTCAGCGGAACTACCCACCGTGATGCGGACACACCCGTAACAACCGCGCAGCGAGGAGCGGTTGCGCACGATAATTCCTTTATCCCGTAAAAACGCATACAGACCGTCGGCATCCCTGACCCTCACGAGCACGAAATTGGCCTGGCTGGGGACCACCTCCTCAACGAACGCCAACTGCTTCAGGCGCTTGGACAGTTTTTCCCGTTCAGCGATTGTCCGGCGGACTTCCTGACGGACTTGATCGGCTTTATCGAGGGCGTCCATGGCACATTGTTGGGCCAGAAGGCTCATGTTGTAGGGGTATTTGACTTTATTCATCGCAGCGACAATCTCTTCATCGGCCACGGCCAATCCAACCCGCGCTCCAGCCAAGCCCCAGGCCTTCGACAATGTACGCAACACCACAAGATGAGGATAGCGCTCCATCAAGCTTACCGCCGATGTACCGCCTGCGAAATCATGATAGGCCTCGTCGACGACCACGATACCGGGGAAACCGCGGGCGATTCGCTCGATGGCATCGAGCGGCACGATCGTGCCGGTCGGGTTGTTCGGCGAACAGATGAACAGCAACTTATGCATGCCGGTTGCAGGAGTGCCGCCATGGATCAATTGGCAAATGGTCTCCAAGCGCTGGAAATCGATGGAAAAGTCGTCCT
>CAZJAK010000034.1:0-7934 GCA_964543935.1 uncultured Spirochaetaceae bacterium
CCTGGATTAACTCCCTCACCCAGATGCAAAACATAATGCTCGATCCCGAGATTCCCCAAGATTCAGGAGTAGCCATCGAATTTGCCATTCCCAATACATCAAAGCGGGTTGATTTCATCCTCAGCGGTCTTGATGAACATGACCGCCATAGTGCCGTCATCATCGAGTTGAAACAGTGGAGCGAAGTGTTTCCGCTGAGCACAGTCGATCAGCTCCTGTTAGTAGATCCACAAACCGAAATCAAGCATGTCAAGACCTACCTCGGTGGAGGATTGAACGAGGCTGTGCACCCTTCCTACCAAGCGTGGTCTTATCGGGCATTCATCACCGACTACAACGCAAGTGTTGAGGAAGTCCCCATCACCCTGCAAAGTTGTGCTTATCTACACAATTACTACAAACACACCCATGACGATCCGCTTTTCATGCCCCATTTCAAGGAAATACTCAAGGAATCTCCACTGTTTTGCCGTTCCGATACAGCACAGCTGTGTTCATTCATAAAGAAATACATACGCAAAGGCGATGCCAAACAAACACTCTACTACATCGAAAACGGTACGATCAGGCCATCGAAGAGCCTGCAGGACTCTTTGGTGGCGATGTTGAAGGGCAAACGCGAATTCGTGCTCATCGACGAACAAAAAATTGTCTATGAACAGATGCTCTCTTTCTCCCGCAAATCTTACTCCGACTCAGGGAAGCGGGTATTCCTTGTCAAAGGAGGCCCTGGTACTGGGAAAACCGTAGTGGCGATCAACCTATTGGTCCAATTGAGCAAGGAGAACCAAGTATGTGCCTATGTAACCAAGAACAGCGCACCACGCAATGTGTTCGAACAACGGCTCAAAGCAGGAAAGTTCAAAACCAAGAACATCTCCAGTTTGTTTAAAAGCTCCTCCGCTTTCATCGATTCAAGCTCCAATGACTATGGCACGCTCATCGTCGATGAAGCCCACCGCTTGAATAAGAGAACCCAGCTTGGCCCCAAAGTGACCGGCGAGGACCAAATCAAGGAAATCATCAACGCCGCTGCATGCAGCATCTTCTTCATCGACGAGGACCAACGCGTCACCGCTCAAGATTACGGAGATCGGGAGAGGATCCTCCACTGGGCCAATCACTATGGTGCTGAAGTCCAAGAAGGAGAACTCGTCTCTCAATTCCGGTGCAATGGATCAGACGGTTATCTTGCTTGGTTGGATGGAGTCCTGGGGATCCAGAAGGAGACTGCCAATCCTACCTTGGAGGGAATCGAATACGATTTCCGGGTACTTGACGATCCGGTCGAACTGCGAAGGCTCATCGAAGATAAGAATAAAACAGACAACAAAGCCCGCTTGGTAGCAGGGTACTGCTGGGAGTGGATCTCTAAAAACAATTCGAACAGTGTCGACGACATCGTCATCGGCGAATTCTCCATGCGCTGGAACCTTAGCAGCGATCCGACATTTGCCATATCCAAAGGTTCCATCGACCAAGTAGGCTGCATCCACACCACCCAAGGCTTGGAGTTCAGCCACGTCGGAGTCATCATCGGCGATGACCTGCGTTATGAAAACGGGCAGGTCATCACCGATTTCACCAAACGGGCAAAAACCGACAAGTCCCTCAATGGCTTGATTGGCAAAGTGAAGAAAGGCGACCGGCTAGCAGCTCAGGCTGTGGACACCATCATTCGCAACACCTACCGGACTTTAATGAGTCGAGGCATGAAAGGATGTTACGTCTACTGCACAAATCATGCTTTGGCAGAATTTATCAGGAGCAGAATCACAGAAAACTATGAATCGGGGCTTCCGGAAACGGAGGGAGCGGTGAAGTGAAAACCTTCATTGGAGTGACGGATTTCGAACAGTCCGTGATTTAGTATCGACAGCGAAAGTAATATGCAATGCATCCTATAAGATTCTTTGCAGAGCATCTACTTCGACGAGGATCAGTAAAAATTAAAAAGCTGCCTCGACAGATGGACGAAGCGTGTCATACCAGATTTGGTTGCCCGCAGCTGAGAAATGGACTCCATCGGCGCTGTATTCGGCTTTGAGCGTACCATCGGGATTGTTCATCACTATAGCCATGTCGAAAAGTTTCAGTCCGCGGGCTTCACTCACATTCCTGATGATATCGTTCGCCACAGCCATGTTGGTGTTCATCCTGGAAATCAGAGCTGCATCGACACTGGAATTGGCAGTGGTGACACCAGCGATCGTGTTGACATACACGGTAATCCCACGTTCTTCAAGCCCGTCCAGGAGCGCATCATAATTCGCCCTGAACAACTTCGCCGAGAAATTTTTACTGTTGCAGTTGTTTGCACCGATGGCAAGAAAACAATGCTTCACATCGAGGGCCTCAAGAAGCGGCAACCGTTGGATATTTCCCTCCACGATATCTCCACCGATGCCGAGGTTGACGACATCGCTATTGGGGAAAGCCTCCTTCCAATTGGCTCCGGCAACCCGTGAGTCACCGAGGAAAGCAATGTCGACCGAGTACGGTTCCAACGTCTGGGCCCACATGGCGATCACATGGTCGTTGAATGGCTTGATCTCCTGAGAACAACCGATCAAACACAACATCGCCACGCCAATCACAGAAAGGAACACTTTTTTAGCCATGGCTGGATTTTACATGCATTGCAAGAATCAAGCAACCGATTCGACCGTCGCGACTACAGATTCAAGATCAAGCGAGATGACGCCTCACTAATGTTTCATGAGAAAACCATCGGATGTGTAATCATCTGCAAAGGGTAACAAGTATCAGAAGGCCCTTATTGGACGGATCCTTTTTTCCTCGAACCTAGCATAGTAAGTCGACAATCCGTTGGAGAAACCGTGGGACCACATGTATACCGTATAGCCGGCATACTCCGATGAACTCCAATAATAATCGTTTGAAAAACCACCCTCGGCGTCCAAATGCAAGACTTGGTACATCGCTACCAGTTCATCTTTTGAAGGTAAGAACCAATCATCATACCCTCCCGCGCTAAGTTCTGCACATATCTTAGCTGCGTAACTTGCAGTAGTGGTGGTTCCTGTGCTCTGCGTATAGGCAGTGTTGAGCATGGCTGTGACCAAAGCTGTGGTGTTTGTCTCACCAGATCCAACACCTGTACCCGTATTCACTAGCAAATTGGCCCCCTCCGAAGTGGTGCGGTAATACCCCATCACAGAGGAAGGATCCTCAACTGCTGTGCTCCAGCCATCTCGCGCTGCTTCGAGATACCGCCAACCATCGCTGTACGAACCTTTATCATAGAAGATATAGCCACCCGCAGGACCGAGGTCTCCCAACGAATAATCCGCTTGTGTCGGCACGATGATCGAAGTACTGCCGGGAACCGAGATTGTACCGTCTCCTGCATACAGGTGCTTGCCTGCTGAATCCACCGCCCATACCAAGAAGGTGATTTCTCCGCTCACCGGCGAGGCCAGCTTGATCGTCGCCGACCATTTGCCGTTGGCTTCCGTCAGTTCTGTAATGCCAGCAGGATCGATGCTTGGCAGATGTTCCCTTGCTGCATTGAAAACCTTGGCATACACCGTATCGACGTTCGCATCGTCATTGATCGTAGCTCTGCTTGCCAAAGGAAGCTCCACCTCGAACTCATTCCTCAAGCCGTCAAGCGCCCCTGTTGGCTCTGTGCAAGAAACCATCAGGAAACATACTGCCAGAACTATGGATATCCACTCAATTCGTCTGATTCCGACCATGATACACCCCTGTTTCTCACGGAGATATGGCAATCAGGTCCGTTTCCGACCTTATCCGAACTACCGAACGTTCATGAACAGCCAGCTGTTCGTACAGTTCAAAGTTCTCGAGCTATGCTTGGGAACTCCCGATGCATCTACCGGCTACACACAGCCCTTTTAATTGCAATCACAAACCTCGAGCGCTGTAGATAGATTTGATCCGTCACCAACAAGGCAAGAATTGCGGACAGAGACCTGTTCCAATTCATATGTACAACAACCTCTGTCCCGATTCAATCATCGGATAGTGGAAATCAGTACATTTTTATTACAATTTTATGCAGTATTTTTAAGACTTGCATAGTAATGCTTTATCTATTACATACCCGTGACAAACGGTCACAAGCAAATCCCTTCGAATCGATGACTGCTACCCGCGATCACTGCCCATCGAGCCGTTCCATCTTGGATAAAGGCCTGTGTCTCTCATGCATCCGTGGCTATCGGAGGAAACTGGTGTCATGATATACAAATTTCTCCGACTACTAGTCACACTGCACCCACCATAAAAAGCCAACGGTGAACATAAGCTACACATCTCCCATACTGGAAATTCATGCCTTGACAGACATATTAAAGCAAGATTGCTCTGACAGCTCGTTTCACTCTAGCCGGCAGACTTATGTCATATTATACTGCTGTAAGGAGAAACCTGAAATGAATGCAAAATATGATACCGCATCGTTGAAACGCTTCAATCTCACCATGGGCATCCTGCATGCCATCCAAGGCGCGCTGATGCTGGTGTTCGCACTGACCGTCGAGAAATTCGCACAGTTCAAACTCCCCGTCTGGTCCTATTTCCTCAACTTCGACCAGACACAAATGCGATTGGTCACTCTTCCCCAAAAATTGTTCGACATTCCCTTCGCCATCCTCGTGTCGATGTTCCTGTTTTTATCTGCTTTAGCACACTTCATCATCGTCATGCCGGCGACCAACCGGATCTACAACCGCGACTTGGAACGGGGCATCAACCGGTTCCGCTGGTATGAGTATTCGCTCAGTTCCTCGTTGATGATCGTGTTGATCGCCATGCTGTTCGGAGTGTATGACGTAGGCGCGCTCATCACGATCTTCCTCTTGAACGCCTCGATGAACCTATTTGGCTTGTTGATGGAAGAGGTCAATCAATACAAACAGAAGACCGACTGGAGTGCCTTCGTGTTCGGCTCCATCGCCGGAATCGGGCCGTGGATCGTGATTGTCCTCAATGCGTTCGGCAATTCTGACCCCTCTCTCGTGCCGTGGTTCGTCTACGCCATCGTCGGCTCCTACTTCGTGTTCTTCAACCTGTTCCCCATCAACATGGTGCTCCAGTACAAGAAAGTAGGCCGCTGGTCCGACTACCTCTACGGTGAGCGCACTTATATCGTCCTCAGTCTGGTGGCCAAGACAGTGCTGGCCTGGTTGGTCTTCGCCGGAGCGATGCAACCGGTCTGAACCGATTCCATTCCTTTCTCATCACTACACAGCACCTTCACCAGAAGACCTTGGGCTTCCAAGGTCTTCTGGCAGTGCATGCAATGCCCTCCCTCATCTATATTGCACTCAGTCCATGCTTATCTTATATAATAGAAATAGTTCCAAAAATTTTTAGTTTGAATAAAACCTCATCAGATGATATGATTTCAATGCTTTCCAAGATCGCGCCAACTGGTATCGACGCTTCCCACTGAACACCACACAACCATGCTAGAAACGGAAGTCAAATGCACCACCATCAAGCAACAGCTTGAACGTGAAGGAGGCCTTCCCATGGAATTTCGAGAGGAACTCCAAAAGTTAGCCAAGGAGTATGGCGGGGAGTACGGCTTGAACCACTCTCTGCGGTTGTTGGCCATCATCAACACCATCGGGGCTGGATCGACTTATGACCGCGATGTAGTTTACACCGCTGTTTTGATGCATGATTGGGGCGGTTACGCCCCTTGGAAACAGGATGGCGTCGATCATGCCGTGCGCTCAGCCGAGGTCGCAAAAACCTACCTGCAGGACAAGATCAACGATCAAGGAAGTATCGACCATATCATCGAATGCATCCTGACCCACCATGACGGCAATCGTGAGAAGAGCCTTGAGGCACAGCTGATCAGCGACGCCGACGGCATCGATTTTCTCGGAGCCATCGGCATCGCCCGCGAGTTCACCTCCAAGCCACGGGAGTTGAAAAAAGCCTATGACTCGGCCTTGGCGAGGATGGAGAAGATCAGGCGCAACACATGCTTGGATGTATCCAAACAGATAGTCTCGGAACGGATTGCGTTCATGCAGGAGTTTTTCGAACGCTTCATCGAAGAAACCGATGCCTTATTCTGACTACTCCATCTAGATATCCCATGGATCCCTGCTTTGAAATCAAGCTGCTCCAGATGTGACTATGCAAAACCAATGGGTGTGAAATCCTGATCAAGAATGCACGGCTCCACCAACGGACTATCATTCGCAACCGCTCCATGATACGCTCAGCATCGAGGTACCGTCATGCGCAAGGATGTGGCATCCTTCTTCAACACCCTCAACCGCTCGTTGTTCATCGACAACGAGTACAAAGAATTGGCTGGTATTGATACACCGCTGCCGATCGGTTATGGGCAGACTATTTCGCAACCGAGCTTGGTCGCTTACATGACCGACGCGTTACACCTCGATCGGTCATGTTCAGTATTGGAAATCGGGACGGGAAGTGGCTACCAAACAGCCTTTCTGGCGCAATTTGCCGGTACGGTCTATACCATCGAACTGATTCCCGCCTTGGCAGGACAAGCGAAAAGCCGTCTGGACAAACTAGGCTGCCGCAACATCGTTTACAGAATTGGCGATGGCAGTTCCGGCTGGCCCGAACAAGCCCCGTTCGACCGGATCATCCTCACCGCCGCCCCGCGCAGCATGCCAAGCGACATCATCGACCAACTCGCTACCGGTGGGGAGATGATCCTGCCCGTCGGTCCGTATGGCTGCCAACAACTCATGTTCATCCAGCGCGCTCAAAACGGAACCATCTCCAAGCGCATCCTGATGGATGTGGCTTTCGTGGAGCTCAAGGGGAAATATGATTGATCAGCCAAGCCAAAGTCTGCAGCCTAAGGCAGTTCCCACTGTGTCGAGGTATGGAGAACATAGCAATATTTCCTGAGTCACATATGAAATCAGCAATCGTTGTGAAACAGAATCCACATATCGATAATCGAGGATAGGCACCGAAAGAACTCGTTCTAGGAAAGGGTGTTGTAGATGACCGGCGTCTTATACTTCCATTGCTGCCATAACCCATCACCAGTGAGGAGTTCAGCCATGAAACAAGCGACGTTGATTCTGCTTGTCTTGCCTGCATCAAAGACAGGACTTCGCTTGATATGGTCCACCACTTCATAGGTACTGGGATGCTCTTCATTAAACAAGGTATCGGGACGGACCGCCACCCAAGAGAAAGCCGTGCTCTCTCCAAGGCGATATTCCAGATAATTGGCGGCAAGCACATTGTCCCGATGGGGTGGGAGCAGGATCTTCAGCAGGGCGAAAAGAACTGACTCTCCGAGCGTGTTCTTCTCCCCGTCTTTTTTATTGGTATAGGCAGTAGTGCTCATGAGAATGAATTGCTGTGATTTGGCGAATGTATTCATCGCAGTCGTGATCTTCTGCACAGCATGCAATACCAGCTTGTACGGCTTGCCAAAAATGCCCTTCACGCTCATCGTATGACCAAGACAGCAGACAGCGGCTTCACAATCCTGAAGAAGCAGCTGCACTTGCTGCTGACTGAACGAATCGATGGAACCCTTTACAATCTCCACCATAGGATTGTCGAACAACTGAGGAGGGAGCGTCGAGGCCTCACGAACCACAATCCTGACAGCAATCTTTCGTTCAAGCAACTGCATTACCACCAATTTCCCTGTCGCCCCGCTGGCTCCAACCACCAATACTCTCATACCACCCTCTCTTTAGCTTTCACAATCCATCAAGGCTTCAAGCAGTCATCTTTGAGGTAACGCTAAGTACTTGCGGAATCGAAGCACGCGATGAAAACTCAATCAAGCATGTATCCGCCATGAAGGGAAGTCAATAATCAAGCTATAAATAAAGGGAACGACCCACGAACAAAATAGAAGCTACATCCAATCCGGCGGTGCAAGTCGAGAAGGTCATAAAGAGTACTTCGTTCATACG
>CAZJAK010000034.1:8034-24028 GCA_964543935.1 uncultured Spirochaetaceae bacterium
AAAAAGTAGCCTATCTGCGCACCAGCACACGCAATGAATAGCATGAGTTCGCAATCATCGTGTCACTCAACCACAACTCCCATGAGAGCAATCTTAGAAACGTTTCGGTTATCTTCACATGTAATTTTCTGCTTCGAATTGTGTAAAAACACCATAGTGTGGTAAGGTCTTGCAAGCCACAATCCAACTTGCTCATCATAAGCGAAGTGGCAATCAGCATTGGCTCAGGTTGTGCGCGGTATATGTACTCTTGAAGCTGCCGTTAAGGAGGGGGAACCTATGGGAAGTACCGCACTATCGGCCAATTCCATCGTGTTGCCGGAAAATTTCGAAGAGCGCGGGACTCTGGACCTGAAGAAGGACAAGAAAGCCAGCTTGGCCATTCAGCTGCTTTTCGGCTCTTTAGTGGTGCTGATGGTTGTGCTGGCCAGATGGCTCGAATTCCCCATCGACAGTACGTGGAGTGCCGCCCGCAGCATCCTCGCGACCGTAGGGATGGGTATCGCCTATGTCATCGTTCATGAGTTGACACACGGTGTCGCCATCAGGGTCCTTTCCGGAGTCAGGGCAGAGTACTTCTTCCGTTTTCCCTTTGTCTGCACGGGCAGCAAGGCGTTCTTCAACAAGACAAGCTTCATAGTCATCTCCTTGACCCCGGTTGTCCTTTGGGGAATCGTCTTGGTCATTCTCCTCCTGGTGCTTCCCCCCGATTATTTTCTAAGCATCTATATCCTCATCGGCTTGAATTTCGCAGGTGCGGCTGGTGACTACGTGCAAGCATATGTGGTTTCCAAGCTGCCCCCGTCGGCCTTGATCCAGGATGACGGCAAGCAATCGCGTGTATTTCTCGCACGGTAGCCAGCCGGGCCGGCACTCCACGATCCGTCAGGATAAGCCCTGTGCCGCTGTAATCAGGAACCATGGAGCATTTCCACTAGTCCGCATTGCATTGGTCTGTATTCCAGCTACCGTGACAACCCATGCTCATCCAGCGCACTCAAAACAAGACCCTCTCCGAGCAAAGCCTGATGGATATGGCCGTCATGGAGCTCAAGGGGAAATATGACTGAACGGTCAGGCCAATACTCCTAGCATGTGGCTGCTACTGCATGTCGAGTTAAAGAAAACATTGCACGATTTCCTGCTTAAAAAAATCTTGACAACTCTCATGACGCCAAATATCATGGATTATCCTTATAGAAAAACTACTTTCTTATTAGGAAAACTAAAACACAAGGAGAATGACATGAAACGAATGCTCGGTGTCTTACTATGCATCGTCATGGTGTTAGCGTTCATCGGTTGTCAGAAGAAAGCAGAAACCCCTGCTCCGGCAACTCCCGCAGCTCCCACCGCAACCGTCACCACGCCGCAACCAGCCGCTCAACCGGAGCCCGTCAAGGCGAAACCTGCAGTGACCCAAATCGCGATTGCAACCGCTGCTGCCGGTGGGGCCTATTATCCTGTCGGTGTCGGCCTGTCTGAGATTTTCACCAAAGCAATCCCGGGCATGAGTGTCAGCGTCGAAGTCACTGGCGGGACAGTGGAGAATCCGGGTCTGGTCGATATCGGCGACTGTGAAATCGGAATCGCCAACTCCGACATGGCCTACTTCGCCATGGTCGGTTCCACCCCGTTCACCAAAACCCATGAGAACATCCGGGGATTCATCAACGGGATGGCTCCTGGAGTGGTGCACTATGCCGTCTTGGAAAGCTCTGGCATCAAAACGATCGACGACTTGGTCGGCAAGCGCGTCGCCGTCGGCCCGCAAGGCAACAGCACATCCTTGTTCCTTGAGAAAGTCTTGAAGCTGAAAGGGTATTCGTGGAACGACATCATTCCCAGCTACCTCTCGTTCAGCGAAGGCATGCAGGCCCTGGCCGACGGGAAGGTCGCCATGGCGATCGCCTCGGCCGGACCTCCGGTCAGCGCCGTGCAAGAACTGGCCGCGACCGGCAAGAAATTCAACCTGCTGGAGTTCGATGACGAATTCCGCAAAAAGTTCCTTGAAGCCTATCCGTATTACATCGCCTACGATATCCCCAAGGCGACCTACGGACTCGATCACGACACCCATACCGTCGCCACGCAGAACATGTTGATGGTGAATGCCAAACTTGATGCCGATCTCGTCTACCAGATGACCAAAGCAGTCTTTGACAACTTCAGCATGCTGGTGGCCGCCTCGCCATCCGCCAAAACCATCACGCTCGACATCGCCCCGTCCACCAGCATCCCGCTCCATGAAGGAGCCGCCCGTTATTACAAAGAAATGGGAGTACTGAAGTGAACCTGAAATCAATCTTGAATGGAAGGATGATGAGCCTGTTCATAGCCATCGTCTCTATCATCGGAGGATGTTTTCATCTCTACACCGGAGGAATCGGCACGTTCTCTTCCATGGTTCAGACAGCCTTCCATTGGTTGATCATGTTCGCAGTCGTGTTCCTCCTCTATCCCAAGAAGAGGAAACGCAATGTAGTGGATTGGATACTGACTGCCAGCTCTCTGGCAGTCGGTATCTACATCCTAATGACATGGCAAAGCCGGGTGAACCGCGTTTCCCCGACCTTGCCTGCCGTAGAGATCGTATTCGGCATCGCCTTGATTTTGCTGGTCCTTGAAGCCTCCCGCCGCTGTACCGGCAATTTCTTGTCCATCACCGCGCTTGTGTTCCTCGTCTATGCCAAAGTCGGACCCTATTTGCCGGGAATCTTCAGGCACAAAGGATATTCGTGGCACCGCATTCTCTCGGTGTTGAGTTTTTCCGAAACGGGGATTTTCGGCAATGCATTGAATATCAGCTCGACCTTCGTGGTCCTGTTCGTCCTCTTTGGAGCATTCCTCAACGCTTCCAATGGCGGCCAGTTGTTCATCAACATCGCCTATTCCTTGACCGGCGGCTCCCGGGGCGGTCCGGCCAAAACCGCCATCTTGAGCAGCTTGATGATGGGTACGATTTCTGGCTCGCCCGTCGCCAACGTCGTCACCACGGGGACCTTCACCATCCCTCTGATGAAGAAAGCCGGTTATTCCAGTGAGGAGGCTTGTGCAGTCGAAGCAGTCGCCTCCACCGGCGGACAGATCATGCCTCCCGTCATGGGGGCGGCAGCATTCCTCGTCGCTGAATACATCGGCATAAAATACGGGGAACTGTGCGTCTCCGCTTTCATCCCGGCCATGCTCTATTACATCGCCTTGTTCTTCATCATCGACCTGTTATCGATCAAAAAAGGCCTGACGGGACTGCCACGTGAGCAACTGCCGGTGATGAAGCAAGCCGTCCTTGCCGGTGGACACCTGTTCATCCCCATCGCCGTCCTGATCATCTCCTTGGTGAACGGATTCTCGTCGATGAAATCGGTCTTCTATTCAATCTTGGTCCTCATCCTGATTGCCCAGACCCGACGGGAGACCCGGATGACGTTGAAGAACTTGATCGAAGCCATCCAGCAAGGCATCCAGTCGGCAGTGCCAGTCGCTGTCTCATGCGCTGCCGCAGGAATCATCGTCGGTATCGTCAACCTCACTGGATTGGGGGTGAAATTCTCCAGTTCGCTGATTTCGTTATCGAACGGCTCCATCCCCATAGCCTTGTTCTTGACCATGATTGCAGCAATCATCCTCGGCTGCGGACTGCCAACCACGGCAGTATACATCATACTGGCCTCGCTGGCGGCTCCTGCACTCGTCCAAATGGGCGTATCGGCTCTGGCAGCCCACCTGTTCGTGTTCTACTTCGGGTGCATCTCGACCATAACTCCACCGGTTGCGTTGACATCCTATGCTGCCGCAGGGATAGGTGAAGCGAATCCTTCGAAAACCGGCTTGAAAGCATTCTTCTACGGTATCGCGGCCTATATCGTCCCGTTCATGTTCGTATTCTCACCGGCCTTGCTGCTGAAGGACACCTTGCCCAATACGATCATGGGCTTGCTCAGCGCGCTGTTCGGGATTTTTGTGCTATCGACCTCGATAGCCGGCTATTTCCGTGCCCCTATGGCGATTCCGTTCAGATTGCTGGCCTTCATCGGGGCTTGCCTGCTCATCCATACATCGGTGTTCACCGACATGATTGGACTCGGGATTGTCGCCATCGTATTCCTGATTCAAGTTGTTAAACACAATACTAATAAACAAAAAGCACAGATTACAAAGGAGTCTTGAATGGATGCCCACGAAAAATTCGATTTGAGCAAGTTAATGTCGATAGAAGTACCTCAGGAACGCATTGAACGATTACGCGATGTTGTTTATTTCGACCGGGGCGACATCAGTGATGAAGTCAAGGATTTCCTGCTCAAGGAACAGATTCGCTTCGTCAATATCCAGTACGCCCGCTTCTTGGCCGGAGCCCATTACACCACAGCCGATGTCGACGACCTCATGGCAGGTTCCATCGACATCCACGCCCATGGCGGTTCCGAACCATTCGACCGTATAAATCTGGAAGACGAGATGCTTCAGGAATACACCAGGGCCAAATGCCAAGCAGTCGTCATCAAGACCTGGTACACGCCCTCGGCGAGCAGGAATGCCTTGCTGATGAAATTCTTGAAAACCTGGGCTGCCCAAGAACAACTCGAACCTGTGCGGATTTTCGGTGGCATCACACTCAACCGCTCGGTCGGCGGGCTCAATCCCAATGCGGTCGAGCGTTGCCTAAAGTTCCCCGGCATGAAATATGTGTGGTTGCCCATGGTGGATTCATACCACCACCGCAAGCTTGTCTATGACGACAAGACCGGTTCGGGCTTGCGCATCCTCGATGAACACGGCAAAGTGTTGCCCGAATTGAAGGAGATATTCAAGATCGCCGCCGACAATGACTTGATCGTGGCATCGGGACATTATCCGTACGCTGAGACCTCGGTCGCTTTCGAAGAAGCCAAACGATTGGGAGTCAAACGTTTGGAAGCCGTGCATCCAGCCCACATCCATTCCAAGACCACCATCGCCCAGATGAAAGAGTATGCCAAGGAAGGGGTCAAACTCATGCTCAGCGGTTTGGGGACCTTGTGCTTCCCCTTGCACGAGACCGGCCCGATCTATGCCGCCCAAATGATCCAGGAAGTCGGGGCGGACCATTTCGTATTCGGCTCCGACTTCGGCCAAATCCACAACCCGCCCCATGTGGTCGGCATGAGGTGGATGCTGCAAGTCCTGCTGGCTTATGGCGTGACAAAGGAAAACTTGGAGAAAATCTTCAAGACCAACCCCGCCAAGCATCTCGGCATCATCGACTGATAAGTCTGTCAGGGAGAAGGTGGAATGAAAGTTCCACCTTCTCCTTTATTATTCCATCATTTTTGCCTATAATCTTGGAGCATATGGACAGGATACGTAAGACACCACCTTTGAAAAGCTTAGACAACGCACTGGATATCCTTGATTTCATTGGCGAGACCGCAAAACCCCTGACGGCCTCAGAAATAGCCAGGGGCGTCGGTGCCTCGATCAGCTCGGTCTATAAAACGCTCACTACCTATGTGGAACGCGAATACCTCAGCTATGATAAAATGACCAAACACTACCGCCTCCACACCAAAATCCTGCGATATGCCAATTCAATCCATCAAGACCGCAGCTACATCCAGGTGGCACTGCCGGTGATGCTCTCGGTGGCCGAACAAACCCGCGAGACTGTCCATTTCGGCATCCCCGAAGGATATTACGGGGTATTCATCGAAAAAGTGAATTCACCCCACACTGTCGGTGTGCAAACCCGCATCGGCACCCGCATCCCGTTCAACCGGGGAGCGACATCAAAAGCCATGATGGCCTTCCTTCCTGAAGAACGGTTCAAAGATTTTTGCGACAACTTCCTCCATGGGGAGACCGAAGAAGGCTCCAAACTCGTGCTGGAAGCCATCAGCGTGAGGGCAAAAGTCCGCCAAAAAGGGTATGTAGTAACCTATGAGGAGGTCAATCCACATGTGGCAGCAGTCGCGTCTCCCATTTTTGGATTCACCAACACCCTCATCGGATCCATGGCGATTGCCGGACCGCGCGACCGGTTCTCCGATCAAGCAGTCGCCCGCTACATCCCCCTCATCATGCAAGCCTGCCGCTCGATCTCGCTCCAACTTGGGGCAACCAATCTACCAGAATTCGAACCGATCGCTCCGAACCAATGTTCCTGAAGATATCTGGTTCAACTCAACAGGTTTTTCACCGAATGGTAATCCAAGACCAACTGTGGTGAAGGGATCTCTTCGACTATTCGCTGCAACCGTTGGGCGGCTTGTTCGACATTAGCTGCAATCAGAGCTTGCCCGTATTCCACACTGGCATGCATGCGGGGATCTGTTCCCCAAATGCTCAGGGGAACTGGATCCTCGTCCAAGCGCGCCATATCCACCAAGGTCGGTTCCAAGGCCATCATCAGGGAGGTCTCGTTGGTGGCGGCATGGTCCGATTGGATTCCTTTTACCCCTTCAAATCCCAATTCATTGAGCGTGAAAGTTGACAAACCCCATCGTTCGGCGAAAATCTGTGTACGCTGTGAGAACGCCGTGGTGGAAGGTCCATGCCCATGGGCGACGACGACCTTGAAGCCAGCTCGGGCCAGGTTGGCCAGCACCGCATCGAGCAACGCGTCGAACAGCTCTCCATCACACCAGTAGGCACTGCCTGCCAACTGCTGCTCACAACCTGTTTCAAAACTGTAATGGTCCATGCCGTAATGGACGATAGTGTCACTGGCAGGGAAGCGCTTGTCGGGACCTAGGAACAGCATGGGCAACACCACCCCGCCGACAGTAGCGGCAAGACGTTGGAACACAGCCCTGGACTGGATGCCGTCGGCACCCAACGGCAGGTGTCGCCCATGCCATTCCATCGTACCCAACGGAAGATACGCCACCGGGAAAGCATTGACGCGTTCGACAAACTCATGCGGCAGCAGATTCTCATACATGACCTTGGAAAGATCGCTCATGGTACACCTCGCCTATTAAACAACAGGAAGTATACCACCAAGTAGCACCCTGCGCGTGGTTTTCCCGATTTACCGCTTGCCATGGCGGCCTTTGTGCATCATCGTAGTATTTGGAGGGACGAGCCATGAACGAAGAGACGCTTCTGACCCAATGCGACCAGATCATCGGTGAAGCCGCCACCGAAATCGCCAGGTTATATCTGGAGAGTTGGAATATCATCAATGTCTACATGGGACAAGTCAGTGCTGCCCAGCAATTGGCCTTGTTCAAACCGCTCGCCTTGGAGCTGACTGTCTTCACCATCCACCTGTTGCACAGACACCATCCTGCGTTGGCAACCACGCTTTGTTCCGACACCGAGGCTTTGGCCCAAGAGTCAGTCCCTGATGGGAAGGCATTCGTTCAAGAGCGTTTGCTCACCTATGCAAAAAGCCAAGACCCCGCCACCGATCTCTACCAATTCTGCCAGAAGGCCGCCAAAGCGGACGAACTCAAGCCGAAGCACCCAAAGCGCCCGACTCCACCATCTCTGAACGACCGGCCCTTCATCGCCATCCAAGAGACGGCAGCCCGCTTGGAACACCTGCTGGAGAGCTGATCGTGGATGCACCGCACTGGATCGTGACCGATCTCGACGAAACCTTGTTGAGAAATGACAGCACCGTTTCCCCGTATACCCTGGCGACGCTGGATCGTATCAGATCGACCGGGTGCAAGTTCGCCATCGCCACTACAAGGGACAAGCACTTCGCTGCAAGCTACATCGACCTATTGCAACCGGATGCATTGGTAGTCTCCGGGGGTGCGGTGGGTCTGCGCGGAGAAAAACTCGTCCATTACCGCACCATGGATGGCCACCGTTTGAATGAGTTGTTGGATGAACTGGACATTCTACCCGCCAAACGACCGACCGTCGTCGACTCGGCCCTAGGGCGCTACGGCGACAAGCGACCGGTCCCCCGACCGTTCACCCACCTCGCCCATCAAGTGATCATCTGGTTGAACGAAACCCTCCCGCAAGCCTTCATCAACCGATGGAAAGACTCCTTCCACATCACAACCTTATGGATTCCCGGTCTGTACCGCATTGCCGCTTGTGAAGCCACCAAGCTCGCCGCACTGAAGACAGTGTTGCACGGCGTGGATCCGAAGACTGTCTATACCTTCGGGGATGACCCGATGGATGCCGGCATGCTGGCCTACTTCCAAGGAGTCGCTGTCGCAAACGCGCGGGCGGAGGCCCGTGACGCAGCCCGCTACCGTGCCCTTTCGAATGAGGAAGATGGCGTGGCGCATTGGATCAACGAGAAATTTCTGCTTTAAAACAGACCCGATGCCCGCTACAATGGGAACATGCAGAAGAAAATATTCCTTTGGTTTGTACTGATTGTCGTCCTACCAAGCGGAATCATCTATTATGTCACCAACCAATTGCTCCTCAGGTACGTGATCGAGCAAAACATCGAGACGAGCAATCAGCTCATTCGCGAAATGCGGAAAAATCTCGACACCAAATTGCTTCATTATCAACAACTGACCATGCAATTCTACCTGAACGAGCAGGCTATGTCGGAAATCGACTCCGATCTACCCATCAGGGAATGCATCGCCATCCAGAACATGCTGGACGGTTTTGTCAATTCCAACCGTCTGATCGCTTCCGCTTATCTTGTCATGGATAAGGGCATACTCGCCAGCGGCACCGGAATCCAAGAGATTGAAAAAATCCACACAGCCATCCAACCCACCCTTCTAGATTTGGAGGGGAGGATCTACTGGACCGAGACCTATCCGATGGTGACGAATTTTGGCCTTGAAGACACCTTCTTCTTCGGAGCACGCCATATCAGGAAGGACCAGAAGCCCATCGCAACGCTCTTGCTTGGGTTCAACAGCCTTTTTTTCAATGATTTTTTCCAATACACACCATTCCGAGAGAATCAAGCCATCACGCTCACCAACGCCCAAGGAAAAACCATAGCCACTAACCAACATGCCCTTCCACCCCGCCTTGATGCTCCCTCCCCAAGCAGCCGCTACATCACCCTTGAATCTAATTCGAGCGCAAGCGATTGGAAAATCTCGCTTGCACTCGATGCCCGTGAGATTTCGAGCGAGCTCACCTATCTGAGGGACATGTTCAATGTAAGTGCAATCCTCTTCTTCCTATTTTTCCTCATTATCAGTCTGTTTATCTCGCGCAGGCTCACCAAACCGATTCAATCGCTCACAAGTGCGGTCAACAAATTCGGCCAAGGCATGATGGATGTCCAAGTCGATGTCGATCACATTGATGAGATCAAACAGCTATCCATCGGTTTCAATGCCATGACCGATCGAATCCAACGGTTATTGCAGGAAGTGAAACAGGAAGAGGAAAACAAACGAAAAGCATACATGCAAACGCTACAGCTGCAACTGACCCCCCATCTGCTCTACAACTCCCTCAATACTATTCGTTGGATGGCCCAAATCAATGGCCAAGAAAACATCAAGGCCATCACGCGCGCATTGACCCGCTACCTGCGAAGCCTGTCTGACATAGAGAGCGAATACATCACGCTTCGCAAAGAATTGGAATTGGTTGAGGATTATGCAGTTATCCAACGATTCCGCTACTCCGATTTCACCATCGTTCAGGAAATCAGTGCAGAATTCATGAAATGCCATGTCCACAAACTCATGCTCGTCAACCTCGTCGAGAATAGCATCATCCACGGAATTGCCGATTCGACAGTCCCGGGAGTGATCACTATCAGTGCCAAATCCGAGAACGAGACACTCTTGCTCACTGTTGCCGATAACGGCATCGGCTTGCCAGAGCAGGTTGTCCAATCGTTTATTACGTTGGGGAACTCGGATACCGAGGACGGCCATACGGGGCTGCGCACCATCCAAGACCGCCTCAGGTTGCACCATGGAAGCGACTATTCCCTGATCGTCACATCGGAAAAAGGAAAGGGTTGTTCCATCACCATTCCCATGCCGCTGCTCAGCGGAGACTCACCATGAGCGATCGCATCGATACAAAGCCAGGATGTTCTCCAACGGAGTACCTGGTTGGATATTATGACAAGGAGCACAGATGTAACGACCGAAGGAGCCCAAGATAGCAATATCGCGCCTGACTTCGGCTATCACGTGGTGGGGAGTTCCAAACGGCAAGACACGCTGGTTCTCCACTGCACCATGGAATGCAATTCGGTCTCCAAAAGCCTGGACCAGTTCCTCGCGACCCATCTGAGGACAGGTATGTTGAATGGGATTGATCACATCGACGCCGAGATCGACCATTCGTGTAAGAATTGGGAAAGCTGCACCGTCGGAATGATAGAAAGCCAGAGCTCCGTTGGCATGGATAAGGTTGATAAGGTCGCGATACGGTTGAAGGAAACGGGCTTCCCACACATCTTCACCGATAAGCAAGCGGTCTTGCATGCCCATGTCGTCGGACAGATACACGATATCGAGCCCGCCGTGGCAAGCCTTGAAGGACCGTTCAATATAACTCATCTGGATTTCATAAATCTTATGAATGATCGTGTCGGCCAACTCAGGCTCGCTATAGAGGTCCATCAACGAAAGTTCGAACGGTCTGAGCTTGCAATAGATTTCAAACAGCGATATGAAGGTGAGCATACGGGTCCATTTGCTGTGTTTTTCACAGGAACGCGCTAGTTCGACATAATCGAATAAGGCAGGATCGGGCCAGCGATATGCTTCGATTTGGTCGATTGAAGTTGCTGCCGCTAACGGGTAGTGGACGACTTCCTCGTACGATCCGCCTGCCGAATAAGCAACAGTCCTGCTTCCGCTACCCCATTCGCTCATCGTTAACAGCCGACCATCCGAATCGCACCGTGGCTCAACCCTACCCAAGTAGGGAGCATCAACCATCACGATTTTGTCAATTTCCAGAGCTTCCCACAGCTGGCTTTCTTCTGACAGTTGGAAATAGGCCAACAGCTGGTCGCGCACCTCCGGTGTGTACCAGATGTCGAATGGCACTCGGTCACTCCGAGCATGCGACAAGACAGCCAGCACCCGTTCCCGCGCAGTCATGCCACGACCCTCCTTCATCGATACCGCCCCAACTCGGGCAAAGCGCCATACACTGCCAGCACATTGTCCAATTTGGAATTGTCCTGCAACAGATGGGTGGGCGAAAACAGGTATCCACCGCCAACCATCATGATCTGCAGCATATCGGTCAGGTCCTTGAGAACTTCTTCGACCGAGCCGTCGACTATGCTCCCCGCAGTGGAGAACCCCCCATGAAAGGCAAGGTGCTCCCCAAAGGTCGATTTCACATAGGCCGGTTCCATGTTCCTTGCTTCAGGCTGCAAGGTGTCGACAGCAGAGATGCCCATCTCGATGAAATCGTTGAACGCCCACGAAGAGGAACCGCAGCTATGGATCATTACCGGGACATTGTAGGCCATAGCAAGGTCCACAAATCTCTGATGCCGCGGACGTAAAATGCTACGATACATCTCCTTGGAAATGAGTGGACCGATTTGTGAGCCCAAATCCTCCCCCATCCAGACGAAATCCACCCGGCCTTTGAGTACCTCAAGGCATCGTTGCAGCTGTTCAAGTTGGATCGACATGCGCCGGTCGACAAGGTGAAGCCAAGCCTCGTTCTCCTCGGCCAACGCGATGAATACGTTCTCCATCGAACACCACATACCGGTAGTGTTCAAAATGTCTCCAAGGCCAGGATTGCCAACATAGAGGGCTTGGTCGGGCCATCGCTTGGCTTGCGCCACGACTGCTTGATAATCATAATCGTCAGCAGATGGCATCGGCCATGAAGCGATCATGTCCGGGTCCAAATCCTTCAAGGGGAAATCACAGTAATCCCAATACCCTCCAGTTTCATGAGCCACCCATGTGGTGACAATCCCCCAAGCGGGATCAACGCAACGCCCTGGAATGGGAGCATGCAGTGATTTTCCGTTATACGGCATCTTGAGTTCCCGAACATCGACCTGCAAAGCTTGGAGCAAACCTTCATCATCGTTGTGCAATAATCCAAAATGCCTTTTCAAGCGCGTGTCGATACCCGTATTCGCCAAGTAATCGATCGGCACGCGATCGACCGGTTGACGATGCAAAGCCCTGACAACCCGCTCTCTTGAATTCATGCTAATGCAGCTCCGCTTCTCTTCCAGGTCAACTCATGCAATCCGGCCGGAATTGTCAGATAGCCGTGATGTTCCAACGGATAAGGACGGTTCGGATGATCATCCGTCGTGAATAGCACCGGCCTTGGTTCTGAAGCAACACAGGCTTCTACCAGAGGATGGTCTTCGGGAAGAAACAACTGGCCGACAGTCCCGTTGGGAATGCCGATGGTCATCGTAACAGTATCGTGTTCCCGTCTCCAGCGTAACTGGGTTTCACCATATGGCGTAGTGATGGAAGCACCTGCCCAATCAAGCAACTTGAAGCGGGCGGGAGCCAATCCAATCTCCTGCCACCCGGCTGCCAGTGGGAAAATACCCACCACGAAGTGGTAATACCATTGGTCGATGGTCCCCAGCATGACATGATTGTGCGAGCACATGCCGCCATTGGTGATGAGCTCCCAACGTTCCCATAATGTCGTCGCCCCTTCGCCAAGCATATACGCCCAGCTTGGATAAGACCTTTGGGTGGCTATGGCAAAAGCTTTCTCCCAATAGCCCCAACGGGAAAGTTGTTCCAGCAGGTAGCGTGTCCCATGGATGCCTGTGCCCACATGATCGCCCGATGTATCGCTGACCAGATGCTCCAGGACCTCTGCCAATGCCGCTGAGACCGACTCTTCAAAGAAGTCCCCTGCCAACGCCAATGCTTGAGAGGTCTGATCGGGGAAATCCCACGGTGTGGTAGGCAGGCTCTCCATATGTGACCCTTTCCAATACCGATCGATCAAAGCATCACGGGTCAAAAGGGCTTGTGAATGATACCGGTCGGCATCAGAGACTTCTCCGAGTACATAGGCGATCTTCTCCATCAATCCGAGATCATGGTGGAGATACCAAGTGGAGATATACGGCAGACCTGTTTTCTTGGAGGCGACCAAACCGGGAGCACACCAATCACCGAATGTTCCAAGGTCCTCAATGATTCCGTTCGAAGCTTGGCTCAGCAGATACTGGATGTAGCGCTTCAGCTCCGCATATCTTTTTTCAAGGATTGCTTGATCGCCTCGGTACCAATACAGGTACCATGCAATGGTTATGAATGCACTGCCCCAAGCTGGATCAGCGCTTTTATCCATCCAGAATTTCGGTGCCACATCGGTAATCGAACCATCAGGATTTTGCGTGTCGGCAATGTCCTGCAGGAATTTTTCATAGAACAATTGCGTCTCGTAGTTCAACAGCGCGACCGGTGCGGCCAAGTGGGCGTCGCCCAGCCAGCCCTGACGCTCGTCCCGCTGCGGGGAATCGGTCGGGATACCCATCATGTTGGAGCGGATGCCCCACAGGATGGCGGTATGGACTTTCTGGATCGATTCATCCGAACAGACAAAGTCCGCTGCACTTTGGGTTCTTGTGTGGATGAACAAACCAGTGACGGTATCGAGCGAAGGAACACCCCTATACCCCGAAAGCAATACATAACGGAATCCATGATAGGTTGAGACAGGATGCCACACGACAAGTCTGCCATTGCATATACAGGTATCCATTGCTTCGGCTTGCCTATTGGAAGCCGGATTGAGCAAACCCTCGTTGGTAATATTTTCTGCAAAACGTAGAGTGATGCTCGTTCCAGACGGTTGGATAGTGCGCAATTCTACAAATCCTGAAAAGTTTTGGCCGAAATCGTACAGGTAGCCTTGCGGTGTAAGCCACATCCTCGATGCCGGAATCCTGGCATCGATGACAATCGGCGGCATCGCAGCCGCATGCAGCGGATATCCTTCCACCACCTCGACCGCAGAAAGCTTGCCTCGCCCTAGCGCCACGCGGCTGTCGTACACTTCCCCGTTGAACAGGCAGTTTTCTTGGATGGGACCATCAGCGACCGACCAATTCTCGTCGGATAGAATCCATTGGCGGTGCCCATTGTGGTAATCGATCAGTATCTGGACACATCCGCGGGGTTTCCCAAAACCATACAAGGCGATGTGCCGACCGTTACCAAGAAACAGCGCCACTTCCATGTCGGTTTTATCGTGGGAGGCACAATCGGGAAGCACATATTCTTCAAGCGGCACCACATCATAGTAAACACGCTTATGAAAATCTGTTTGGGCTGGACTTAACAGCGACCGGCCCACTTGCCGGCCATCCACATACAGCTGGTAGGTCCCCACCCCCGTCACATAGGCGCGAGAGCGCTCAATGCTCTTGCGGGGATAATCCAAAGCCACCCGGGTGGTAAGATAGATTCCCTTGGCATGCAACCCTTTCGCTTTCTCTGTGGCTTGGTTCGGGACTCCGCTCTGCCATTGTCCTGCGCTGTACCAACATGGTTCAGGAGTGCTGATCCAACGGGCAAGAAAATCCTCCGGCTTGGATAAGGCGGTTTCGAAGGTTGCCAGAGCCGACCACTCGCTCCAGCTGAGCTTGGAATCCTTCAAGCAAACCCTCCAACGGTAGACCGAGCATGAAGCCAAAGGCTTGCCTTGGTAGGGGAATCCACATGGACGTGATTCATCTCGCTGCCCCGAGTCCCAGTACAGGCTGTCATCATCACTGTAGACTTGAATCCTACAGGCGACCTGAAACCAATCGGCAGGTACATGCTCCGATAGGCGCCAAGAGAATCGAGGATGGGGAATATCGATCCAGAGGGGATTGTCCGAGAGTTCACATTGAAGTCCCACCGGCAAAACCATCGACTCTCTATCCATCGTACATCACTCCTTTATTGATCCCGCGGCCAAACCCGAAATTATCTGATCGGAACATGCTAAAAACACGACAATCACTGGAACCAACGCCAAGGTTGCGGCAGCGAACACATAATTCCAATAAGCTAAAAAATTTGCAAGATATTGATAAATTGCCAATGTGAGGGTGTGAAGTACCCGTTTGGTAAGGAACACCAATGGAAGATAGAAATCATTCCATATCTGGACGAAACTGACGGTCATGACCGTGAATACGACAGGTTTTGAGATCGGCATCATGATCTTCAGGTAGACGGTGAATTCTCCTGCTCCGTCGATAATGGCGCTTTCATGTAAAGCGGCCGGCAATTCCTTGAAAAACTGGGTGAAGATGAATAAAGAAAATGACATGTTGGCGGTATAGAGCACTATCATGCCGATGTAAGTGTTGGTCAAAGAAAGGGTGCGCATGATGACGAACAACGGGAGGATTGCGATTTGGATGGGAAACATCAAGCCTAGCAGGAAATAGACTTCCAAGGCCTGCCTGCCCTTGAACCGGTAGCGGGCAAGGCCATAGGCCGTCATCGACGCGACGAGGACAAGCGAGACTATAGAAGCGACTGTGAGGAACAGGCTGTTGAAAAAGTTGCGGTAGAGCGAATCTTTGACGAGTACTTGCCGGTAATTTTCCAGTGAGAATTGCTTTGGAAGCCCGAAGGTGTTGAACAACAAGTCTTGCTTGGTCTTGAACGAGGACATCACCATGTTGCCAATAAGGACGACCGCAATCAAACAATACAAAGCAAGGATGATGGTAGCGGCCCAACCACCCAAGCCTTGTTTCCTTTTATACATCTGCACACTCCCGGAAAACCATCACTGTTTGAACAGGCGGTTGAAGACGATTTTTTGCAGCACTGCGATGCAAAAGATGATCGAGAACACGACAACACTGATTGCAGCTCCGAAACCCAAGGCTGTTTCACCGAAATAAGCATCACCAAAGGTGTAGCGGAAAAACATCAGGTTCAAAAAGTCCAGTTTCCCGTCGATCCCCCCGTTCAGTCCCCCCACGATGAAGGGGATGTCGAATTGTGTGAGGGCGAAAATCGAACTGAGGACCACGACATTGACAAGCGAGGGCTGTAAGAAAGGCAACTCGACACACCAGAAACGCTGCCAGGTGGAAGCTCCATCGATGATCGACGCTTCAATC
>CAZJAK010000035.1:0-23157 GCA_964543935.1 uncultured Spirochaetaceae bacterium
GCCAATGGTACTGCGTTCGTCGCGGGAGAGTAGGTTGCCGCCGGGCCCTTTTTTTGCCCATTCGCCATCTGAGGATGCATGAATATGCTGAACCAGGTGGCTTTTTTCATAATTATGCAGTAAGCTTGCATCTCCAACTCACATGGAACGGACGAACCGCTTGAAGAATGATTTGGATTATGAGTATGATGTGCCACACCGGTAGAAGCCGGCGTGAGGGGTTGCGGAGGCTGCATGCACATTTCCTTGAAGCAGTTGCACCGTGCATACGGGACATTGCACGCTGTAAGCGACATCAGTCTTGAAATACCCGCCAACACCATATACGGCGTCATTGGCCGCAGCGGTGCGGGCAAATCGACCTTGGTGCGGCTCATCAGTCTGTTGGAACGGCCAGATTCGGGCCAGATCCTGTATGACGGAAAGCGGGTCGACAACCTCAACCAAGAAAAACTCATCGAACAACGCCGCCGCATCGGTATGATTTTCCAAAACTTCAACTTGTTTTCGTCCCGCAATGCCGCCAAGAACATCGCTTATCCACTGGAGATTGCTGGAAAGGAACATGCTGCGATCGAGCGGCGGGTTGCCGAATTGCTCGACTTGGTCGGTTTGTCCGGTCGTGGGGGAGCCCCGATCAGCACCCTTTCGGGAGGTCAGAAGCAGCGTGTCGCCATTGCCAGGGCGTTGGCGAACGAGCCCGACATCCTCTTTTGCGATGAGGCCACCAGCGCTCTTGATCCCCAGACGACCCGTTCGATCTTGGCATTGATCAAGGACTTGCAAAAGCGGATGAACCTCACCGTGGTGATGATCACCCATCAGATGGAGGTGGTCCGCGATGCTTGCGAGCATGTCGCCGTGTTGGACGAAGGCACCGTGGTGGAAGAGGGCAAGGTCATCGACGTGTTTGCCTCCCCGAAGACAGCCACCACCAAGGATTTTCTAGCCAATCTTGCTCCGTTGGCCCACAGCGACGGCATGCAAACCAGGGGCATGGTGCGCTGGTCGAGCGAAGGTGGGCGTTACACGCTGCGATTCAGGGGCGATTCGACCGGAGAGCCGGTGCTCAGCCGTGTGCAGAAGCACCATGATGTTGCCTTCAACATCCGCGCAGGCGGTGTGCAGCATGTCGGTGACGAGGATGTCGGCACACTGATTTGCGACATACTCGGAGAAGCCGGTGAAGTCGCCCGTGCGATACACGACCTGCGCTCGGCAGGCATCATCGTCGAGGAGGAGCAGGCATGACGGCCGATTTGTTCAGGCTCGTATCCGAAGCGACCCTCGAGACGCTGGCCATGGTGGCGGCGTCGACACTCTTTTCATTGTTGATGGGATTGCCGCTTGGCATCCTGTTGTGCGTGACCGGTCCGCAGGAAACCGGCGGAATCGTTCCGAAGCCGGTGCTCAACCAAGTCCTCAGCAGGATCGTCAACATACTGCGTTCTTTCCCGTTCATCATCCTGATGATCCTCTTGTTCCCGTTGTCTAGAATCATCGTTGGAACTAGCATAGGCACGATTGCGACGGTCGTCCCACTCTCGATCGCCGCAGCTCCGTTCGTGGCCCGCATCATAGAGTCGGCTTTGAAGGAGGTGGATCCGGGGGTCGTTCAGGCCGCCCGCGCGATGGGATCCACCCCGATGCAGATCATCATGAAGGTGTTGCTTCCAGAAGCGATGCCCTCATTGGTCTCCGGAGTCACCCTGACGATCATCAACCTGATCGGCTATTCCGCCATGGCGGGAGCCATCGGAGGTGGAGGGCTCGGAGACTTGGCGATCCGGTACGGCTACCAAAGGTTCCGGCCCGACGTTATGTTCGTATCGGTGATCGTCATCCTGGTGCTCGTGGAATGCATCCAGTTGCTTGGAAACCGATTGAGCGCGCGCCTGATGGCACGACGCTGATTCAAGGGAGAGATATCATGAGAAAGACCTTTACATTCGCGTTGATCCTGTTGTTGGCCGGTTCGCTTGCTTTCGCAGCCGCCGCCAAGGAGACCCAGAACGTCCTGACCGTGGGAGCGACCCCCGAACCCCATGCCGCCTTCTTGAACCTGATCGCCCCGACGCTCGCCCAACAGGGCATCACGCTGAAGGTCGTCGAGTTCACCGATTACGTCACGCCGAACGAAGCCCTCGAGAGCGGCCAGCTGGACGCCAACTTCTTCCAGCACATCCCGTACCTCGAATCCTTCAACAAGGAGAAAGGCTTCCATCTCGCCAACGCGGGCGGAATCCATATCGAGCCGATCGCTTTGTATTCCCGTAAGGTGAAGAGCTTGTCCGAGCTCAAGCAAGGGTCAGTCATCGCCATCCCCAACGACCCGACCAACGAAGGGCGGGCCCTGTTGCTCCTGCAAAGCGCCGGGCTGCTCAAGCTCAAAGCCGAAGCGGGCATCACCGCCACTCCACTCGACATTGTCGAGAACAAGCTCGGACTCAAGTTCCGTGAGATCGAGGCCGCTTCGCTTCCGAGAGTCCTCACCGATGTCGATGCCGCCATCATCAACGGCAACTACGCCATCCCGGCTGGATTGAAGGCCAATCAGGACGGCTTGTTCGTCGAGGGCGCCGACTCCCCCTATGTGAACGTCATCGCTGTGAAGGCGGGACGCGAGCAAGATGCGGCAATTGTGGCCTTGGTCAAGGCCCTGCAGAGCCAGACCATCAAGGATTATGTCGCCAAGACCTACCCCAACGGTGAGGTCGTGGTAGTCTTCTAATGTTGGGGCCCCGGTTCAATCGGGGTTGCAACATGCGCTGGACGGTACTGAAGGAGGCCGATCGCGGTGATCATCCCATACATCATCCTCATCGGTACCGTCCTTGCCATTTTCGTGCTGACCGTTGTCTTGTCGCTGCGCCAGCAGGCGTTCATGCGCGAGCAACGCCAGCACTCCATTGAGACCCGCCAAGAGTTGCTCTCCATCATCCGCGACAACCAGAGCGGGGCAGTCGAAGCCATGACCGGCATCGCCAGATTGACCCAGGATCAGCTGAACGAGGTCGCCCGCCGGATCGAACAATTGACCAGCCGGACCGAGACCGAGTTGAAAGCGTTGCAGGAAACGGTCGGGCAGAAGCTCGATGGGTTGCGTTCCGACAATTCCGCTAAACTTGAACAAATTCGCGTCACGGTCGACGAAAAGCTCCACGCCACCTTGGAGCAACGCTTGGGTACTTCGTTCAAGCTGGTCAGCGACCAATTGAACGCAGTCAACGCCAGTTTGGGCGAGATGAGGACCTTGGCCGATGGGGTCGGAGACCTGAAACGGGTGCTCGGCAATGTCAAAACCCGCGGCATCCTCGGTGAGTTCCAACTCCATGCCATCCTCGAAGACATCCTGGCGCCCGACCAGTACCTGTCCAATGTCGCCACCCGCCAAGGGAGTTCGGAACGGGTCGAATACGCCATCCGCCTGCCGGGCAAGGATGGCGAGGATGCCGCCCAAGTGTTGCTGCCCATCGACGCCAAGTTCCCCAAAGAGGATTACGAGCGGATGCTGGGCTCCCAACAGGCGGGCGATATCGTGCAGACCGAAGCTGCCCGGAAAGCCATCAGGGTGCGGGTGAAAGGTGAGGCAAAGGACATTGCCTCCAAATACATCGATGTCCCGAGGACGACCGATTTCGCCATCTTGTTCCTCCCCTTCGAGGGACTTTATGCCGAAGTGCTCAACATGCCCGGGATTGTCGAGGAACTGCAACGTGACCACCATGTGGTGTTGGCCGGTCCGACGACCTTGGCGGCCTTGCTCAACAGCTTGCAGATGGGATTTAAGACCTTAGCCATTCAGAAACGGTCGAGCGAGGTCTGGAAAGTTCTGGGGGCGGTGAAAACCGAATTCGCTAAGTTCGGCGAATTGTTGGAGAAAACCAAGAAGAAACTTGACCAAGCCTCGGGAGAACTCGACTTGGCCACCAGGAAATCGGGAACCATCCGGCGCCGCTTGGTGTCGGTCGAGGCGTTGCCCACGGCCGAGGCCCGACTGATGCTCGGAGAACTCGAGGTCCCGGAGGAAGAACATGAGGAGGGAGCGACATGAAATTGACCGGTAGGAGTCTGTTGACCTTGCGGGATTATTCCAAGGAAGAGATCGAGTATTTGGTGGATCTGGCCATCCGTCTCAAAGCGGACAAGAAAGCCGGGCGCCGCAATTTGTCCTTGGCAGGCAAGAACATCGTCTTGATTTTCGACAAGACCTCCACCCGCACCCGCTGCGCTTTCGAGGTGGCCGCTTTCGATGAGGGGGCCCAAGTGACCTTCCTCACCAACAGCCAGATGGGCAAGAAAGAGTCGATCGAGGATACCGCCAAGGTCTTGGGACGCTATTACGACGCCATCGAGTACCGCGGCAGCAGTCAGAAGCTGGTCGAGGACCTGGCCTTTCATTCGGGCGTGCCCGTGTACAACGGTTTGACCGATGAGGATCATCCGACCCAAGTGTTGGCCGATTTCATGACGGCGAAGGAACATCTTCACAAGCCGTTGGACGCGATGAAGCTGGTTTATGTCGGGGACGGCCGCAACAATGTTGCCAAAGCCTTGATGATCGGTGCTGCGAAGGTCGGCATGGCGTGCACGGTGGCCGCTCCAAAGGAATTGCTCGTTCCCCAGGAGTTCCTGGACGGGCTTGCCAAAGACGCCGCCTTGAGCGGGAGCGTCATTCGTTGCGTGACCGATCCATTCGCGGCGGTCAAGGGGGCCGACATCATCTATACCGACGTGTGGGTCTCGATGGGCGAGGAAGACAAGATGGCCGAGCGGATCAAGCTTCTTGAACCGTACCGGATCACCATGGCGATGCTGAAGGCTTCGGGCAATCCCAAGGTCCTCTTCGAGCATTGCTTGCCGAGTTTCCACGATGTGCAGACCATCATTGGCCGCGATGTGCTCAACCAGTATGGCCTGACCGAAATGGAAGTGACGGACGAGGTCTTCCGCAGTGACGCCTCGGTGGTGTTCGACGAGGCCGAGAACCGCATGCACACCATCAAGGCCGTGCTTGTGGCGACCTTGGCTTGATCACAAGCGGGCCAACAACTCGCAGTAGAAGTGAATGCCCGAGGCGAGGTTGTCCAACGACAACCGTTCGTCGCGGCCGTGCATCCGGCTGAGTTCATTGCGGTCCATCGAAAACGGAGAGAAACGCAGCACACAGGTGCTGAGTCCTTCGTACCACAGGGCATCGGTTCCACCGGTCATCAAATAGGGCGAAACGGCAACATCGCCGTACGATGCCAACGCGGCTTGACGGACGAGGTCGTATCCGATCGAGCCAAGGTCGGCCGGTACCGAACTGGGATACGATTTCATCACGCTGGCTTGTACCTGCGGGTCCGCTATCGTCCGGTCAATCCAGGTTTTCAATGCTTGTTCGGTTGATCCTGGCAACAACCTGAAGTTCACGATGGCGCTGGCTGTGCTGCCGATGACGTTGGAGGCGTCGCTGCCTTGTGCCATCGTGGCTGCGGCGGTGTCGTGGATCAATGCCCTGGTCGAGTTTTGCTTGTCCAGGATCTTTGCCAAGACACAGGCGAACAACCGTGGGTGGTAGAGCACCCATGCCAGTGCAACCGGGCTGTGCAGAGCCAAAGTCTTCAGCATGGCTACAATCGGCGCGGTCAAACGGACCGGTCTTCGGGAACGTTCAAGTCGGTCGATGGCGCGGGCGACCCGTGCCAACGGAGTGGGATTGTCGGGTGTGCTCGAATGACCGCCATGGCCACTACAGGTCAACTTCACGTCGACATAGGTTTTTTCCGCCACCCCGATGACGGCCACCGGTTTGGCCACCAGCGGGAAGAATCCTTCGAGGACTGCACCTCCTTCGTCCAAGACGAACGCAAAACGACGTTGCTCGGCTTGCAGCGCCGTGGCCACCATCTTGGCGCCAACATCTCCGCGAAGCTCCTCGTCGCATCCCAAAGCGATCCATATGCTGCGGCGCGGAGTGTGCTGTTGCCTGAGCAACAGCTCGACAGCCTCGAGCATGACGATCAATTGCCCTTTCATGTCGAAGCTGCCCCGTCCCCAGACATAACCGTCGGCGATTGTCTTGTCGAACGGATCGTGTGTCCAACCATCGGGATGGGCTGGAACGACATCTTGGTGGGCACACAGCAGAACCGGTTCCAGCTTGGCATCGGTGCCGTGCCAGACAAACACCAGGTTGTCCTCTCCGATGGTCCGCTGTTCCAACATGGTGTGAATCAACGGGAAGGAAGCTTGCAACAGGTCCCGCAACTTGGCGAATTCGGTCCGCACGGGATCTTGCACAGAGCTGAAACTCGTCGTCCGGCAAGCGATTGCCGATGAGAGGTGGTCGGCAGCAAGAACTTGATCGATGTCCTCAATCTTTGTAATTGGATCGATTTTCTGTTCTTTCTGCTGAGAAACGGCAATCGAGACTCGGATCATCAGGGCTATGGCCGTTAGAGCTAAGATGGCACATGCGAGTGCGATTGCGGTGGCGATACCCATGGAAACCCTTCCTTTTTCCTTATTGTGTAATTTTATAGTGAATTTGACGAATTCATGCTATATTGTAACACGATTCATTGTTGCATGAAGGGGTCGTGGTACAGAAACATGCCGAAAAAGATTGATCATGAGGAACGGAAGGAGAAGATCCTCCAAACTGCCTTGAAAGTATTCGCCAGGGAAGGATACCGGGATTCGAACTTATCGCTGATTGCTACCGAATGCGGCATCTCGCGTCCGACGATTTACCAATACTTCAAGGACAAGGAACAGATCTATTATTACGCTGTCAAGCTGGTGACGGGCCGCATGTTTACGAAGTATGCCGATTACGCTTGGCATACCGCCGACCCCGTCTTGGTGAGGATCAACACAATCTGCCGCGACATCATCGAGATGGCCGAGCGCTATCGCGACGAACTGACCTCGCTGATGGACGTGATGCTGCAACTCAAGAAAGAGGGCATGGATTTCTCCGACATCATCTTCAAACGGACCGCCAAGCTCCACATCCTGTTCAAGCGCTTGCTGCGCATCGGCATCAATACCGGCGAGGTTGTCGATTGCGACATCGGCCGTATCACCCAGCATCTGGTCATCCTGTTGGAATCGTTCTGCTTCCAGTTGGCCTTCCTCGACGCGTTCGACACTGCCGGGGCCAAAGAGGTCGTGGTCAACTACATGACGTTGCTACAGCCAATCTCCTGAATAATCCTCAATATTTGCCGTTGGGGCCTGCCCAGCGGTATATTCGTCATGCATGCCGACCAAACCATGACGAGGATTGATAGATGAACATCGAAACCATGACTGTGAAACTCCGCGAGGGATTGAGGGCGGCCGATACCCTTGCGCGCGAATACCATAACCCCAACATTGAGAGCGAACACCTCTTTTTGGCTTTGTTGCGCCAAGAGGACGGCCTGTTCGGCCCGTTGTTCGAGCGGTTGGGCATCGCCCGCCAGCAGATGGAATCTCAGGTGCTGCGCCTGGTGGAACGGTTGCCGAAGGCCTATGGCGCCATCACCCAAAGTGGGCTTTCCCCCAAGCTTGCCGAACAACTCTATGCCGCCGAGAAAGAGGCCAAGGCCTTCAAGGACGACTACATCAGTGCCGAGCATTACCTGCTGGCATTGTTGGCCGACGATGGGGAATTGACGCGTGCTCTCAAGCAAGCAGGGGTGAACAAAGACGGCGTCATGCAGGCCCTGCGTTTGGTGCGTGGCAACAACCGTGTTACCGATGAGAATCCCGAGGAGCGGTATCAGGCGTTGGAGAAATACTGCAAGGACATGACCGCCTTGGCCCGCAACCAGAAGCTCGATCCGGTCATCGGACGCGACGAGGAGATCCGCAGGGTCATGCAAGTCCTCTCCCGCCGTACCAAGAACAACCCTGTCCTCATCGGTGAGCCGGGCGTGGGCAAGACCGCCATCGTGGAAGGCCTGGCACAACGGATCGTGGCCGGTGACGTCCCCGATTCGCTCAAGTCCAAGCGCCTGCTGGCCCTGGATTTAGGAGCCTTGATCGCCGGAGCAAAGTTCCGTGGGGAGTTCGAGGAGCGCCTGAAGGCCGTCATCAACGAGGTGATCTCTTCAGAAGGGGCCATCATCCTCTTCATCGATGAACTGCACACCTTGGTGGGGGCCGGCGCTGCCGAAGGTTCCACCGATGCCTCCAACCTGCTCAAGCCGGCTTTGGCCCGGGGAGAGTTGCGTGCCGTTGGAGCCACCACGCTGGACGAATACCGCAAGCACATCGAGACCGACAAAGCCCTCGAACGGCGCTTTCAGCCGGTCTACACCAAAGAACCGTCGGTGGAAGACACCATCGCCATCCTCAGGGGTCTCAAGGAGCGCTACGAGGTGCACCATGGCGTGCGCATCAAGGACGAGGCCCTTGTGGCTGCCGCCATGCTCTCCGACCGCTACATCACGGCCCGATTCCTGCCCGACAAGGCCATCGACTTGGTCGACGAGGCCGCCAGCCAACTCAAGATGGAAATCGAGAGCCAACCGATGGAGCTCGACCAGATTGAACGAAAAATCCTGCAGTTGAACATCGAGCGGCAAGCCTTGAGCCGGGAGACCGACAAGGCTTCGCTCAAGCGCTTGGAAAAGATCCAAAGCGAAACGGTCGAGTTGCAGAACCAACGCGACGCCTTGCACCTACGTTGGATGAACGAGAAGCAGGCCATTTCGGCAATCCGGGACAAGAAGGCCAAACTCGAACGGCTGAAGCAAGAAGAGCTCCAGTGCGAGCGCAGCGGCGACCTGGCCAGGGCGGCCGAGATCAAGCATGGCCTCCTGCCCCAGTTGACGAAGGAGATTGCCGCAGGCACCGACAATTTGGCCCGCCTGCAGCAAGACCATCCGATGCTGCGCGAGGAGGTGTCCGATGACGACATCGCTCGGATCGTCTCCAACTGGACCGGCATTCCGGTGGCCAAGATGCTCTCCTCCGAGATGGAGAAGTACGTGAATCTCGAAAGCATCCTCTCTGAGCGGGTCATCGGCCAAGACGAAGCCATCAGGGCGGTAGGGAACGCCATTCGACGCAACAAGACCGGTATCGGCGACGAGCATCGGCCGTTAGGGTCGTTCCTGTTCGCCGGTCCGACCGGTGTCGGCAAGACCGAGTTGGCCAAGGTTTTGGCCTCGTTCCTGTTCGATGACGAAAAAGCCCTGACCCGCATCGATATGAGCGAGTACATGGAAAAATTCTCGGTGAGCCGGCTCATCGGGGCTCCCCCGGGGTATGTCGGGTACGACCAAGGCGGGCAGTTGACCGAAGTGGTCAGGCGCAGGCCCTACTCGGTGATCCTGTTCGACGAGGTGGAAAAGGCCCACCCCGATGTGTTCAACATCCTGCTGCAATTGCTGGATGACGGGCGCCTCACTGACGGGCAGGGCCGGGTGGTCGACTTCACCAACTCGATCGTCATCATGACGAGCAACCTCGGCAGCAGCGAATTGCTGCAGGCCTCCGATGAGGCCTCTGCCAAACTAGCTGTGGAGGGCATCATCCGCGCCTCGTTCCGCCCTGAGTTCATCAACCGTATCGATGAGATTATCGTGTTCCACCGTTTGGGCAAGGCCCAGGTGGCCAAGATCGTCCATCTCCAGTTGGGCTTGCTGGCGCAACGGCTTGCCAAACGCAATGTGACGCTCAGCTTTGGCGAGGATGTGGTCGACCTGATTGTCAAGACCGGCTACAACCCCGATTTCGGAGCCCGGCCCATCAAACGGACCATCCAGAACTTGGTGGAAAACCCGTTGGCCAAGGACATTCTGGCTGGGCGTTATGGCGAGGGGAGCACGGTGAATCTGTCGGTAGGACCAGATGGACAGGTGGCGCTAACCGCTACGTTCAATCAAAGGCGGTGAGTTCGAGATACTCTTCGAGGGTGTCGATATCGTCGATCCAGGCGGTTTCGGCATCCTCGTAGTCAAGGACATCCTTGCCGGCCAAAAAGGAACGCATGCTGCCATCGGGCGGCAACGAAAGGATCTGTTCACGCAAACGCCGGCTGTGCAGGACCGGATGGCCGGGTTTGCCCCTGTGGTGGGGCCGCACAGCATCGTGGTCCTGCAACAATGGCACCAGGCGGTCATAATGCCGCTGGCGGATCAACGGGAGGTCGGCCATCGTGATGAAGAAGTCACTGCCAGGACTCAGTTGCCGTACCCCCACTTGGGTGCTGGCGAACTGACCGGCGGCGAAATCTTCGTTGCGCACCACGATCACCTGTCCGGTCGCTTGAGCCACAGATAGTGCTACAACGGCTTCGATTTCTACGGCACGGCACCCCGTCACCAAGATAACACGACCAGTCGCTGCCAAAGCGGCTTTGACAGCATGGACCACCAAAGCCTCCCCCCGATAGGGCAGCAAGAGTTTTGCCACCCCACCCATGCGCTTGGCGCTTCCTGCGGCAAGTATGACCGTTTCCATGCCGTTAGCTTAGCATGATTGAAAAAGCATTGCCAATCAGATATGCTCGCTGCCATGATTGCAACCTACATCAACAGCATCGCCGTCATCGTGGGGGCGCTGCTTGGCCTCGTGATCGGAAAGCGCTTGAAGGATCAGTTCAAGGAGGTCGTGTTCACGGCTTCGGGGCTTGTCACCATCGTGATCGGCATGCAGATGGCTTTGGGCACCACAAGCTACTTGGTGTTGTTGTTCGCGATCGTCATCGGTGGGTTCATCGGATACGCCATCGGTATCGAGCAGGCCATCCTTTCGTTGGGGGAATGGATTGAAAGACGGACAATGCGCGGCAATCTTGCTGTCTCGGGTGGTTCGCTGTTCGCCAAGGGATTCCTCAACTCGTCGGTGTTGTTTTGTTCGGGGGCCATGGCCGTGGTCGGCTCGATTGCGGCTGGAACGAAGGGCGATTATAACCTCATCCTGATCAAATCGGTGATGGACGGGTGCATGGCGATCGTGTTCGCTGCCGCTTATGGTCCGGGTGTGCTCGGCTCAGCGGTCGTGATACTGCTCTATCAAGGCTTTTTCACGTTGGCCGGCGGGTGGCTCTCGCCATTGCTTGGCGAAACCGGTCTGGCCGAATTGTCGGCTGCAGGCGGCATCTTGCTGTTGATGATCGGCCTGTCGTTGGTCAAGATCAAGGAATTCAAGACCGGCAATTTCCTGCCGGCCTTGATTCTTGCCCCGCTGTTCTCCCGGTTGGCCACATGGCTTGCCAGCCTGATGGGTTGATCGGAGTCAGCGCTTATGGGCCGAGCGCATGGTGGAATGGGCCGATTGGTCTTTGTCCATGGGGCAGCGTTTCACCTGCCAGATGCCGGTGGCGTACTCCATGATGGTCCGGTCCGAGCTGAATTTCCCCGAGCGGGCGATGTTGATGATTGCTTTGCGGGCCCACTCGTCGATGGAGTTTTCATAGAGGAACATCGCTTGACGGTGCGTGTCGGCGTATGAACGCAGGTCGGCGAAATGGAAGTAGCGGTCGCCTTGGTCGAACAACGCCTGTCGCAGTGGTTCGAAGATGTGCGGTTCCGCGACATTGAAGAAACCGGAGAAAACCAACTCGACTGCCTTGCGGATGCCTGCGTCGCGCATGACATGATCGTACGGGTCGTAATTCGGGCGCATGCGCTCGATCTCGTCGGCCCGGTGGCCGAAGATGAACATGTTCTCCTCGCCGGCCTCCTCGGCCATTTCCACGGTAGCCCCGTCCATCGTGCCGATCGTGAGGGCTCCGTTGCACATGAATTTCATGTTGCCCGTTCCCGAAGCTTCGAAGCCGGCCGTGGAGATTTGCTCGGACAAGTCGGTTGCGGCAACGATTTTCTCGGCCATCGAAACCCGGTAATTGGGAAGGAAGTGGACCGTGATTTTCCCTTTGGCGATCGGATCGGCGTTGATGACATGGCTGATGTTGTTGATGAACTTGATGATGGTCTTGGCATTGACATACCCGGGTGCTGCTTTACCTCCGAAGATGAACGTGACCGGTGGGAATTCGTCGAGCTTGCCCTCTTTCAGCTGCTGGTACAACATGACGATGTGCAATGCATTGAGTAATTGGCGCTTGTATTCGTGGATTCGTTTGACCTGGGTGTCGAACAGCGTGTCGGGATCGAGGATGACGCCACAATCGCGTTTGACGAACGATGCAGCCTCCTGTTTGGCTTGGTGCTTGATGGCGAGGAAGTCTTTTCTGAACGTACTGTCGGAGGCGAACGGTTCGAGTTGGGCTATCCGGCCATAATCGGTGATCCATCCGTCGCCGATGGCCTCGCTGATTTTAGCGGCCAAGGGCGGGTTGGCGTTCAGCAGCCAACGCCGTTGGGTGATGCCGTTGGTCTTGTTGTTGAAGCGCTCGGGGAAGACGAGGTTGAACTCGGGGAACATCCGTTCCTTGAGCAAGCGCGAGTGCAATTCGGCCACGCCATTGGTCGAATGCGAGCCGATGATGGAAAGGTTGGCCATCCGCACCATCTTTGGAGAGCTCTCCTCGATGAGGCTCACACGCGATAGTGCTTCCGGTTTGAGGGGAAAAAACGCAACGGCTTTTTGCAGGAAGCGGTGGTTGATCTCGAAGATGATCTGCATGTGGCGGGGCAGGATGGCCGACAGCATCGGGACGGGCCACTTCTCGAGGGCTTCGGGCATCAGGGTGTGGTTGGTGTAGCCCATGGTCTTGACGGTGATGTCCCATGCCTCTTCCCAGTCCAACTGCTCTTCATCTACCAGAATGCGCATCAACTCGGGAATGGCCAGGGATGGGTGGGTGTCGTTCAGCTGGATGGCGGCAGCTTCGGGAAAGAGCGCCCAAGGAGCGCTTCTGCGTTTGAAGCGCCGCACGATGTCGGCCAGCGAGCAGGCCACGAAGAAATATTGTTGCTTGAGTCGCAACTCCTTGCCCATGTAGAGCTCGTCGTTGGGGTAGAGTACTTGGCTGAGGTTCTCGGCGAGGATTTTGGAACGGACCGCCTCGACATAATCGCCTTCGTTGAATTCTTGGAAATTGAACTCCTCGGTCGCCCGGGCGCTCCACAGGCGCAGCGTGTTCACTGTCAGCCCGCCATAACCGACGATCGGCATGTCGTGGGCCAAGCCGACCACTTGCTCGGCGCAAATCCACTTGTAAGTGTCGCGCCCGCCTTCGCGGAACATCTTGACTTCACCACCGAAACCAACCGTATAGTGCAGGTCGTCCCGCACAATCTCCCATGGATTACCGTTGCGCAGCCATGAGTCGGGTTGTTCCGATTGCCAACCGTTGCGGATGTTCTGGCGGAAGATGCCGTAGTTGTAGCGGATGCCGTAGCCGTAGGCGGGGATGTCCAGCGTTGCCAACGAATCGAGAAAGCAAGCAGCCAGACGGCCGAGGCCGCCGTTGCCCAGACCGGCATCGGGCTCGATCTCCACGATTTCCTCGTAGGTGTAGCCCAGAGCAGAAAGGGCTTCGCGTACCTGCCGTTCCAAACCGAGGTTGACGACATTGTTGGTCATGGCCCGACCCATGAGGAATTCAAGGGAGAGGTAGTAGACCCGTTTGGCATCGGTCTTGCGCTGGATGGAGCGGCTGTGGTGCCATTGGTGGATGATCCGGTCGCGGATGGTATAAGCCAAGGCGGTGTAGCGGTTGTGCTCGGTATCGTGGACTTCGTCGGCATCGAGCGAATATTTCAGGTGTTCGGCGAAATCGACTCCGATGGCCGCACTGGTCGGAGAAAAACGGGTATGTTGCAAGGTGTTGTCCATAGTATCCTCATAGGGTGTGCAGGCGCGTGCAAAAACGCGCGGATTGTCTCACTGTGGCTCGAATAGTATACGAAAGAGGTGCCGAGTGCAACACGAGGGGACGATAGGTAAATCCACCCCTGGTTTGAGCTCCATGAAAAATAACCCATGATACCGCTGCTTTGACGCAATGGAGCCCGAATTTTCGGCTATGTGTATTGAGATTTATCGATGAAGAGTCAGTCAGTTTTCTCGTTCAAACGGCGCAAGACATCGATGCACATGATCAGCGCTCGTGGTAGATGGAAAGGATCTTTTACAGGAAGAGCTACGATTCCATCGAATTTTGTCCCGTCCCTGTTCAGTTTTTGGGTCCACTCGCCAGGGCCCTTGACCGGGAAGTGTTGGAAAGCCCAGTCATGAACCTTCCAATACCACTGCATGCACCATGGTTCCCCACACAATTCATGACAGAGTAGAAGGGCGTATAAGGTCTCAGAGAATACCCACCAAATTTTCTTTTCAGCATTTTTCCAATAGACTGGAGTCTTGCCTTCGATATCGACTGCCAGGAACAATCCACCGAATTCATTGTCCCAACCTGCCTCAAGTGACCATTTGATAGTCTCGATGGCCTCTTGGATGCGCTTGCTGTCCTTCTTTGCTCTGTACAGGTGGATGAGAAACCACATCGATTCGATGGCGTGCCCGGGATTCAAGGTTCTTCCAGCCGGGGTTTCGAGAAATGAATTGTCCTGAGAAACATATTCCACCAAGGTTTTTCGTTCAGGACGTCGGAAATGGTTCATCACTTCATCGGCGTGCTTGTAAGCTTCCTCGAGAATATCATGACGACCTGTCAGCTGGCCCAATCCGAAGAAAGCGAAGGCAAACTGAAAATGATCACGATGTGCTTTTGCCCCAACAGGGATGGGATAAGGATGGGTACCGTAGGATCCAGGTTTTGACAATCTTCTAGTGGTGGACTGATATGTTTCCAGCGCAATGTCTATCGCTCGTTGGTTATGAGTTGCACGGGCGTATTCTACCAAGCCCATGATGGCAAACGCATCTACTTGAATAGCTTTTTCGCCTTCAAGGATGTTCCCGTCGCGGTCGGTGAGAAAAGCCCAGATGCCGTCTTCTTGACGACCGTACCGTGCGCAAAACTCAAACAGATTGTCGGCAATCTTTAGCCACTCCTCATTTCTCTCGATATGGTTGTATAATGCAGAAAATGTGTATAGTGCCCGGGTATTGGACCAGATGTATTTATTGGTGCTTTGTATCTCCCCTTGGTCGGAGATGACTGTGAAGATGCCGCCTTTCTCCCAGTCGATGGCGTGTTTTTTCCAGAAGGGGATCACATCGTGCATCAGGTGGCCATAATAAAAGTTCAACAATTCGAATTCATTCATTCTACCCAATTCACTCATCGATTTCCCTCCATGGTTTTTTATTGATCCAGCGAATGTTCGAACCGGTCATGGTTGGAAGAACATTGGGGATGTCCAAGCGTGATGCCCATTTTTTTGAACAATTTTAAAAAAGAGCGACCTATAAGGATTTTGACAGGGATTGTCTTGGAAGAGGGCTTTCAAATCTGCAGCGTCCCAAGAAAAACGATGCCGTAAGGAATTTTTGGAAAGCAACCGGTGGAATTTAATCTTTGGCACGGCATAAGAATCGTCCATGTAGACATATCGGTCATCTTCACACAAGTCTTTGCCTAGGAAGCTTCCTTGTCTGGTATATTCCCTATCTTGAGTCGAACATGTTGCTTGAAAACCGATGACAGCGTCTAGGGAACCTTCCAGTTCAAGCAATACTGTTTGAACTGGCACTGAATTCGTTCTGGATGTATGGGCAACGATATGTATCGACTCGTCGTTTGTAGTCTCGACAGAATCCATTAAGTCCACTGTTTTCGCTCCTGATGAGAAATAGGCATGGTGAGCGAGCACTTTCGCATGAAGTAAGGACACGTCGAGCGTCCACCCCGCAACACTCGAATCTTCCATCCCCGACCACCCTATCTCAATTCTCAGCATCCAAGTTTTCGTTGAATCTGTCTGTCTTGAACCTGGTTGCTGCCTTCGGGGATGTTTGTGATCCACGCCTATCCCATCAAGTACCAATTCGACTTGGTCTAACTCATCATGGCATTGAATATCCAAATCAAGCCCAGGGATTATGTCTTTTGGCAGGATATCCCCCATGGTATGTCCCGACTCTCCAAGCAACTGTATTTCAATCCGTTCTCCCGTCACTGCATAGGTATGGCGGGCCCTGAGTGCTTGGAACACTTGTTCTTTGTTCAATTCAGAAAGGACTAAAGCAGTCAAACCCTCTGCAAAACTGCCTGGATGACCAAAATGATTGTCCGTGCCCGCTGAAAATCCAATTATGAGTCCTTTTTGTAATTGAGATATAATGGTTTGGGAGGTTTGTGACCCCCCCATGGAATGTTTGTACATGCCCAAAGGAGTGATTCCTTCAAGGGAGTTACCATGTTCGGAAAAAATCTCAGCCACTGGTGAAAGTTCGGTGTCGATCAAATTCCACGCTGTCCCCCGTTTGCCGTTCGGATATGCACAGTGGTGGGGTATCATAATTGCTTGCATCATACGGCAGGCTTGTTTCAGTTCGGTGAGGGACTGAGGGCGTATCAAGTGAGGATCGTCGGATGAAATCAGAATGCAATAATCTCCCCAAGTGTTGGAATGCCATTCGTAGGAGGGGATGGTGACAAACCGGCCAGGTATTTCCATTTCCTTGGCGAATTCCAAGATCTTGCCCCATTCCTTTTGTACTCGCGAAAAGCCTTCCACATGATAATCCGTAATCTTGGAATCGTTCTTGGGTAAATCAGACCACCATCCGTGTGGTGTGAATGCAAACACATCCAATGAAGAACGCGCTATCGCATAAGAACGTTCGATAGAGCCTTTGCCGTATCCGATATTGTTATGGTTATGTAGATCGGCCCAATAAATCGCCATATGTGTGAACCATCCCTTTCAAAACACTTTTCAAGCGATCCAATAAAACTGTACTCTGTTTGACTTGGATTCCATATTTTTATTGGTAATTCGAATATTCACATCATAAAAATCATTTGTCAACATGATATTTTTAATTTTCATGAATAATAAAAGTTGACAGCTCTTGGTTGTGCCGTGATAATGGGATTAAAAGATTGAGAAGGAGGGATGATATGAAAATCGCTAGTTTGCGAACAGTACTGTTGGTTGGAATTTTGTCGATCGTTATGGGAATACTATCCGCTGCAGGTGCGCAAGAACAGCCGGCTGAGCAGAATTGGACCTTGCGGTATGCGGAGAACAACCAAGCCAATGATTCGATTACTTTGGCAGCAAAAGAATTGGCTAGATTGGTCGACGAACGTTCTGGTGGAAGGATAAAGATCGAAGTCTATGCAGGCGGGCAATTGGGAGGCCATGCCAATGTCATCCAGTCCATTCAGGCCGGTACATTGGAGATGGGAAGAACACAATTCGGGTATTTGGCTGACGCAGGATTGAAGAAATTGGCTGTATTTTCACTTCCTTTCATGTTCTCCGGCATCGATCATGCCAGAGCAACGATGCATGGGACTGTCGGTTCAAGTATGTTGGAAGAGATTAAGAAGGATGTCGGAGTCATTGGATTGGGGTATTTAGTTACCTATCCGCGCCATTTCTTTTTCAGAAGCAAAGACGTGCAAAGCTTGAAGGACATGAAGGGCCTGCGTCTGCGTGTTCAACCGGGAGCCTTGTATGTCGAAATGGTTCAGGCATTTGGAGCTTCTGCGACCCCCATTGATTTTGGTGAATTGTACACAGCTTTGCAAACCGGTGTTGTCGATGGGGCTGAACAACCTTTGAAAGGATTCGTGAATAACCAGTTCCCAGAGGTTGCGAAAGTCCTTACCCTGACAGCGCACCAAATCGATCCAAGCATCGTCATGATTTCTCCGACTGTATGGAACAAGATGAGCGATGCCGATAAAAAACTGTTGCAAGACGCCTTCAATGATGCGGAGACCTATTATCGTGAGATTGCAGCAAAGGAGGAAGAGGCAGCTTTCGAAAAGGTGAGGGCAGCTGGAGTAACGATTCGTGAGGTAGACCATGCCGAGTGGCAGGCAGCTGTCGGTGGGGTGTATAAGAAATACGCCGAGTTCTCATCTTTGATCGAAGCTATTCAGAAAGTCAAATAATACTGGTGATGGACTCATGTATCATGAATACCCCTGGAGCGGTTGTGGCCTCTCCGGGGGATTTGCTTGAATAGAAGGATGGACGGTCCCATGCGCAATACAGTTGCCAAGCTATGTCGAACGTTTTTTATTGGAGTGGACTGGTTCTGCCGGATACTTCTCGTGCTAGAAGTGTTTGTAATCAGCTATGTTGTCATCACGCGCTACGGTTTCAAAGCCTCTCCCCGCTGGGGTGAGGAACTTGCTAGGTTGTTGCTCATTTGGTTCGGCTTGATCAGTGCTGTCATTGCCTTGCGTACCGACACACACGCCCGAATCACATTGTTCGATAGACTCCTGACTGCGCGCGGGAAAAAAATACTGTATTTCATCAACCAGACAATTGTCTTGTTGTTCAGCTTGTTCATGATCGTGTACGGGATGCAACTGGCAGGAAAAACGGCCAGAGCAATCCTTCCTGGTTTGGAGATATCGAGAGCTTGGCTGTATCTATCATTGCCTGTGGCTGGCTTTGCTTATCTGATGGCTGTGGTTGAGAAAATTGTGAAAAGGGATGGACGGCATGAGTAACGAAACTCTGGCAATCATAATCCTGCTGGCATCGTTCCTGGGGCAGGTGGTCATTGGTATCAACATTGTTTTTGCTATGGGTCTTTCGGCCTTGGTAACGACACTGTTTTTGGGGCTTCCCTTGTTGTCTGTCGCTCAAAACATGGTTTCCGGATTGGATACTTTCACCTTATTGTCAGTGCCGTTTTTCATCATCATGGGTGAAATCATGGGGGCTGGAGGAATAGCAGACAAGTTGGTGAAACTAGCCAATGCCTTGGTGGGATGGATGAGGGCAGGGCTTGCGATGGTAAACGTCGCCGACAGCATGTTCTTCGGAGGGATCTCTGGCTCTGCAAGCGCCGATGTGGCGTCCATCGGTGCAATCATGATACCGATCATGAAGAAACAAGGTTATGACGAAGATTTTGCAGCCGGAATCACCCTAGCCAGCTCCATCCAAGGGATATTGATACCTCCAAGCATCAATATGATTGTGTATTCGCTCGCCGCGGGTGGGGTGTCAATCGGGAGGTTGTTTTTAGCCGGAATGGTTCCAGGTATATTCCTTGGAGTGGCCTTGATGGTTTACAGTTATTTCGTATCGGTGAAGCGAAATTACCCCAAAGGGGATAGGTTCAGTTTTAGAGTGCTTGGGAAAGCTTTTAAAGAATGCTTTCTAGCCTTGTTGACTATTCTTATCGTGTTATTGGGCGTGCTTGGCGGTATCTTCACGGCAACGGAATCCGCGGCTATCGCCGCTGTCTATGCCTTCATCATCACCTTTTTCGTTTATAAAGAAATCCCGCTAAAGGAGATTTGGCCGATTCTTACCCGTTCGGCGCGTACGATGTCGACCGTACTCGTCTTAATCGGTAGTGCGACCGCTTTTGGATGGCTGATAGCGTATCTGCGTATTCCGTTGCATTTGTCAACAGCACTGTTGAGGATATCCCATAATCCAGTTGTCATCCTCTTGATAGTGAATTTAATGTTGTTGGTGTTGGGGGCGATTGCGAACGTTATGTCGATCATCATCATCATGACACCGATTTTGCTCCCAGTCATGACGGCAATCGGCATATCGCCGGTTCATTTCGGCATTATCATGATCCTGAATCTCGGAATCGGCTTGCTCACTCCCCCAGTCGGATCAGTGTTGTATGTGGGGTGTGCCGTAGCCAATATGTCGATTGAAAAATTGTCAAAAGCCTTGATTCCATTCTATATCGTTATGTTCATCACCTTGATGTTCATCACCTACATTCCAGAGATAACGATGTTTCTCCCGAACTGGCTCATGCCTGTCTAAATGGGGATGGAAGGCTTAAAGATTGGAGGCCAACGTGAACAAAAACATTGTGTTCCTCATCACCGATCAACAGCGCTACGACACGCTGACCAGTCGGAATTGTCTTACCCCGAATCTTGACAGGTTAGCTGAATCGGGAACGGTATTCGATAATGCGTTCTCGGTCAGTCCGATATGCTCTCCAGCGAGAGCAAGCTTGATGACCGGTAAATTACCACATAATCATGGCATGGTTGATAACGCCCACACGGTTGAGTCCTTCAGGGCTTCTCTGATACGTGATGGCAGAACGTTCCCGGAACATTTGAAGAGTCTTGGATACTCGCTCGGATATTTCGGCAAGTGGCATGTGGACCGTCAGAGCGATCTCGGTTCATTCGGATTCGCAGAGCATGAGAATGAGAATGAAGTACCCCGGCATAATCGCACGATCATTTCACGCACTTCTGTTTCCCATCCCGGCTATAACGAGCGTCTGTTGTATGGAGTCCATCAAGAGACGAGCGATAAGACCGAAGAGTATTATCTCTACTCGAAAGGGATTGAGTTTATTGAAAAGCAAACTGATAAAGACACCCCTTGGTGCGTGTTCATCTCAACCAATGCTCCCCATGACCCGTATGTCCCCCCAAAAGACATGTATGAACTCTATGATGGGAAGGATATTCCACTGCCCCCGAGTTTCACCGATGCATTAGAACTTCGCCCAAACATTTACCGGAGAATTCAGAGGACCCTCGCATCACTTGACGAGGCAGAATTTAAAGAAATGACCCGGTGTTATTATGCTTTGTGTACTCTTGTCGATGCTCAAGTGGGAAGGGTTCTCGATGTGTTGCAAAAGAGTGGGCATATCGACGATACGGTGATCGTGTTCATGTCTGACCACGGGGATTTGCTCGGAGCCCATCGGTTGTTCTGCAAAGGGGTTCCGGCTTTCAACGAAGGGTATCATATCCCCTTGATCATCAAAGATACTCGATTCAGGGATGTAAGACGCACCTCGGTAAGGGCCACGACGATCGATATTTTCCCGACAGTCCTCGAGCTGGCTGGATGTGAGCCTCTGACTGGAATCGATGGAGAATCTTTGGTGAACCATGTTGTATCCCGGATTGGTTCGGAGAGACTCGGTTATGCCGAATTCTTCGGACAACGTTTCTCTGTCACGCAAAGGATTGTTTGGAAAGACGAATGGAAATATGTGTTCAACGGATTTGATGAAGACGAACTCTATTTACTCGATGAAGATCCTTATGAACTGAATAACCTGGCTCATGATCGGAAGTACGCCTTGAAGTTGGAGGAATTGTGTCGATGCATGTGGAAAAGAGCCAAGGAGACGCGTGACGAGAGCTTCTTGGAATCGGAGTATTATATGTTTAGGTTTGCCCCAATTGGACCAGAGAAGATGCAGAAGCCATCGATCTATAATAAGGATGCGTGAGCATTCTTAGTCCCGTTGGTCGTCCGGCAATCCCAAAGTCTCGAGATATTGAACCAAGGCATGCTTCGAGGCGCCTGCTGCAATAGCGAACGGCGGATAGGGGACGAAATCGATTTTTAAGTTCTGAACACTCTTCGGCAAGGCTTCGGTCTCAAGATGGTATAGCAATGGGCTGGTAAATATTTCTTTTGCCCGGATAAGGTTCGAGTGTATAACCAATAAATCGGGATTGAATAGATTGACGGCCTTCGCAATATTCGAACCAAGCAGGACACCGACATCATGAATCACCATCATGCTCAGCGTGTCTTTCCCAAGTGCGGCGTCGATAATATTCTCCACACTGGTCTCGAAAGAGTCGTTTTTAAGCTTGGCGATATCCAGTGAAGTGGCGTGTTTTTGCTCAATTTTACGAATCACTGTGTCAACAATACCCCGGTACGAAACGAGAGTCCTTAGACAACCTTCTTTGCCGCAATAACATTTCAGGGTGTTGCCAACAACAGCTACATGCCCGATCTCACCGGCAAGGTTTGTCGCACCGTCGATGAATTCACCTTTGATGGAAATACCCATGCCGACCCCATTGCCGTGGATCAGGTTCAACACATATTTGTCCAAGATTTCTTTTTTTTCAAATCCATATTTCTCCATCAAAATCAGATGGCGGGGATGACAGACCGAGACAGTCACACCAAGATTGTCTTTAATGACCTTCCTCATGTTCAGATTAATGGTCGAGTTGCTGTCCATTGGTTGAAGCAATTGCCCGTGAGTTTCGTGGAAAAGTCCATGCAAGGCGAGGGTGATGCCTAAAATAGGCATCTGGCTTTTATGTTCAACCGAGCCTAAGAAGGTACTAATATTCTGCAGTATGCTTGCGATGATGTCATTAGCCCGATATGAGGGTGAGAACTCTTCACAATCCAATGGTTTCCCAGAAAAATCAGCTAATACATAACGATCAAAATGATTGCTGAGTTCAACTCCTAGGAACAAGCCTACCTGAGGATTCAAGGAGAACTTATTCTCTGTGCGTCCCCTCCTCGTCGCCTTATGGTCCTCTTGGTCTTTGAGCAGGATTGATTGTTCTCTCAACACCTTGATGATTTGGTCGGTCTTCGAGGACCCCCAAGGAACAGCGTCGAGAATTTCTCTCCTTGATGCGCAGTTATCTTTATCCAAGAGAAATTTTATGATAATTATCGCTTCTTTAATGTTGATATTATTGAAATCCATAACTTATTCCACTACCTTATGAGAACATTATACAAGAAAAACGATCATTGTGTACTGAAACCGAACTTCAATTGTGGTCTTGCCACTGAAAATTCCGCCCATGCTACACGAGATGAGACTCATCATCGAAGATGCATCCCGTTGTCGGCCCGACTGCAACTCGGATCGTCGCATGCAGAGAACCATATATTGACAAATATGGCTTGATTTGCTACGTTGACTTCTGCTCGACCGAAGACATGCTGGTTTCGGTGTGTCCGGTCGTTGTTTTTTTGCCCTTGTAGCTCAGCTGGCAGAGCACCACCATGGTAAGGTGGGGGTCATCGGTTCAAATCCGATCGAGGGCTTTCGACATCTTGGGGATGATCGCCGCGTGGAAGCGTCCACATGAAGAGAGGTTTGAAATGCCTAGCAGTAAGAAAAAGGGACCGGTAGAGAAGATTGCCCTGCAGTGCACCGAATGCAAGCAGAAGAACTACACCACCGAGAAGAACCGCCGCAATACGACCGGAAAGCTTGAGTTGAACAAATATTGTCCGTTCGAGCGCAAGCACACCCTTCATCGCGAGACGAAGATAAAATAACCGGGATTCGAGCAACGCACAGGTCAGTAGCTCCAATGGCAGAGCGCTGGTCTCCAAAACCAGATGTTGTAGGTTCGAGTCCTACCTGGCCTGT
>CAZJAK010000036.1:0-1225 GCA_964543935.1 uncultured Spirochaetaceae bacterium
TGAACGGATTGAACTTGTTGGCTGGAAAGACCATAACCGTCGAGGCCGTCTGGCCGCAGAACATGCAATTCCCGACCAATTTACAGGACGCCGAGAGGGCTTTCACCGCCAAGATCAGCTACAACAAGTAACGAGACCGGCTCTTGCTCGTACATTAGAAGGAATCCATGGAATCGACGGAGAAAAAGCGACTTATAGTCATATTGGCCATAGTGTTGCTTTTTCTCGTCATGATCATGTTCTTGTCATTGTGCGCGACGCGCACAATCGAGCGACAAGGAGCCGTCGAGGCTCCGCAGACTTCCACAGTCCCTCTCGTGCAGCAGCAAGTGCAACCTGAACCGGTTGAACGTGTACACATACCCCAACCAGAACCTGTTCCCCAGTTTGAACCAATCGCAATCGAGATTCCCGATGAGGCTCTTATCGAAGAAAGTCCTGCGGCGGTAACGGATGCACCGCCGCCTGCATATGGGCAACAACAAGTAGTCGAGGTTGTTATCCAACAACCGGCACTTCAGGTCGAGACTGAGCCGGTCGAGGCTGTTCCCGCATCCCCGATTGTAGACACCGAACCGGTATTCCCTGAAGCATCCGCTGAAATTGAAGTGCCGGGAGAACCGGTGGTGCCGCTCGAGCCGGCTCCGTCCAGCATGGAAAAGCCCGATCGTGAGGCAGTCCCTCCCAGTGAGCTTGTCCCTGCCCAGGTGCCAAAACCACTCGGAGAACCAGTACCCTCCCCAGATCCCGTCCCGCTTGCAACGCTCATGCCTCCGCTTGAGGTGGAGGTTGTGAGCGAGCCCGTATCGGTTCAAGAGTCGGTGCCTGATGTGATGGGCAAACCGTCACAACAACCCGAACCTGCACCGCTTGCCATTCCGCAACCATTTTCCATCACCATTGAGCCCTATCCTGAACCTGAATTGATTCCAGAGGTACCAGTCAGGCAAGAAATAGAACCAATTAGACTTCCTGAACCGGTGACGGAGTCGACTGTCATTACGGTCGAATCTGTCATCGTTGAACCTGAGCCTGAGCCGCTGGCTGTTGAACCTCTTTCGGAGCCTGAAAGCGCACCGATCGTGGTTGAAGCAGAGCCGACCGCACCAACGGCCGAACTGGTTGAGGAAGCCGATCCTTGGGCCGATTTCTATGTGGCTGGCAATGAAGACTTGTCCCTGTTCGAGACAGGGGGGACTTATTATGTGCCGTTGATCGTCAATAG